>CAXNIC010000321.1:0-5972 GCA_964201945.1 Alphaproteobacteria bacterium
GCGCGCCCGACCGAGAGGCTGTCGGTGCGGGTGAGATAGAGGAACACCAGCGGCGGGCCGGACAGCGCCGCGATGCCGTTCATGATGCCGGCCAGCGCGCCGGTCGCGACGATGGTCCCGCGCCCGGGCGTGCCGGTGAGGCGGAACCCAATGAGGAACAGCGCGGCCACGGCCAGCACAGTGAGCGAGAGCCCGAGGCGGAGCGCGCCCGGCGAGGCCAGCCCCAGCACCCAGGTGCCGATCGGCGTGGTCAGGATCGCCACCGGCAGCAGGAGGCGGAGCCCGCGCCAGTCGATATGCGCCCAGAGGCCCGGCAACTGCCGGAGCGCCACGGTCACGCCGAAGATCAGCACGATCACCACCGCCTCCAGCGGCGGCAGCACCAGCGACAGCAAGGGCGTGATCATCAGTCCCATGCCGAAGCCGGAATATCCCCGGACGACGGCGCAGACGAGCGTCACCACGGCGGCGAAGGCGAAGGTCCAGTCCATCGGGCTAGCGCCGCCGTCGGAGCGAATGCAATGTTGGTTGCATATCTGTGGTTCGTACCCTTTTTGCGGTATTGTTCGAGGCCGGCCAGGGTACCGGAGGTGGGACGAAAGGGGGGAACGTGATTCAGGAGTCGATCGGCTCATTTCTCGCCGCGGCGGCGGCGCTGGGAACCGCCGCCTACGGATTGGTCGATGCCAGCAAGGCGCTTCGCGGTGGCGTCTCCAATCTCGGGTTCCGATCCATCGCAACGGCCGTCGCGCCGTTGATCACGGGCGGGGCGGGCGCGGCGTTCACCAGAAAAGAGGTGCTCGCAACGCTCGAGGCCAATTGGCTGAACGGGGTCGCCAAGGCCGATCAGAAGGCGGCGGCGAAGTCGCTCATCCGCCTCGGCGTGACGCCGGCCAGCGCGGACGCCCTCGCCCGCGCGACGGGTATCGATCCCCCCACGTTCAAGGCCCTCGCCGTGAACATCGCGAAGGGCAAGCCGTTGACGCCGCCGGAGCTCACCGTGCTTGGCCGGTTCGACACGGTCGTCAGCGCCACTCTCGATGCCGGCTACGAGCGCGCCGACCAGCAGTACAGGACCGGAGCCAAGCTCGTGGCGGCCGCCGTCGCGGTCGGGCTTGCGCTCATCGGCGGCGGGATCCTGTTCTTCGAGCGCGTCCCGGGCGCGACCGTCGCCAGCTACCTCTCCTCGCAGGACGTCCTGGTGGCCTTCCTGGTCGGCCTGATGGCAACGCCGCTGGCGCCGATCGCCAAGGACCTGACATCGTCGCTGGCCGCCGCCGTCAGTGCCATCTCGTCCGTCCGACGCTGATCGGCGATGACGCTCTATCTGTCCTTCCGATCGGACAGCGTCGGCGGAAGCGCCATCGACGGCGAGGTCCTCGAGGGCGACGGCACGCGTCCGACGCCGTCCCTGCGCTCCGTCGGAACGAGCGAGATCGGCGCGCGCGTCGCGGGCCGCAACGTGCTTCTCGGCGTTCACGGCTTCAACGTTTCTCGCGAGGAGGGCATGCGGTCCTTGGGACGGCTCGAACCGCATCTCGGCCTCGGTTCGTCGGACGTCTTTCTCGGTGTGCTCTGGCCCGGAGACTTCTGGCTGCCGGTCATCAACTATCCCTTCGAAGGCGACGACGCGATGGAGTGCGGCCGGCGCCTCGCCCGGTTCTGCCGCAACCATCTCGCCTCAGCCCAGAGCTTCTCCTTCTTCTCGCACTCTCTCGGTGCGCGCCTGGTGCTCGAAGCGGTCAAGAACCTGGGCCGGCCCGCCCGTTCGGTCTGCCTCACGGCCGCAGCCATCAACCGCGATTGCCTGACCGGCGCGTATGCCGACGCGGCAGGCAACGCCGAGGCCATCTCGAACCTGGCCTCGCGGAAGGACTGGGTGCTCAAGGTCGCATTCCAGATCGGCGACCCGATCGCCGATCTCCTCTACGACAGTCACGACACCTTTCAGCGGGCCCTCGGCCATGCCGGCCCGCCGATGCCGCCGCCGGCACGGGTCACGCCGTGGCAGATCCCGGACGACAGCGGCTACGGACACGGCGATTATCTGCCGCCGAGCAGCCCGAAGGCAGGTGCCGCGGCGCCGGATACGAAATGGCCGAAGGCGGCCGACTTCATCGCGCGGGCGTTTCGCGGCGAGCCGCAAGGCTGGCCCTAGCGGCTCAGCCGCCCTTCTCCCAGCCGCCGGCGTCGGTCTGTCGCCAGTAGGTCACCTCGTGGCCGGCCGCCTTGTAGGCCTTCCAGTGCTCGCGCGCGCGCTCGACCTGGGTGGGGTCTCTACCGTCGAAGATCTCGAAGCAGCGCTCGAAGGCGTCGAGCTTCGCTGTCTCCCGGCCATCGATCAGCATGACGAACTGGGCGCCGTTCGGATTCTCGTCCTCCGGCGTCAGCCACACCGGCTGATGCACCGCCTCGCCGTCCCTGGCCGTTCCATGCGGCAGGAAGGAGTTCGGATCGAAGGTCCAGAGCTGCGCCGACAGCGCCTCCACCCGCTCGGTCGAGCCGGCGACGACGACCGCGCGCTTGCCCAAGGACAGCGCGCGGTCGAGCAGCTTGGCGAGCGCCCAGTCGAGCGACCGCGTGGTCAGGTGATAGAAGCCGACCTCGGTCACGTGGCGACCCGACGGCTCACTTCTTCTCGTAGTAGGCCTTCACCATGTGGTCGAGCAGGCGGACGCCGTAGGCGGTGGCACCCTTCGGCGTCACCGGCTTGTCCTTCGACGACCACGCCATGCCGGCGATGTCGAGATGCGCCCACGGTACGTCGTTGGTGAAGCGCTTCATGAACATCGCCGCCTTGCACGAACCACCGTCGCGGGCGCCCGAGTTCTTCATGTCAGCGATGTCGGAGTCCATGCCGCGGTCGTAGCTCTCGGCCAGCGGCATCCGCCACAAGCCCTCGCCCGTCGCCTTGGCCGAGGCCAGCAGGCGGTCGGCCAGTTCGTCGTCGGTGACGAAGGCGCCGGCGAACTCGTGCCCGAGCGCGATGATGATGGCGCCGGTCAGCGTCGCGAGGTCGACCATGAAGCGCGGCTTGAAGCGGTCCTGGCAGTACCAGAGTGCATCGGCCAGCACGAGGCGGCCTTCGGCGTCGGTATTGGTGACCTCGATGGTCTGGCCGGACATGCTCTTGACCACGTCGCCCGGCCGCTGGGCGTTGCCGTCGGGCATGTTCTCGACCAAGCCCACGATGCCGATGACGTTGGCCTTGGCCTTGCGGCCGGCCACCGCCCGCATCAGCCCGATCACGGCGGCGGAGCCGCCCATGTCCCACTTCATGTCCTCCATGCCGGCCGCCGGCTTCAGCGAGATGCCGCCAGTATCGAAGGTCACGCCCTTGCCGATGAAGGCAACCGGCTTCTCCTTCGACTTCGGATCGCCGTTCCACTGCATGACCACGAGCTGGCTTTCACGCGCGCTGCCCTGGCCGACGCCGAGCAGCGCCCCCATGCCGAGCTTGGTCATCTCCTTGATGCCGAGGATCTCGACCTTGACGCCATAGTCGCTCAGCGACTTGCACTGCTGGGCGAGCGTCTTCGGGTAGAGGACGTTGCCCGGCTCGGAAACGAGGTCGCGGGCGAAGAACACCGCTTCGGCGATCTGCTCGAGATCGGCATAGCTGCGCTGCGCCGTGCGGCTGGCCTCGACGTGAACGGAGATCCGCTGCAGCGTCGGCTTGTCTTCCGGCTTTTCCTTGGTCCGGTACTTGTCGAAGCGGTAGGAGCGCAGCTTGGCGCCGAGCGCCACGTGCGCCGCGGCGATGCCGCCCTCCTCGCCCGCGAGGTCGATCGCGATCGCGGCCTCCTGCACGCCTGACCCGCCGAGCTCGCCGACCAGCACGCCGCCCAGCGCCTCGAGGTCGACCGGCTTCGCCTCGCCCTTCGCCTTGCCGAGGCCGAGCAGCACGATGCGGCTCGCATCGATGCCGGCCGGCGCCAGGATCGAGAGGACCTGACGGGACTTGCCGGCGAACCGGCTGCCGGCGATGGCGCGGGCGACGGCGCCTTTGGTCTTGCGGTCGAGCTCGGATGCGCTCTCCGTCAGCTTCTTGCCTTCATAGACGCCGACGACGAGCGCCCCCTTGGCCGGGAGGCCCGGCTTGGAGAACGTGATCTTCATGGAGTGACTCCTCCCGATGCGGGGACGTTTGAGTGTGGCGGGCGGGTATCCCAGTGCCATAGCCTTCGGCCGTTTCGGCTGTCAATGGCGCGGGGTGCCGTGGCAGATTGGTCGGGCCCTCTCAATCTCGTAACGGATCGCCGGTGCTGTCGTTCCTCGCCTCGCCTTGGGCGCGTGCTCTCGTGCTCGCCCTCACGCTCGCTTCGCTCCTGCCGGGCGCGATCCGCCTGCCGCCGATCGACCGCGACGAGGCCCGCTACGCCCAGGCGACCAAGCAGATGCTGGAGACGAAGGATTTCGTCCGCATCCGCTTCCAGGACGAGGCGCGAAACAAGAAGCCGGTCGGCATCCACTGGCTGCAGGCGGCCGCCGTCACGCTGACCTCGCCCGAGGCGAAGGCGATCTGGGCGTTCCGCCTACCCTCCGTCCTCGGCATCCTGCTGGCGGTCGGGCTGACCATGGGCATCGCCCGCCGCCTCTACGATCCGATGACCGCCGCCGCCGCCGGCGGCCTGTTCGGCGCCAGCCTGCTGGCCCAGGTGATGGGCCAGCAGGCGACCACCGACGGCGCCCTTGTCGCGGTCGCCGTCGCCGCTCAAGGGACTCTGGTGCTGGCCTATGTCCGCCAGCGGCGGGGAGAGCTCGTCCGCCTCGGCCTTGCCCTCGGATTCTGGACGGCGCAAGGCGCGGCCCTCCTGCTCAAGGGACCGGTGATCCCGCTCGTCTCGCTCCTGACCGTCATCACCCTTTCGGTCGCCGACAAGGACTGGCGCTGGTTCAGGATGCTGCGCCCGCTGATCGGGGTGCCGCTGGCGCTGGCGATCGCGAGCCCGTGGTTCATCGCGGTCCAGCTCGCCACCGACGGCGGCTTCGTCGCCGACGCCGTCCGCAACGACCTGCTGCCGAAGCTGATCGGCGGCCAGGAGAGTCACGGCGCGCCGCCGGGCTACTACCTGGCGCTGGTCAGCGTCACGCTGCTGCCGGCGTCGCTGGTGCTGTGGCCGGCGTTGAAGGAGGCGTGGAGCGACCGCCTGGACGCGCCGACCCGGGCCCTTCTGGCCTGGGCGATTCCCGCCTGGCTCCTGTTCGAGGCGGTGCCGACCAAGCTGCCGCACTACGTGCTGCCCATGTTCCCGGCGCTGGCGATTCTCTCGGCGCGCCTTCTGGTCCGCGCCGCCGATGGCGAGCCGACCGTGCTCGACCGACGCTGGCCGTGGCTCGCCGCCCTGCCCTGGCTCCTCGGCAGCCTTGCGCTCGCGGCGGCGCCGACTGTCATCGGCTATGCGCTCGACCGTCGCCTGGATCCGGCCGCGCTCGCCCTCACTCTCGCCGCGCTCGCCGCAACGCTCGCTGCCTCCGTCGCCGCGTTCCGCCGGCGCTGGCTGGCCGCGGCAGCGATCTCGGCGGTGACCGCCTGGGGCGTCCTCACCGGCAGCTTCGGCCAGGTCCTGCCGCGCCTGGACGCGGTCTGGCTCGGCCGCGAGGCGGCAGCCGCGATCGCGCGCGAGGCGCCGGGGACGACGGCCGCGGCCATTGCATCTTCCGGATATGCCGAGCCCAGCCTGGTGTTCGCGACCGGTGCCGCCATCCATCTGATGGATTCGGGCGCTGCCGGACGGTTCCTCGCGGAGGCCCCCGGCCGGGTCGCGCTGATCGGCCGGGAGGAGCTGCCGGCCTTCCACGCCGCCCTGGCGGCGGCCGGGACCCGGGCCGCGGTGCTCGACACCCTCGCCGGCTTCAACTATTCCAGGGGCCGGTGGACCACGCTGACGCTCTTTCGGCGCGCGCCGTGACGCCGCACCCCTGGTACTGGCCAAGACCCGCGCCGATCGCGTGGTTCTGGGCGGTGACGC
>CAXNIC010000322.1:0-5969 GCA_964201945.1 Alphaproteobacteria bacterium
CCGCCGGTGCCGCGCCTGCTGGCGGCGACAAGAAGCCCGAGAAGAAGTAAAGACCCGCCGTCATGTGGCTCTTCGCCGGCCTGGGCAATCCCAGGCCGGGAGACGCCGGCAACCGCCACAACATCGGCTTCATGGCGGCGGACCGAATCCACGACCGCCACGGCTTCCAGCCGTGGCGGTCGCGCTTTCGCGGGCTCGCGTCCGACGGAACCGTGGCCGGCGAGAAGGTGCTGCTGTTGAAGCCGCTGACCTACATGAACCTGTCCGGCGAATCCGTCGGCGAGGCCCAGCGCTTCTTCAAGATCCCATCCGCCCAGGTGGTCGTCTTCTATGACGAGATCGACCTCGCTCCCGGCCGTGTCCGGGTGAAGCGCGACGGCGGCTCGGGCGGCCACAACGGCATCCGCTCGATCGCCGCATCGATCGAGCCCGACTTCTGGCGCGTCCGCCTCGGCGTCGGCCATCCCGGGCACCGGGACCTGGTCCATGCCTGGGTGCTGAACGACTTCATCAAGGCCGACCGCGAATGGCTGGACAAGCTTCTGGACACCGTCGCGACCGAAGCCCCGCTGCTGATCGAAGGCCGCGACGGCGAGTTCATGAACCGCTGCGCCACCGCTCTCTTCCCGCCCCGGCCGAAGCCGCCGCGGCCCTCCCCACCCCTTAAGACCGAGCCAGAGACCTGACATGGGCTTCAATTGCGGCATCGTCGGCCTGCCGAACGTCGGCAAGTCGACGCTCTTCAACGCGCTGACGGAGACGGCCGCCGCCGCCGCGGCCAACTATCCGTTCTGCACGATCGAGCCCAATGTCGGGCGCGTGCCGGTGCCCGATCCGCGCCTCGACGTGCTGTCGACGCTGGCGAAGTCGCAGAAGATCGTGCCGACCGTGCTCGAGTTCGTCGACATCGCAGGATTGGTGCGCGGCGCTTCCAAGGGCGAGGGCCTGGGCAACCAGTTCCTCGGCAACATCCGCGAGGTCGATGCCATCGTCCATGTGCTGCGCTGCTTCGAGTCCACCGACATCACCCATGTCGAAGGCTCGATCGATCCGCTGCGCGACGCCGAGACGGTCGAGACCGAGCTGATGCTCTCCGACCTCGACTCGCTCGAGCGCCGGGTCAACGCCGACCAGAAGAAGGCCCGTGGCGGCGAGAAGGACGCGAAGGAGCGTCTGGTCGTCTCCGAGCGCGCGCTGGAGGCCCTTCGTGCCGGCAAGCCGGCGCGAACGATCAAGGTCTCGGCCGAGGAGCGGAAGATCCTGAAGGGACTCCAGCTCATCACGTCCAAGCCCGTGCTCTATGTCGCCAATGTCGAGGAAGGAGCGGCGGCGAACGGCAACTCCGTCTCAGCCAAGGTCGCCGCCAGGGCGAAGGCGGAAGGCGCGGCCTTCGTCGTCATCTCGGCCGCGATCGAGGCCGAGGTGGCGCAGCTCTCCGATCCGGAAGAGCGGAAGGTGTTCCTGGCCGATCTCGGCCTCGAGGAAACCGGTCTCGCCCGCGTCATCCGCGCCGGCTACGGCCTCTTGGACCTGGTGACGTTCTTCACCGTCGGCCCGAAGGAGACCCATGCCTGGACCGTCCGCAACGGCGCCAAGGCACCGGAATCGGCCGGCGTCATCCATACCGATTTCGAGCGTGGCTTCATCCGCTCGGAGACCATCGCCTATGACGACTTCGTCGCCTGCGGCGGCGAGCAGGGCGCCAAGGATGCCGGCAAGATGCGGGTCGAAGGCGCCGACTACCTGGTGAAGGACGGCGACATCCTGCACTTCCGCTTCAACGTCTGAGCCTCAGGGCCAGAACGCGAAGGCGACCGACGCGAGAAGCAGGATCGCGAAGGCGACGTTGGTCCCTCGGCTCATCGCCGGGTCGCGGAAGAAGCGGGTGAGCGCCGAGCCCAGCAGCAGCCAGGCAAGATTCCCGATCGCCATGATCAGGGTCAGCACCAGCGCCTTCAGCGCCACGTCCAGCTCCGGCCGCTCGACCGAGAGGGCGAAGCCTGAGAACAGGGCCGCCATCGCCGCATAGGCCTTGGGGTTGCCGACGCCGAGGAAGACACCGGCGAGGAAGGACGGCCGGCGCTCGCCGCCCATGTCGCTGCCGAGCGGCGGCGCGGTGGCGATGGCCCAGGCGAGATAGACCATGTAGCCGACCGCGAGCAGCCTCACCGCCGGCCCGATGACCGGCTGCGCCAGGATCAATCCGGTGAGGCCCGCCGCGGTAACCAGCAGCACCGCCAGCACGCCGGAGATGATGCCCGCCACCAGGGCCAAGCTGCGGCGGACGCCGAACGCAGCCCCCGCCGCCGCCAGGCTCAGCACCGCCGGCCCGGGACTGCCGGTGAGCGCGAACCCCGCGAGCACGAAGCCCGGAAGGTCGACGGTCATCGCCATGGGGGACCTCGCCGCGTCGTCGAGGTTTTGATATCGGTAGGCATGGGCTCGATGATGAAGCGCAAGCCGAGGACGGGTCTTGAACGTTCGTGCGCACCGGAGATGCGCGACTGGATCCGGATCGGCACCTCGCGCCCGGGATTCGAGCGCCTGGAAGCGAGCTTCGCCAGCCATGCCTTCGAGGCCCATCGCCACGATACCTACGCGATCGGCATCACGGACGCAGGCGTCCAGTCGTTCGGATACCGCGGCATGGAAGCGCACAGTCTGCCCGGCCAGGCTTTCGTCCTTCATCCGGACGAGCTGCATGACGGCCATGCCGGCACCGAGACGGGATTCCGCTATCGCATCCTCTACATCGAGCCGCGGCTGATCCAGGACGCGCTGGGGGCGCCGCAGGGGCCGCTGCCCTTCGTGCGTGGCGCAGTGACCAGCGATGCGCGGCTGCACGAAGCGATCCTGTCGGCGGTCGAGGACAGCGACATCCCGCTCGACGACCTGCAGCTCGACCAGATCCTGGCGCAGCTCGCCGAAGCCCTGGCGGCGCATGATCCATCGGCGCGCCCGGTGGGCACCCGAGCCTTCGACCTGCGGGCGGTGAAGATCGCACGCGAGTATCTCGATGCGCATCTCCTGGCGCCCGTGGCCTCGACCAGGCTCGAGCGCGTCACCGGCCTGTCCCGCTTCGCTCTCGCCCGCCACTTCTGTGCCGGCCTCGGCACCAGCCCGCATCGCTATGTCGTCATGCGCCGCCTCGACCGCGCCAGGCGGCTGATCCAATCCGGCGCAGCGCTCGCGACCGCCGCAGCCGAGAGCGGCTTCGCCGACCAGGCGCACATGACCCGGCATTTCAAGAAGACCTATGGCGTCCCGCCGGGGCGCTGGATCGGGATGCTGTCATAGCCACGCCCTCCACTCCCGCTTCCACGTCCGCCGTCCCCCTGATCGTCGCCGGCTTCGCGGTGGCGATCTGGGGGCTGACGCCGGTCGCGACCAAGGTGGCGGTCACCGCCGCCGATCCGCTGCTCGTCGGCATTCTCCGCATGAGCCTCGCCGGCGCGATCGCCTGGCCGGCGATCCTGCTGCTCAGGCTGGCACCACCGAAGACGCGGCCGCTGCTGCTGCTCCTCGCCATCTCGTGCCTCTGCGGGATGATCGTCTTTCCGCTGATGTTCACGGTCGGCCAGCGCCTGACCTCCGCCTCCCATGGCGCGCTGATCCTGGCGGCCCAGCCGATCTTCACCGGCCTCGTCGCCGCCGTGGTCGAGCGCCGCCTGCCGCCGCGTGCCTGGTGGCTGGGATCGGCGGTGGCGCTTTCGGGCGAGATCGCGCTCATCTCCGGCCGGTCGGCGGAGAGCGGCGAGGCCACGCTTCTCGGCGACGCCGTCATCCTCGTTGCGGGCTTCATCGCTTCGGCCGGCTACGTCGCCGGCGGTCGGTTGCAGCAATCGGGATACAAGGCGCTGCCGGCGACGCTGTGGTCGGTCGCCATCGCCAGCCTGGTGCTGGCGCCGACGCTTCCCTTCCTCACCACCGTCGATACGCTCCGAGAGATCCCGCTCGTGCCCTGGCTCGCGCTGCTGCAGCTGGCGCTGGGGTCCAGCCTTATCGCCTACGTCGCCTGGTACTGGTCGCTCGGCGTCGGCGGCATCGGGCGTGTCGGCCTCATGCAGTTCTTCCAGACGCCGGTCGGCGTCGCCTCCGCCCTCATCCTGCTGGGCGAGCCGCTGACGATCCCCCTCGTCATCTCCGCCGTCGCCATCCTCGCCGGCGTCTTCATCGCCCAGAGGCGATGAGCAAGGTTGCAGGGCCATCTCTTTTTTGAGATTATGACTCATGTCCTGGCGCGTCGAAATTCTCGATACGACAGTCGCCTCCGAGATCGACGCGTTGCCTGGCGACGTTCGTGCGAGCCTCGCGCGGATCGTCGAGAAGATCGAGGCGGTAGGGCTGGAGCGGCTCGGCGAGCCGCATGTGAAGCACCTGGAGGGCAAGCTATGGGAGATGCGGCCTCACGGGCGGCAGGTCATCGGTCGCGCGCTGTACGTGACGACGGTCGGGCGAAGAATCGTCATCGTCCTCGCCTTCATAAAGAAGACCGAGAAGACGCCGCGCCGAGTCATCGAGCTGGCGCTCGCGCGGGCGAAGACCGTCCGGTGAAAGGGATTCCATTCAAGCGGCTGAGCGACCGCTGGAAGGCCGACCCGGCATTTCGCCAGGAGTATGAACGCATCGGCCCGGAAATGGAGCTCGCCTTCCAGCTGGCAGAGGCGCGGCGGCGCGCCGGCCTGTCGCAAGCCGAATTGGCCCGGCGCATGGGCACCTCTCAGTCCACCATTGCCCGTCTTGAGGCGGGTCGAGGATTGCCCTCGTCGCGGACCCTGACGCGGTTCGCCGAGGCGACCGGAGCTCGTATCCAAATCCACGTGGTGCCGGCGGAGTAGCGCTCCCCCGCCCCGCCGACCCTCGGCTATAGTCCGTCGAAATTCAGGAGATCGGCATGGCGGAAACGATCAAGCTCACGGCGTCGGACGGGCACAGCTTCGATGCCTATGTGGCGCAGCCCAAGGGTATGGCCCGGGGCGGCCTCGTGGTCATCCAGGAGATCTTCGGGGTCAACCAGCACATGCGGAAGGTGGCGGACGGCTTCGCCGCCGACGGCTACATGTGCGTGACGCCGGCCCTCTTCGACCGCACCAAGCGCGGCGTCGAGCTCGGCTACGGCCCGGCCGACATCCCGGCGGGCCGCGACCTCCGCCAGACGCTGAAGCTCGACGACGTGCTGCTCGACCTCAAGGCCGCGGTCGACGTGGCCAGATCGGCCGGCAAGGTCGGGGCTGTCGGGTACTGCTGGGGCGGCTCGCTCGCCTTCGTCTGCGCAACACGCCTCGGCGTGAACGCGGCAGTCGGCTACTACGGCGGCGCCATCGTGCCGCACAAGGACGAGAAGCCCGGCTGCCCGACCATGCTGCATTTCGGCGAGCGCGACAAAGGCATCCCGCTGACCGACGTCGAGATCATCCGGAAGGCCCGGCCCGACGTGGCCATCCACATCTACCCGGCCGACCACGGCTTCAACTGCGACGAGCGCGGCAGCTGGGAGCCGACCTCGGCCAGGATCGCGCGCGAGCGCACGCTGGAGCTCTTTCGGAAGAATATCGGGTGACGGACCGAGGGCGCGCGCCGCGCGCCCTCTCGTAAGGTTACTCCGCCGCGGCGGCGGCGGCCTGGATGCCCTTGTCCTTGAGCAGGCCCTGGAGCTCGCCGGTCTCGGCCATCTCGCGAACGATGTCGCAGCCGCCGACGAACTCGCCCTTGACGTAGAGCTGGGGGATGGTCGGCCAGCTGGCGAACTGCTTGACGCCGTCGCGGAGCTCGGGGTCGGTGAGCACGTTGATGCCCTTGAACTTGACGCCGAGGGTGGTGAGCACCTGGACGACGGCGGCGGAGAAGCCGCATTGCGGGAACACCGGCGTGCCCTTCATGTAGAGGACGACGTCGTTGTCCTTGATGTCCTGGCGGATGCGCGTGAAGACGGTGGGGTCGCTCATGTCCGGTTCCTTCAGGAGGCGGGG
>CAXNIC010000323.1:0-5963 GCA_964201945.1 Alphaproteobacteria bacterium
GGCCATGGCGAAGGTGACGATGATGTGGCTGGTGAAGGTGAAGCTGTAGGGGACCATGCCCATCATGTTGCCGAACAGGATGAACATGAAGAGCGTGAAGATGAACGGGAAGAACTCGCGGCCCTTGGACCCGACGTTGTCCTGGATCATGCCGGCGATGAATTCGTAGGAGATCTCGGCCATCGACTGCCAGCGGCCGGGAACGAGCGCCTGACGGCGCATGCCGCCGACCAGGAAGATGGTGACGGCGGCGACGGCGAGGACCATCCACAGCGACGCATTGGTGAAGGAGACGTCGAGGCTGCCGATCTTCGCCGGAATCAGCCTGACGATCTCGAACTGGTGGAGCGGATCGATCGCCTTCTCAGCCACGTGTCCCTCAGCTCTCTTCCTTAACGTCCGTCCGGATCCGCCGGCCGTATCGGCCGACCACCCAGACCCAACCCTTGCACCGACCGGTACACGTTCAGCATCCCGGCGGCGGCGCCGAAGAAGAACATGACCACCATCCCCCAGGGGCCGGTACCGAGCCAGCGATCGAGGGCCCAGCCGAGGCCGACACCGACCGCAAGCGCCGAGACCAGCTCGACCGACACACGAAAGGCCAAGCCCATCGCCCGCGGCCGATCGGCAGCGTCCGCCCCGCCCTCCACCACCTCCGGCCGCGCCTTCTTCAGACGCCGCTCAAGGTCGTCGAGATTCGGAGGGGGCGGTTCAGTCGCCATCGCCGATCACGGAATACCCCCGTCGTTCCGGCGGAAAGCCGCCGAAAACGGCGCGACCATATAAGCCGACCCCACCCCTGTCAAGCTTCGCCAATCTCAACAAATCGCAATATTTCCAAAGACTTCGACCGGGTGCGCTCACCGGCCGCGGCGGCGGATCGGACCGTCCCCGGTGAGCTGGATGGCGCTCAGCGTGCGTTCCGCATGGACCAGGCGATGGGAAAGCAGCCCCTGGGCGGCTTCCAGCATGGCGCCCTGGTAGGCCGGGTCGCCGGCCAGATTCCGCAGCTCGTGGGGATCCGCCTGCAGGTCGAAGAGCAGCGGGGCCAGGCCGGCGAAGTGCACATATTTGAAGCGCTCGCCCCGCCAGACGGCGAGGCAGCATTCGTCCAGGCGAAGCCCGAGCGCCGTCTCCGGGGCGCCGTCGACCACGTCGCGGAAGTCGTATTCGAAATGCACCGCCCGCCGCCAGGAGGCCGGCAGCTTGCCCTCAAGGAACGGGCGGAGCGAGACGCCGTCGGCCTGGTCCGGCGCCTCGAGCCCGACGAAGTCGCAGAGCGTCGGCAGCACGTCGACATGCTCGGTGAACGCGTCCACCACCGCGCCGCGGGCGCCGCCCTTAGGCGGCTTCACGATCATCGGCACGCGGAAGGCAAGATCGAAGAACCCGTCCTTGCCGGTGAACCAGTGGTCGCCCAGCATCTCGCCGTGATCGGCGGTGAAGACGATCAGCGTGCGGTCGTATTGCCCGCTCCGCTTCAGGTAGCCGATCAGCCGGCCCAGGTGATGGTCCATCTCGGCGATCAGCCCGAAATACGTGGCCTTGGCCTGGGCCTGGTGGTGCTCGGGCATCGAACCGAGGCCGAGCTTTCCCTTGAGGTGCAGAGCGAGCCAGGGATGGGTCCCGGCCTCCGCGTCCACATTCGCCTGGCGCTTCGAGCCCGGCATACGGTCGGGCTTGTAGAGGTCGTGCCAGGGATCGGGCGCGATCAGCGGCGGATGCGGGCGGAGATGCGAGAGATGCAGGCACCAGGCCCGGTCCGACCGCTCCGCGATGTAGTCGAGCGCCACATCGGTGGTGAAGGCGGTGTCGCTGTCCTCGGCCTTGAAGGCGCCGGGCGGGTAGGTCGGTCCGCGCGACTTTGCCATCGCCGGGTCGTCGACCTGCGGCGTGTAGAGCTGCTCGGGCGCCACCGCAGGCACGTCATAGCCCTTGCGCCGCAGGTGAGAGAGCCAGGTCGCCCGGTCGCTCGCCATGACATGGTAGGGATCCAGACCCGGCAGCACGCCCTCATAGGTCTTGAGGGCCGGATCGCCAGCGGCATGTGCGCGCGGATCGGGGGAGATGTCGGTGTAGCCGATGAGGCCAGGATCGTATCCCGCCTTCCGGAGCTCCTTAGCCCAGTTGGTGAAGCGCGCATCCAGCGGCGTGCCGTTCCGGCCCGAGCGATGCGTCATCAGATAGAGGCCGGTGTGCAGCGACGAGCGGCTGGGGCCGCAGGGACTCGCATTGGTGAAGTGGCGCTTGAACAGCACGCCGTCAGCGGCGAGCGCGTCCAGGTTTGGCGTCTCGACCACCGGATGGCCCAGGGCCGAGAGCGCGTCGTGGCGCCACTGGTCGCCGGTGATGAACAGGATGTTGAGATCGGGCATCGCCGGTCTCGCGTCTCAGGCGTCCGGCGTCTTCATGCTCATATTGAAGACCGACTGGATCTTCTTCATGAGCTGGTCGGGCGAGAACGGCTTGATGACGTAGCCGTTGACGCCGTGGTCCTTGGCCGCCACCACGAAGTCCTCGGTCGCCCGTCCAGTCAGCATGATGAACGGCATGTTCGCCCAGGTCTTCCGGACATGACGAAGCAGGTCGAGGCCGGTCACGTTCGGCATGTTCCAGTCGGAAATGATCAGATCCGCCTTGGTCGCCTTCGAATCCAGGACCTTGATCGCCTCGGCGCCGTCACGGGCGAGGATAACGTGGCCGACGCCAAGATTCTTGAGGACGCTCTGGGCAAGCTTGAGGGCGAAGCCGTCGTCCTCGACCAGGAGGACGGTGAGCTTGGCGAAGCGGGGATCGATGGCGCCGAGCATGGCCCCTCCTTATCACGCGCCGGCAGTCGCCGAATAGCGCGCATCCAGGCGGGCAAGCCCGTCGGTGACCATGTCGCCGATGGCGCCGGCCTCCGCCGCCGCGTCCGCGCGCCCTTCGCGGGCCGACTCCTCGACCGCGAACGCCTGGCGGTAGAGCCGCTTCAGGCCGAGGCTTCCCGACGAGCTCTTCAGCGTATGCGCGGCGTCGCCGAGCTCGTCCAGGTTCCCCGCGGCACGCGCGGCGTCGATGCGCCGGGCGAGATCGATCGCGCTGGTCCGGTACTCCTCGACCAGCTCCACCACCATCTCGCGGCCGAGCTGCTCTTCCAGCGTCGACAGCACCGCCTCGTCCAGCGTCTCGTCGCCTTCGGCCAGTCGCGCGCCGACGTCGATCGCAAGCTCCGGAGCCGAAGCGTCGCCGCCGACCGAGGCCGCGGCACTGGGGCCTAGGACCCGGAGGATCACCTGGATCAGCTGATCGGGATTGATCGGCTTCCCGACATAGTCGTTCATGCCGGCATCGAGGCAGCGCTGGATCTCGCCCGCCATGGCACCGGCGGTCGCGGCGATGATCGGAACGGCGTTCTTCGGCGCCGGCAGGGCCCGGATGCGGCGGGTCGCCTCGATCCCGTCCATCACCGGCATGTGCATGTCCATCAGCACGAGGTCGTAGGTGGTCCTGCCCCAGTCGATGGCCGTGACCGCATCGGCGCCGGTCTCCACCACGTCGACCTCGTGGCCGGCCGGCTTGAGCAGCCCGGTCGCGACCATCTGGTTCACCTTGTTGTCCTCGGCCAGCAGGATCCTGAGCGGCCGGAGCCGCCCGGCGGCGGCGGTCGCCTGGCTCTCCTCCTTCGGCTTCTCGCCCGGCGTCAGCGCGATCTCGACCCAGAAGGTTGAGCCCTTGCCGACCTCGCTGTCGACGCCGATCTCGCCGCCCATCAGCGCCACCAGCCGTTTGGAGATGGCAAGGCCGAGCCCCGTGCCGCCGACGCGCCGCGAGATCGAGGAGTCCGCCTGGGTGAAGCTGCCGAAGAGCTTGGCCTTGGCGTCCTCGGTCAGGCCGATGCCGGTATCGACCACCTCGAAGCGGAGCCCGACCTTGCCCTCCGGCGCATCGATCCGGCGGATGCGGAGCGCGACCTGGCCTCTCTCGGTGAACTTGATGGCGTTGCCCATCAGGTTCAGCAGCACCTGGCGGAGGCGGCCGGGGTCCCCCTGGAGATAGGGCGGAAGCGACGGGTCGACCGAGGTCTCGAAGCCGATCCCCTTCTCTCCCGCCCGCGATGCCAGCAGCGCTGACACGCCTTCGGCGACGCGCTTCAGGTCGAAGTCGACGGATTCGACGTCGAGCTTGCCGGCCTCGAGCTTCGAGTAGTCCAGGATGTCGTTGAGGATGGTCAGCAGCGCCTGGCCTGAATCGAGCACGATCTGCGCGTGGCCGCGCTGACCGCGGTCCAGCGTGGAGCCCAGCAGCAGGCGGGTCATGCCGAGGATGCCGTTCATCGGCGTCCGGATCTCGTGGCTCATCATCGCCAGGAACTCGGACTTGGCGCGGGTCGCCGCCTCCGCCCTGTCCTTGGCGTCGCTGACCTCGAGCACCGCCTGCTTGAACACCTGCAGCGCCGAGGCCATGCCGCCGATCTCGTCGCGGCGGCCGAGATGCGGCACCGGCTCGTCGAGAGAGCCGCCGGCGAGCCTGACCATCGCGCGGGCCATGGCGTTGACCGGGCCGACGATGTTGCGGGAAAGCAGCAAGGCCACGACGATGCAGAGCACGATCGCGACCGCGATGACGATCAGGGTCTGGCGCTTCGCCTGCTCGATCAGCTCGATCGCCTCCTCGCGGAACTGGTAGCCGTCGTCGGCGGCAAGCTGGGTCAGGGTCTCCAGCTTCTTCCGGATCTCGAGCGCGAGCGCGTCGCGCGAAGCACCGGTCGGCTGGGTCATGCCGCGCATGGGGATGCCCTGCTGCGCGGTGCCGCCGATGCGGGCATCGATCGCCGCCCGCCGCCAGACCTGGATCAACTCCTTGGTCTCGGCCACCACCGGCCGGATCGCCTCGGAGATGCCGCGCTGCTCGACGACGCGGAGATCGTCATCGAGGTCCTTCGCGCGGGCGACGAAGCGAGCCATCTCCTCGCTGCTGACGTCGTCGCCGGAATCGCGATCGGCCAGCTCCAGGATGGCGAAGGCGGTCTGGGCCGAGCGGGCGTAGTTGATCGCCTGCAGCGGCCGGTCGTAGAGGGTGACCGCGAGGTCGCCCATCGAGGAGGTGGTGAGGAGTGCGGACGAGCCGAGGAGGGCGGCGGCGAGCGCGGCCAGAAGTAGAGCGCCGACGAGCTTGAGCTTGATCGACACCGGCGCCCGCTCTCCCGCTTACTTAACGACGACCTCGAGCCGCATCTTTGGATGGATGCGGCAATACACTTCGAAGGACCCGGCGCGGCGGAAGGTATAGGGCACACGCGTGCCCGGCGCCTGGCGGCCGAGGTCGAACTCAGAGCCCGACGAGGTCGAGTGCATGTTGTGACCGTAGTTGTCCTCGTTGGTGAAGACGAGGGTGTCGCCGACCTGGATCTGAGCCTTCTCGGGAATGAAGGCGAGGTCCTTCTGCTGGACCACGAGCTCGCTGGCGGCAAAGGCACTCGCCGCGGCCAGCGCCGACCACGCGGCGCCCATCACCCAGACTCCGGGTTTGGCCATTGGCCCACTCCCTTTCAGAAACGATCGCAGGACGAAGCGCTTGGCAACTCTAACGCAACCGCCACGCGAATCATCCGCCCGGCGGTTCAAAAATCCGTGCAGCGGCCGCCACGCTCCCAGTCGCCGTAGCGGGTCGGCTCCAGCCCGGTCGGACCGCCGATCTCGTCCGGCTGCGCCGGCTTGCCCTCGGACTTCGGCGGCGACGGCGGCTCCGCCCGTCCGGGCTTCGGCCCCGGCGGAATCGGCCGCATCTCCCGGAAGGTCTTGGAAGGACTGGACATAGCTGTCTTATATGGCCGCCGCCGCGCCCCGCCAAGCCTTGAAGGAAGGCCCCCGGCGGACCATTTTCCCGAAGTGTCCCTTCGGACCAACCGTGGATGAAATGAACGCTCGCACTTTCATGCTCATGGCGGCGATGACCGCCCTCTTCCTTGCCATCGGCTA
>CAXNIC010000324.1:0-5959 GCA_964201945.1 Alphaproteobacteria bacterium
TCGCGCGAGGAGGGGCTGCCCTACAAGCTCGACCTGGTGAAGGCGAAGCAGCTGATGACCGAGGCGGGCTTCCCGAACGGCTTCAAGAAGGAGCTGATCGTCGCCACCACCTTCCCGTTCCCCGACATCGCCCAGCACGTGCAGGCGAACGCGGCGAAGATCGGCATCGACCTGCAGCTGAACCAGATGGCGAGCGCGGCGCGCCTGACCAAGGTGCGCTCGCGTGAGTACCAGATCTCCTCCAGCGTCTGGTCGACGGGCTATCCGGATGCCGACGCCATGGTCTCGCGCCACGGCTTCAACCCGGACAACCGGCTCGAGGCCAAGCAGAACATGTTCCCGAGCTGGAACGCCGCCTGGAAGAGCGAGTGGTTCGACGACATGTGGATCAAGTCGCGGATGGAGCCGGACCCGGCCAAGCGCATCGCTATGTACCGCGAGATCCAGCTCCGGCACATGGAAGAGTCCGGCATGGTCTACATGTTCCAGGCGGTTCGGAACATCGCCATCAACAAGCAGCTGAAGGACTTCAAGACCCACTCCTTCAAGCTCTGGTACACGACCGCGACGAAGTAGCGGTCCCCGCTGCCTAGTTCGGCCGCGTCGCTCCGCCCTGGAGCGCGCGGCCGATCAGGGCCGCATCCGCGTTGCCGCCGGACAGCACCACGGCGACGCGCTTCCCTCGGTTTTTCTCCCGCTCCTTCAGCAGCGCCGCCGTCGTGGCGGAGCCGGCCCCTTCCGCCAGGTTGTGCGTATCAGCGAGAAGGATGCGGATGCCGTCCAGGATTTCCTCCTCGCTGACCGCGACGATGCGGTCGAGACCGCGCTTCAGCCAGGCGAAGGCTTCCGGATGCGGCGAGGCGATCTCGAGGCCTTCGGCGACCGTGCGGCCGGCCTTGCTGACGACCGTGCCTTCTTTCCACGAGATCTCATAGGCGTTGGCGTTCGCGGCGACGACGCCGACGACCTTGGTCTTGAGCCCGAGCGCGTCGCGGGCGGCGATCACGCCGCAGGCGCCGGAGCCGAGCCCGATCGGCACATAGACGGTGTCGAGGTCGGGCACGCCGCGGAACAGCTCGAGGCCGTATGAGGCGACGCCCAGCACCAGGTCGGGGTGCCAGGGCGGCACGAAGTGAAGGCCGGCATTCGATCCGAGCTTCTGGGCGAGAGCGATCTTCTCCTCGGTGTTGTCGCCCTGGTCGACCAGCTCGGCACCCAGCGCCGCCATCGAGGCGCGCTTCTCCGGATTGGAGGTCGAACCGATCACGATCATCACGCGCATGCCAAGCCGCTTGCCGGAATAGGCGAGGCTCTGGCCGTGATTGCCGCTGCTGGCGCTGACCACGCCGGGCGTATTCGGCTCCCGCTGCTTCAGCCGGTTGAGATAGGTGACGCCGCCCCGGCACTTGAAGGCGCCCAAGGGCGTGTGGTTCTCGTGCTTGACGTAGACGTCCGCGCCGACGCGGTCGGACAGCAGCGCCCAGCGGTGCTGCGGCGTCGGCGGGATGACGGCGTGGACTTCGGCGGCGGCGGCATCGAGCTCGGCGAGAGAGAACATGGGTCAGGCCTCGGGTGGACGGGTGAGCTGGCCGGCATGGTGGCACGCGGCCTGATGGCCGGGCGCGTGCGTTTCGAGGGCCGGGTCGCGTTCGGCGCAGATGGACGTGGCGATCGGGCAGCGGGGATGGAAGCGGCAGCCGCTCGGCAGATCCTGCGGGCTGGCGATGTCGCCGCCGAGCGGGGCTGCCTGGCGCCGCCGTGCCGGATCGGGGATGGCCGCGATCAGCGCCCGAGTATACGGGTGCAGCGGCCTGGCCCAGAGATCGGCGCCGGTGCCGCTCTCGACGATGCGGCCGAGATACATCACCAGGACGCGATCGGCGAAGTAACGGATGACCGAGAGGTCGTGCGAGATGAACAGGTAGGAGAGATTGAAGTCCCGCTTCATCTCGACCAGCAGGTTCAGGATCTGCGCCTGGATCGAGAGATCGAGCGCCGAGACCGGCTCGTCGCAGATGATCAGGTCGGGGCCGAGGACGAGCGCGCGCGCGATGCCGATACGCTGGCGCTGGCCGCCGGAGAACTCGTGCGGGTATCGCGAGAGCGCGGAGAGCGGCAGGCCGACGCGCTCGATGATGGCGGCAACGCGCTTCTTGCGCTCGGCACGGTCGCCGATGCCGTGCACGTAAAGCGGCGCGGTCAGGATCGACTCGATGGTGTGGCGTGGGTTCAGCGAGCCGAACGGGTCCTGGAAGATCATCTGCGCCCGGCGCCGGTAGGGGCGGAGGGACTCGGGCGGAAGCCGCGCGATGTCCTCGCCGTCGAAGACGATCTCGCCCGAGGTCGGCGGCACTAGGCGCAGCACCGTCTTGCCGAGGGTCGACTTGCCGCAGCCGGACTCGCCGACGAGGCCGACGCTCTCGCCTTTCTCGACGGTCAGCGACACGCCGTCGACGGCGCGGAGCGTGCCCTGCGGCGTCGGAAAGTGGGTGTGGAGGTCAGCGACCGACAGCAACGGCATCGGCGCGCTCCCCGGTTGTGGTGACGGGGCAGGCGACGAAGCGGCCGGGGCGCACCTGTTCTAGCGGCGGCGGCCTGAGGCTGCACGACGGCAGCGCCAGGGGACAGCGCGGAACGAAGGGGCAGCCGGGCTGGCCGATGGCGGACGCGATGCTGCCCGGGATCTCGCGCAAGGGACCGGCGGTGTAGTGGAGGCTGGCATCGAGGCGGGGCGAGGCCGCCAGCAGCCCGCGCGTGTAGGGATGCAGCGGGTCGTCCAGCAGGATCCCGGCCTCGGCCTCCTCGGCGCGGCGGCCGGCATACATGACGACGACGCGGTCGGCCCATTGGCCGACGATGCCGAGATCATGGGTGATCAGCACCAGCGCCATGCCGAGGTCGCGGCGGAGGCGGTCCAGCAGGTCGAGCACCTGGGCCTGGATGGTGACATCGAGCGCCGTGGTCGGCTCGTCCGCGATCAGGAGGCGCGGGCGGCAGGCGACCGCCATGGCGATCATCACGCGCTGGCGCATGCCGCCGGAGAGCTTGTGAGGGTAGTCGTCGACGCGGCGATGCGGATCGGCGACGCGAACGAGATCGAGGAGCTCGATCGCCCGCGTCCGTGCCGCCTCGACAGAAAGCCCCTCGTGCAGGCGCAGCACCTCGGCGATCTGCTTGCCGACGGTGAGCACCGGGTTCAGCGAGGTCATCGGCTCCTGGAAGATCATCGCGATCTCGCGGCCGCGCACCTTGCGCATGTCCGGTTCCGGCAGCGCCAGGAGGTCGCGGCCCTGGAAGCGGATGGTGCCCGACGCGATCCGGGCGGTGCGCGGCAGGAGCCGCATGATCGCGAGCGCGGTCAGCGACTTGCCCGAGCCGCTCTCGCCGACCACGGCGACGGTCTCGCCCTCGGCGACGGAGAAGCCGAAGTCGATCACCGGCGTTGCGCGCGGAAACGCGATGGTGAGGCGGCTGACGTCGAGCAGGGTCATCGCTCGGCGGAGAGGCGAGGGTTCAGCGCGTCGTTCAGCGCATCGCCGATCATGTTGAGCGCCAGCACGGTGAGGACGATGGCGATGCCGGGGATCAGGGTCAGGTACCACGCGGTCCGCAGCATCTCGCGGCCGGCGCCGATCATGCTGCCCCAGCTGATCCGGTTGGGATCGCCGAGGCCCATGAAGGACAGCGCCGACTCCATCAGGATGGCGGAGGCGACGATCACCGAGGAGGTCACGATGATCGGCGGCAGCGCGTTCGGCAGGATCTCGATGAAGATGATGCGGGCATGGCCGTAGCCGAGACCCCGGGCGGCGGTGACGAAGTCCTTCTCGCGCAGCGAGCGGAACTCGGCGCGGACCAGGCGGGCGATCGTCGGCCAGGTGACCAGCGCGATTGCGACCGTGATGCTCTCGACCCTCGGTTCGGCGATCGCCACCAGCACCACCAGCATCAGGAAGCTCGGCGTCGTCTGGAAGATCTCGATCAGGCGCACCAGGGCGTCGTCGATGCGTCCGCCGAAATACCCGGCGGTGGCGCCGACGACGATGCCGATGGTGACGCCGAGCGCCATCGCGGCGATGCCGATCACCAGCGAGATGCGAGCCCCCCAGACCAGCCCCGCGGCGACGTCGCGGCCGAGGCTGTCGCTGCCCAGCGGGAACTTCGGATTCTGCCCCGGCCACAGGAACGGCCGAGCGACCATCGACAGCGGGTCCTCCGGATAGACCAGCGGTGCCGCGAGCGCGACCGCCGTGACGAAGAGGAGGAACAGGGTCGCGATCACCGCCGCGGGGTTGCGGAGGAACGCGCGCAGCGCCCGCCACGTGCCGACGGCCGGTGCCGCGACGGGGGCTTCGGGAGCGAGCTCGACGATCGCCATCAGCGCACCTCGATCCGGGGATCGAGCCAGGCCTGCAGGAGGTCGATCAGCGTGTTGGCGAGGATGACGAGCAGCGAGGAGAGCAGCAGCACGCCGAGCAGCACGTTGAAGTCCCGCCGCATCACGGACTCGAAGGCGAGGCGGCCGAGGCCGGGCCAGCTGTAGACGGTCTCGACCACGACGGCGCCGCCGAGGATGCCGCCGAGGTGGATTCCCGCCAGCGTCGTCACCGGCAGAAGCGCGTTCCTGAGAATGTGCCGAACCGTCACGCTGAGCGGCGAGAGCCCCTTCGCCGAGGCGGTGCGGACATAGTCCTGGGAGGCGACCTCGAGCACGGCGGCGCGGGTCAGCCGGCTGTAGATCGCGACATAGAAGAGGGCGAGAGATGTGGCCGGCAGGATCATGTGCTTCAGGCGGTCGGCGACCATGTCGAGGCCGGTGAGGCCGGCGCCGATGGTCTCCTGGCCGCCGCTCGGCAGCCAGCCGAGCTTGACCGAGAACAGCACGATCAGCATCAGCCCGATCCAGAACCCGGGCACCGAGTAGCAGATCAGCGAGATGACCGAGATCAGGCGGTCGGGCCAGCGGCCGGCGGTCATCGCCATGGCGGTGCCGAGCGCGATGCCGAGCCCAAGCGCGATGACGAGCGCGAAGCCCATCAGCATCAGCGTGCTGGGCAGGCGCTGGGAGATCAGTTCGCCGACCGGCATGCCGTAGCGGGGCGAGAATCCTAAGCTGAAGCGAGCCAGGTTGCCGAGATATGCCAGCAGTTGCTGCAGGATCGGCAGGTCGAGCCCGAACTGGCGCCGCAGCATCGCCATGCTCTCTACGGTGGCGGCGCCCGACTCGCCGGCCATGATATCGGCGGCGTCTCCCGGCGCCAGCTGCAGCAGGAGGAAATTGAGGACGACGATGCCGAGCACGGTCGGCACCGCCTGCACCAGGGTCCGGCGCAGCACGCGGAGGAGGCGTCGGCTTTCGAACATGGGGATGATTAAGGTCCCGGCCGCCGGTCAGTCAATGCGGCTCGCATCGCGACCCTCCCCCGGCCAAGACCGGGGGAGGGCGGGATGGTCAGTCGACGAAATGCACGTCGGCGAAGTTGTCGCCGAGGCCTTCGGCGCCGCGCGCGTAGTTCCGGATCTTCTTGTTGGCGATGATGATCTCCAGCGGCGAGATCAGGTCGACCGAGGGCACGTCCTCGTGAACGATCCGCTGGAACTGCGAGAACATCTGCTTGCGCTTGGCCGGGTCGACCTCGACGGCGGCGGCTTCGAGCAGGCGGTCGACCTCGGCATTCTCGTAATGTGCCGAGTTCGAGAAGGGCAGGCCCGGCTTGAAGTTCTTGGACCAATAGCCGCGCTGCACGCCGACCGTCGGATCGAAGACGTTGGTCAGGGACTCGATCGTCAGGTCGAAGGTGCGGTCGGTGTAGACGTTCTTCACATAGGCGCCGAACTCGAGGTTCTGGATGGTGGCGTCGATCCCGACCCGGCGCAGCGACTGGCGGACGAACTCGGCGAGGCGTCCGTCGATGAACGGATTGATCAGGAGCCTGACCGGGAAGCGCATGCCGCCGGC
>CAXNIC010000325.1:0-5946 GCA_964201945.1 Alphaproteobacteria bacterium
TAGCGGCGGAAGGCGGCGAGGTCGGTCGGGACCGGCGAGAAGCTGTTGGTCTCGTGCCAGATGCCGCCGACCAGGACGCGCTTCGCCATCGGCCTATTTCCCCTTGCCCTTGATCTGCTCCAGGCCGGCCTTGTAGGCCGACGCGATCAGCATGGTGTCCGTCGAGTACATGACCATGCGGAAGCCCTTCTTCATCCACGCCTTGGCGGCCTCCGGCGAGGCCACCAGGCAGACGCCCGGCTTCTTGTGGCGCTTGCAGGCGGCGATCACCTTGTCGACCGCGGCCGAGAACCTGGGATGGGTGTAGTTGCCCGGCACGCCGAGCGAGACCGAGAGGTCCATGTGGCCGACGAAGGCGGCATCGATGCCCGGCACCGAGATGATCTCCTCGATATTCTCGACACCCTTCGCCGTCTCGATCTTGGGGATGATCATGCTGCGCTTGTCAGCGGCCTTGATCTGCTTGTCGAGACCGCCGAGCGAGTAGTCGTCCTGGGCGATGCCGAAGGCGACGCCGCGCTTACCCTTCGGCGGGTAATGCGTGACCGCGGCGATCCTCTCCGCCTGCTCGCGGGTCTCGACCACCGGGATCATCAGACCCATGGCGCCGCAGTCGAGCGGCAGCTGGATCATCACCGGGTCCTGGGAGGCGACATTGACCATCGGCACGATCTTCAGGCCGCGGCACATCGCCATCTGGTCCTTGATCTTGCCGATGTCGAAACAGGCGGCTTCCATGTCGTACATGATGAAGTCGGCGCCCGCGTTCTCGAAGATCTTGGCGAGACCCGGTCCGCTCAGATCGAGGATCATCGTGCCGAAGGCGGCCTCGCCGCGCGCCAGCTTCGCCTTCACCGGATTGGGCCGCATGTTTCCTCACAGAAATTGTAGGCGGCGCATCCTAGGCTCGGACGAGAGCAGGCGCTAGACTGCGTTCACGAGCGGAAATCGGAGGAACGATGCTCGAGCAGTTCTCGCTCAAGGGGAAGGTCGCGCTGGTCACCGGCTCGTCCAGAGGTCTCGGATGGGCCATCGCCGACGCGCTCGGCGGCGCCGGCGCACATGTCGTGCTGAACGGCCGCGACGCCGGACGTCTCGCCCCTCGCCTGGACGAGGCGAAGACGCGCGGCTGGGGCGGCGTGTCGTCCACGATCTTCGACGTCACCGACGGGCCGGCGGTCGCCGCCGGCGTCGCCAAGATCGAGGCGGATCAAGGCCATCTCGACATCCTGGTGAACAACGCCGGCATCGTCATCCGGAAGCCGACGCTGGAGACCACCGACGCGGACTGGCAGACCGTCATCGATTCCGATCTCACCGCCTGCTTCCGCCTCTCCCGCGAGGCCGCGCGCGGCATGACCAAGCGGAAATGGGGGCGGATCATCATGATCTCCTCGGTGATGGGCACCATCGCCAGGCCCACCATCGCCTCCTATGTCGCCTCCAAGGCCGGCCTGCACGGCCTGACGCGTGCGCTCGGCGTCGAGCTCGGGCCGATGGGCGTCAACGTCAACTGCATCGGCCCCGGCTTCTACCCGACCGAGGCCAACGACGTCGTCCGCAACAACAAGCAGTTCTACGACTGGGTCAGCGGCCGCTCGCCGCTTGGCCGATGGGGCGATCCGAAGGAGCTCGGCGGCGCAGCGATCTACTTCGCCTCGGAGGCATCCTCCTTCTGCAACGGCCAGGTCCTGACCATCGACGGCGGCATGATCGCGGCGCTCTAGCGCTGACGCCGTCGCGGGTCATCCGCTGCGCTATGCTGTCGCGATGACCAACCGCCAGCAACGGCGCGCCGCTGCCAAGAAGAGTGGTCGTTCCGCCGTCGAGGAGTTCAACCTCGGCGCCGCGGCGATGGCGGCGGGCCGACTCGATCTGGCGGAAACCCATCTCCGCCAGTCGCTGGCCCTCAAGCAGACACGCCAGGCCCATCACAACCTCGGAAGCGTGCTGAGCGACCGCGGTGCGCTGGCGGAGGCGATCGGGCACTTCCGCCAGGCGCTGCGTCACAGCCCGGCCGATTCCCGGCACCACAACTCGCTGGTGAAGCCGCTCTATCTTCTCGGCCGCCGGGCCGAGGCCGTCGCCAGCGGGACGCGGACGCTGATCCTGAAGGACGCCGAGGCCCTCGCGACCTGGAAGGGAACCGCACCTCCCGCAGGCGATCCGCTCGCCGATCCCGGGCGGCGGCGCGACGTCGTCGCGTTCAGCCTTTGGGGGGATGTCCCGCTCTATGTGCAGGGCGCGATCGAGAACGCCGCCCAGATCCCGCGTCTCCTGCCCGGCTGGACCTGCCGCGTCTATCACGACGACTCGGTGCCGCAAGACAGCTTGAACGAACTCGCGGGCCTGGGTGCGGAGCTGGTGGCGATGTCGCCTCATCGCGAAACCGGGCTCGGCCTCTTCTGGCGCTTCGCCGCCGTGGTCGATCCTTCGGTCCGCCGCTTCCTCTGCCGGGACGCCGACTCGCGCCCCTCGCCTCGCGAGACCGCCGCCATCGAGGCCTGGGTCGCTTCAGGCCGGGACTTCCACATCATCCGGGACGAGCTCCTGCATTGCGAAGTGATGCTGGCAGGCCTCTGGGGCGGGAAGGCGGGACTGATCCCCGATCTGCTCGATCAGGCGGCGAGCTGGCAGGCGGCGAACCCGCACCGGATGAATGCCCGGGTCGAGGATCAGCGCTTCCTCCGCTTCCAGGTATGGCCCCTGGCCCGCGAACGCGCGCTGATCCACGACTCTGTCTATCGGATCCTCGGCAGCGTCGACTTCCCCGCCGACGCTCCCCGCCCGGCGGGAGAGCATGTCGGCATGCGCCATCAGCCGGCCGGCTGAGTCTCCGCTGCCAGCAGGCGGTCGGACGCCTCCTCGACCTGCTGCTCGATCATGCGCGCGACCTTGGCCCGCGGCAGGCCCGGCGGAATCGGATCGAGGAACTCGAGCGTGATCGTTCCGGGATGCTTGAGGAAGCTTCGCCTCGGCCAGAAGCGCCCGGAGTTGAGGGCGGCCGGCACCACCGGCGTGGCGAGATGGGTGTAGAGCCCGACCGCGCCCGGCTGATAAGGCGCCTTGACGCCGGGCGCCACGCGCGTGCCCTGCGGGAAGATGACGATCTTGCGGCCGAGCGCGAGCGATGCCGTCGCCCGCGTGATCACCTTCCGCATGGCGACAGCCCCGCCCTTGCGGTCGATCGGGATCATCCCCGACTTGATCAGACACCAGCCGAAGAACGGCACCATCAGGAGCTCGCGCTTCAGGATGTAGACCGGCGCATCGAAGACGGCGAAGTAGACGATGGTCTCCCACGCGGACTGATGCTTGCAGGCGACGATGGCGCCGCCTTCCGGAACCTTCTCGCGGCCGACGACGCGATAGTCCAGGCCGCAGATCACTTTCAGGAGGAACAGCAGGCTCCACGACCAGCCGCGCGCGTAGGCGATCATCACCCGCTCGGGCAACGCCAGCAGCGGCACCGCGAACAATACTACGATGCCCGTCCAGGTGAAGAAGAGGACATTGAAGACGGCCGACCTGATCCAGATCACGAGGCGGACTCCGATTGAGTGCGGGCACCCAGGACGTCGGCGAGGGTGATGCGAAGCTGGGCCAGCGCATACTTATGATACTCGATCACGACCAGCGCCGCCGATCCCGGCCAATGCCACCAGCCGTCGCGCTTGAACGTCTCGGGAAAGACGGGGAACGGCACGATGCGTGCCCCCGGAAGTGCCCGGCGGAATTCGACCAGGCTGCGCGGCATGTGATACGTCGCCGTCACCAGCGTCAGCGAGGTGAAGCCTTCGCGGCGCATCCAGCCGGCGGTCTCGACGGCATTGCCGATCGTGTCGGTCGCCTCGTAGCCGAGAGCGACGCAACATTCGGCCAGCGCCTGCAGCCGCCGATCACCGCCGGCGATCTCGGCCTTGACCACGTCGGGATGAACGCCCGAGACCAGCAGCTTCTTGACCTCGCCGCGGGCGAGCAGGTCGAGCCCGGCGGCAAGCCGGCGGCTGCCGCCGGTCAGCACCACCACGGCATCGGTCGAGGGAATCTCCGTCGCCGGCACGGCCGGCATCTCCTCGGCGAACCAGGCGAGCCCCATCGTCCAGGCGCCGAACGCGAGCCCGAACACAGCCAGCGTCGGCCAGCGCCGCGATCCCTCCCGACGCGGGCGGAAACTCAGCCTCACGGCATCCGCTTCAGCTGGCGATGGACGGTGGCGAGCGCTGCCAGCAGCGCGACCACCGCGGCGGCGAGCGGCACCGTGCCGATCACCGCCCAGGCAATCATCGAGAGCTTCACCTCGGGCAGCGGCAGCGGGCCGAGCGCGCCCCGGCCCTCGGCCAGGACCGCGACCAGCGAGACGGCGGCGGCAAGCCCGATCAGGCCGCCCTTCAAGGTCGACTGAAAGGCGTGCTTTGCGAACTGGCGGGCGATGTAGCCGTCGCGCGCGCCGATCAGATGCAGGACCTCGACGACGTCGCTGTGGATGGCGAGGCCGGTGCGGACGGCGAAGCCGACGGCGGCGACCGACAGCACGCCGATCAGCGCGACGACCGCGAGCGCCACCGCCTCGACCGCCCTGACCACCGCCCCGACCCCGGCGAGCCAGAGCGCGTGATCGTCGAGCTTGGCCCCGGGCACTTCCTCGGCCAGCCGTTCGGCGAGCTCTCCCAGATCCAGGCGTGCGTCCCGGGCCAGCCTGACCTCGATCAGCGCCGGCAGCGGAAGCTCGGCCAGGTGAGCCCCGACGCCGAGCCAGGGCTCGACCAGGCGCTCCAGGCGTGCCCGCGGCACCATGGCCGCCTCGGCGACGCCGACCGTCGCCTTGAGAAGGGCCAGCGCTGCCTCCTCGCGCGCCGGGCCGGCGGCCTCGGCTCGGGTCGGCACTTCGACGGTCAGCGTGCCGGCCAGATCCTGTTGCCAGCGCGCCGCCACCGTCTGCGCCAGCAGGGCCCCGGCCAGGGCCAGCGCCGCGAGGAACACCATCGCGCCGGCGACCCACGGCAGGAACCGGGCGGAGGCATCGCCGGCAAGCGGCAGGTCGCGGCCCGAGCTAGCCACCGGCGCGCGCCTTCTTCGCCCGCGGCCGGCCGGGGACCCGGTAGAGCCGCCCATCTTCGAGGTGGAGCTGGGGGTGGGGGAACCGGGCGACCAGCGAGTCGTTATGGGTGGCGATCACCACCGTGGTGCCTACCTTGTTCAACTCCTCGAACAGATACATGAGCCGGAGCGCGATGCGATCGTCGACGTTGCCGGTCGGCTCGTCGGCAAGCAGCAGGCTCGGACGCCCGATGACCGCGCGCGCGATCGCGATCCGCTGCTGCTGGCCGCCTGACAGCGTCGGCGGCAGGTGATCGAGGTGATCGGCGAGCCCGACCCAGCTCAGAAGCTCGGCCACGTGATCTCGGACCTGTGCCTCGCGGGCGCCTGCGACCCGGAGCGGCAGAGCCACGTTGTCGAGCGCCGAGAGATGGCCAATCAGGCGGAAATCCTGGAAAACGACGCCGATCCGGCGGCGAAGCGAGGGAAGGTCGCGCCGCGTGATGGCAGCGACGTCCCGGTCGAACAGGTGGATCGTTCCGCTGACCGGCTTGAGGGCGAGATAGAGCAGCCGCAACAGGGTCGACTTGCCGGCACCCGAGGGTCCGGTGAGGAAATGGAACGAGCCGGGCGCAAGCTCGAAGCTGAGGCCGGTGAGCACATCAGGCCCCTGGCCATACCGCGCCGCCACGTCCTCGAAGCGTACCAACCGCGCCTGACCCTTTCCGATCGCGGATCCCGCCTGCCCGATCTCGCCGCGAGCCGCGCGGCGGCACCATGACACGGGCGGCAAAGCCCCGTAAAGCTGCCCAGACCAACCCGCAACCATCTGCCACGCCTTGCAAAATGGCGGCGGCGCACCCTATAGATGGAGGGCGCCCGGCGCCATCCGCCAACGGGGAGCCC
>CAXNIC010000326.1:0-5880 GCA_964201945.1 Alphaproteobacteria bacterium
GATGGCGGGAGAGGCGGTGCAGGTCGCGCGCGTCAGAGACGGGCTGGCGAAGCGCTGCTTCCTGCTGCCCTGGCAGCCCGAGCCGCCCGTCGGCATCGCGACCTTGCGGAAACTGGTGGCCTAGTCGCGGCACCGCCTTGCGCCGGGGCCGCCGGACACGCTTCCGGTGGCTCCGGGGGCGATCATGAACTAGATTTCCGCCGGGCCGCCGCCGGCCGATCGATGCGAAGAGGAACACAAGCGACATGCCGACCCCCGTCAACACCCTGATCCTGGGCGCCTCCTACGGTTCGCTGCTGGCGACCAAGCTGCTGCTCGCCGGCCACAACGCGCATCTGGTCTGCCTGAAGGCCGAGGCCGACCTGTTCAATGCCGAAGGGGCCCGGGTGCGGATGCCGGTGAAGGGGAAGGAGGGGCTGGTCGAGGTCGACAGCCGGAAGCTGCCGGGCAAGCTCTCCGCATCCCCGCCCGACGGCGTCGATCCCAAGGGCTACGACCTCGTCGTGCTCGCCATGCAGGAGCCGCAATACCGCTCCGACGGCGTCCGCCAGCTGCTCGACCGCGTCGCCAAGGCCAAGGTGCCGTGCATGTCGATCATGAACATGCCGCCGCTGCCCTATCTGGCGCGCATCCCCGGCCTCAACCTCGCGACCGTGCGCCCCTGCTTCACCGATGCCACCGTGTGGGACAGCTTCGATCCGGCCTGCATGACGCTCTGCAGCCCCGACCCGCAGGCCTTCCGCCCGCCGGAGGAGAAGACCAACGTGCTGCAGGTGCGGCTGCCGACCAACTTCAAGGCGGCGCGCTTCGCCTCGGATGCGCACACCGCGATCCTCACGCGCCTGCAGGACGACATCGAGAAGAGCCGCTTCGAAGGCATGGAACTGCCGGTCAAGCTGAAGGTGCACGACTCGCTGTTCGTGCCGATGGCGAAGTGGGCGATGCTGGTCGCCGGCAACTATCGCTGCGTGCAGAAGGAGACGATGCGCCCGATCAAGGAAGCGGTGCATTCCAACCTCGAGGAAACCCGCGCCGTCTACGACTGGGTGGCCAAGCTCTGCGTCTCGCTGGGCGCCAGCCCCGACGACATGGTGCCCTTCGACAAATACGCCAATGCCGCGCTGTCGCTGCTGAGCCCGTCCTCGGCCGCCCGCGCCCTTGCCGCCGGCGCGCCGAACATCGAGCGCGTCGACCTGCTGGTTCAGCGCATCGCCGCCGAGAAGGGCCAGCGCCTGAAGGCGGTCGACGACACCGTCGCGCTCGTCCAGGAATGGGTCGACAAGAACCGGGCGAAGGCGGCGAAGCCGGCCTGACTCAGGCGATGACGGCCGCCCCCGCGTTCGAGGCGCTGCACGAGATCGTCAAGCAGGCCCGCCAGAACCTCGGGCAGAACGACTGGGACTACATCGTCGGCGGCAGCGAGACCGAGACGACGCTGCGCCGGAACCGCCTCGCGCTGGAGACGATCGCGTTTCGCCCGCGGGTGCTGCGCGACGTCGCCGAGGTCGAGGTCGGCGTCGAGCAGTTCGGCCGCCGTCTCCGGCTGCCGCTGTGCCTGGCGCCGATCGGGGCGCTGGAGATGTTCGCTCCCGGCGCCGGAGCGTCCTCCGCCCGTGCCGCCGGGGCCTTCGGCGTCGGCCACATGATCAGCTCGGTGTGCAAGCCCGGCCTGGAAGCGGTGGCCGAGGCCGCGCCCGACGCGCTCCGCATCTTCCAGCTCTATGCGCTCGGCGACGAAGCCTTCGTCGACGACCACCTGGCGCAAGCGGCGGCCCATGGCTATGCGGCGTTCTGCCTGACCGTCGACACCGCCTATTACAGCCGGCGCGAGCGCGACATCGCCAAGCGCCACTTCACCTCCGGCCGCGCCCGCGTCGCCGGGCGCGATCACCTGGCGCAGCTCGACTGGCGCACGGTCGCGCGCCTGAAGGCCAAGGGCACCTTGCCGCTGATCCTGAAGGGCATCGCCACCGCCGAGGATGCGCGCATCGCCGTCGAGCATGGCGTCGACTGGATCTATGTCTCGAACCACGGCGGCCGCCAGCTCGCCCAGGGCCGCGGCAGCATGGACGTGCTGCCGGAAGTCGTTGATGCCGTCGGCGGCCGGGCGAAGATCATGGTCGATGGCGGCTTCTGCCGCGGCAGCGACATCGTCAAGGCGATCGCCGCCGGCGCCCAGATGGTGGGCCTCGGCCGCATGCAGTGCTACGCGCTCGCCGCCGCCGGCGAGCCCGGCCTCATCCGCATGTTCGAACTCCTGGAAGACGAGATCCGCCGCTGCCTCGGCCTCGTCGGCGTCACCTCGTTCGCCGCTCTCGACCGCTCCTGCCTGCATCCGGCCCAGCCTGTGAATGCGCCCCACGTGCTGAGCGCGTTTCCGTTGCTGACGGTCGACGACTACAGGTACTGAGTAGCGTCCGAGGCGGGAGAGGGATGACGGCGAGGTCTGCTTCTAGCCAGGAGCAGACATTGCGCCGTCGCCGAGAGCAGAGCTATTTGGGCTTCTGCGCCGCCCATTCGAGCAAGGCGTCTAGCGCAGGGCACATCGCCTGCCCCCAGGGCGTCAGGCGGTATTCCACCTTCGGCGGGACTTGCGAGTAGACAGTCCGCGCGACGATGCCGTCGCGCTCCAGGTCGCGCAGCTGTTGGATCAGCATCTTCTCCGAGACGCCCGGGATCGCCCGCTGCAGCTCGGAGAACCGCAACACGTCGCGGGCGAACAGCTGGAAGACGATGACCATCTTCCAGCGCCCCTCCAGCATCTGGAAAGCCGCCTCGACGCCCGTTGCAGCCATGTCAGGCGTGACGTCGGAGAGCTTACCCGTAGGTGAGTACCCTACTTTTTTGTCAGTTCTTGCCATTTCGGCAGTGTAGGCGCATCTCGCCTGGAGAACCAGATGAGGTCGCCATGACGATCAAGCTCCCCACGTCCATCGCGCGATACCTGGAGGCGGCGAACGCGAACGATGCGGATGTCATCGCCTCCTGCTTCACGGTCGACGCCCGTGTACATGACGAGAGCCGGGACCATAGGGGTACTGCCGCCATCCGCGACTGGGCCGCTGACGTGCGCCGCCGATACAAGTTCCATGCCGAGCCGCGGAGCTTCGAGCCGGCCTCGGACGGCGGAACGGTCACCGCCCACCTGACCGGCAACTTCCCCGGCGCCCCCGTCGATCTGCGTTATCGCTTCCGGCTCGCCGGCGACCGCGTAGCGGATCTGGAGATCGCGCTGCGCGACCCACGTGCCGAGCTCACCGGACGCAGGGTGCTCGTCACCGGTGGCGGGCAGGGGATCGGTGCCGCAGTCGTCGACCGTCTGCGCCAGGCTGGGGCGATCGTCTTTACCACCGCGCGGACCGCTCGTGAGCCGCTGGAGATGCCAGACCTCTTCATCGCGGCCGACGTCGCGACGCCACAGGGCGCCGCACGGGTGGCCGAGGCCGCTCTCGCCCGTTTGGGCGGGATCGACGTGATCGTCCACAATGTCGGCGGCTCGTCCGCGCCGGGTGGCGGGTATGCGGCACTCACCGATGACGACTGGTCCACCGCATTGAGCGCCAACCTGCTTTCCGCCGTGCGGCTCGACCGGGCATTACTCCCGGCGATGATCGAACAGGGATATGGCGTCGTCATCCACGTCTCTTCCATTCAGCGCGTGCTGCCGCTGTACGAATCCACGATCGCCTACGCGGCCGCGAAGGCCGCCCTCAGCAATTACAGCAAGGCGCTTTCCAACGAGATCGGCCCCAGAGGTGTGCGCGTGCTGCGTGTTTCGCCCGGCTTCACCGAGACCGACGCGGCAACGCGGATGATCGAACGCCTTGCGGAGGCGAAGGGCACCGATACTTCCGCGGCCCGCGACGCGCTGATGCGGTCCCTGGGCGGGATCCCGATCGGCCGCCCCAACACGCCTGATGAGGTAGCCGAGCTGATCGCGTTCCTCGTCGGCGATCGCGCCGCCACGCTGCATGGCGCGGAGTACGTGATTGACGGCGGCACGGTCCCGACGGTCTGAATCGCGCCCTTCGCATCACTTACGAATGTCCGCTTTGGGTCAGAAGCAGACCCTGTCAGCGTGCGATGGGTGCAATGGACGGCTGCGCTGCAATCACGACGCGCGATCGTCCGGTGGACGCAGCGGTGACCGGCTCACCCTAGTACGTCGTATCCCGCTCCAGCGGGTACATCGGCACGCGGCGGTGCTTGTAGGTGAAGGTGGTGAGGTCGGCGGTGGTGACGCCGGGGGTGGCGACCCAGATCATCTCCTTCGCGATCGGCTCCATCGCCGGCCTTGGCGAGTGCACGCCCTTGGCAACGATGATCTTCTGGTCCTCAGGGACAATGCCGAGCGAGCGGAACTGCTGCAGGCTGGAGGAGCCGACGCCGCGCGTGGTCAGCACGATGATCCAGCCGTCGTCGGTCTTGATCGCGGCGCTGGGCCCGTCGTTGAAGAAGCGGAAGCCGCCATGGACCGGGCCGGTCTCCTCGTAGCGCCCGTCGGACAGCGCGGTGACCACGCCCTTGATCGGGAAGGGCTTGCCGTGGCGGCCGTCGATCTTGCCGCCGACCTGGAGGTCGACCCGCCCGCCGATGCCGGCTGTCTCGCAGGCCTTCACGCCGTCGGCGTCGCCGAGTGCCTGCATCAGGCCGGGGACGCCGAGGCGCCGCGCCGCATGCAGGATCAGGGTCGAGTCGGCCGGGCTGCCGCCGCCGACATTGTCGCCGACATCGAACAGCACCACCGGGTTGACGTTCGCCGCCCGGGCGCGGATCAGCGCCTCGTCGACCGGGGTGCCTCCGGTGTTGAGATCCTCCTTCATCGACCATGCCGCCTGGGCCAGGGTCTCCGCGATCTCCTGGGCCAGGGCCGGGTCGTTGTCGGTGACGGCGATGAACGACATGCCCATCTCGGCCACGTCGGCATAGGGATAGCCCTCGACCACGCTGATGGTGAGCACGCCCGGGCGCTTCCTGTGTTCGTCGGCGATCCGGATCAGGTCCGACATCGGCTTGTCGTCGGTGCCCTGGTTCAGGATGTTGACCAGCAGGGGAGGGGTCACCAGCGCCGTCGTCGGCCGGATCTCGCCTCGCACCTGGCGCAGCACCAGGCGGGCGCACTCGATCGCCTTCTCGCGCGTGTCGATATGCGGATTGGTCTGGTAGACGGTGGTGATGTCGGCGTTCTCGATCATCTGCCGGGACACATTGGCGTGCATGTCGAGGGCGACGCCGATCGGGACCTTGGGTCCGACCGTCTCTCGCACGCGCCGGATCAGCTCGCCGTCGGCGTCGGGATAGGTCTCAGACACCGCGGCGCCGTGCTGGGGCAAGAGGACGGCGTCCCAGGGGCCATTGTCCTTGAGGAGCTGGATGATGCGGTCGAGGATATGGGTGATCGCCTCAGGCGTGAGGGCGGCCATCGGCGTGAGGCGGGTGAAGAGGAGCGGCACCAGCTCGACCTCGGGATCCTCCGCCGCGGCGGCGTAGAACCCGGCGAGCGTCGTCTGCGAGGTCGCGTATTCCTTGGTGATCGCGCCCCCTTCGAGGATGCCGTAGCGCTGGAACTTGTCGAGGCTGGCCGGGATGGTCGAGAAGGTATTCGACTCGTGGCTGAAGCCGGCGGTGGCGATACGGATCATCTGGGAAAACCTTTCGGGCGGCGGGCGGCCGCCTCATTCTTAAGCAACTCGGCGCTCCGGGTCCCGGCCACATTCGACCTCAGGCGAAACGGGAAGTTTCGTCTCCCGCCTCGTGCCGGTTGCCGCGGCGGCCGGAATGGGTAACGGTGTCTGCCATAGCCCAGGAACAGGGAGAATTCATCATGTCCGACAGCAAATTCCTTAATGCCGCGATCGAGCGCCGCACCCTCCTGCGCCT
>CAXNIC010000327.1:0-5880 GCA_964201945.1 Alphaproteobacteria bacterium
GTCGACGACAACGAGCTGAAGCGCATCACCGCTCTCGTCGGCGACAAGACGGTGATCATGCACGGCATGCACGGCATGACCACCCTGGGCGCCACCGTCGCCGACGCCTTCGACGCCTTCTACTTCACCGAGCGTTGGGCGATGTACACTTAATGACCTCCAGTCCTTTCCGTGCGCAATGGTCGAGCAGGCGCTGGCGCTGAGCCGCGATGGAATGTCCTTCTTCCTGCTCCTTGGTCGACACTCGGGCGAGGATGACGGCTTTCATGACTCAGGCTGCCTCGACCGCCTCGTAGGGCTTGATCTGCTCGATCTTGCCCTTGAGCCGGCGCTTGGCCTCCAGCGTGTCGAACGCATTCTGCAAGCGCAGGAAATAGCCCTCGGAGAGCCGGAAGAACCGGCAGAGCCGGAGGTCGGTGTCGGCCGTGATGTCACGCGTGCCGTTGACGATGGCGTGGATACGGTTCGGCGGAACCCCGATGGCGTGGCCCAGCTGGTTCTGGCTCATGCCGATCTCTTCCAGGAACTCCTTCTTCAGGATCTCGCCCGGATGCGGATTGCGGAGCTGGGCCATATCTACGTCCTTCGCAAAGCGGCTACGGTCTTCAGTGGTAATCGACGATCTCGACCTCGGTTGCGTCCACATCCTTCCAAACGAAGCAGATGCGCCACTGGTCATTGATCCTCAAGCTCATCTGTCCCTTGCGAGCCCCCCGGAGCGCTTCCAGGCGGTTGCCCGGCGGGTTCCGGAGGTCGTCCAGGGTCCGGGCCGCGTCGAGCTGGCGGAGCTTTCGTAGAGCCCGGTCCTGGATGTCGCCAGGGAACTTGCGGCTCGACTCACCGTCCCAGATCTTGGCCGTCTCCCGGCATCGAATGGACCGGATCACTCATCACCTCTAAACCTAATATGATACGTGATACGTATCAAGATCTAAATGCCTCACCAACTTCAGAAACAATTAAGGTCTGCCTCAGTCATCCTTTGAAACCGTGTACTGGTGATAGCCGCAAAGGCTTCCGGAGCCATATCGGTAATCGTCCAGCGTAAGCTTCTGGGCACACACGGAGCACTCGCGTCCTTCAAGGCTAAAGGCGCAGTTCGCGCATCGATCTTCGGAAACAATAAAGGTCTCGCGTCTACACTCCGGGCAGGTGTCTAGCGCTGCCTCCAGACCTTCTTTGCGTGCGATGTAGTCATCGAACCTTAGCTCGCGTTCTAATGCCTCCTCGAAAACATACTCCGCATCGGCTGGAGCGCCGCACTTCGAACATGCAAGATCGACGTCATCGAACTGCTTTGCTTCGCTATTGTTGTTTCGCATCAGGGTGGACCCGCATTCCGGGCAGCTAAATTTCGCCGCGGCATGGGCAAGCGTGTCGCTTCCCCAATCAATTGAGCCAAAGGTAGCGCGACACGCCTCCTGCTCTCGCTTAAAGATCTCAGCCCGTTTGAGCATTGTGTCCCAGGCGTCGACTCCCAAGAGCTCGGCCGGCTCCTCTTTCAACTCGTTCACGACGATCGCGCGAATGATCGGCATCGCGTCTGCGATTGCCTCTTGGATCAGGGTGGGGCCGACGCTTGGAGCCATGTGTTCGATGTCGTTCCGGATCTCTGCGAGCCGCTTTAGTTTGGACAGGTCCACGTCAATTTTGAGATCCGAAAAGATCCTCTCGATCTCAGGGCGATCGATGGTGTGTTTGCCCTCGCCCACATAACGAATGGTTCCATCGGCGCCCTTGGTCGGCCGCCTCCTCGTCCGTATCAGAACATCGTTCGAATCCGGAGGTGAGAGACATCGGAGAACTTCCTTGCAGAGCAGCAGAACCCCGGCATAGAGATTCCTCGCGGCTGAAATGACACGGCGCTCGTCTTCAGACGAAAAGTCTTCCAGCCCCAGCTGAATTGAAGTGACCGCGTTTTCTAGTAGATCGCTCATCCCGGCCCTCTAGGGTGATCGTCTGTCGCGTTCGCGCGGTAGCATCATGTCGCTCCGGCGAAGTCACCGCGGACGGCCTGTTGCCATACGTGGGCGTAAACGTTGCTGGCGACGAGCTTCTTCTCATCCGGCGTGAAGGGAGGTGATGGAAGGTTGGCAAAGACCTCGTCCAGGATGAAGACCTCGACGTCAGCCTTCGTCTGTTCCTTCTCCCAGAAGCGATCGAGTTCGGCGAGGCGTGCTTTGATCGAGGCTAGTAACGTCCGGCTGGCCTGCTTCACGCGTTCCCGCGCGGTCTTATCCAAGCCCTTCTTCTGCAAAAGGTCGAACAGCGCCAATTCGTCTTCGTGAAGACCCTCCCTTGTTGCGCGCTTCTGTTCCTCATCGAGCCCGGCCATGAGGTCTATCAGTCGCCTAAAGGTCTCCTCGATCGTCGTCCGGTCCTTCTCGCTGTTGTAGGCGGCGACGATCTCCTCGTATTTAAGTTGGTAGTCCATGCGCGCCGGGTTGCGCGCGAGCATTTCCTGTAGCTTCTGCTCTACGATGTCTCGGATATCCTGAAGGGCCGTCGCCTTGCGCCTCACCTTCTTGGCGAACTCATCGCGGAGCCGCTCCAGGTCGAGCTTGCTCAGATCGAAGGTCGACCCTTCGCGTTGATCGTCTCCGGGGGCGTGCGCGCGGATGGCTTCGTTGACAATCCGATGCAGCTCCTTCAACAGATCGGTCACGTCCGCAGTGTCTCGGCGCTCGGTCAGCTTCTTGTAGATCGCCTCGATATTGTCGTGACGCACGGCATAGGCGAACGCCGTCGGCTCCATCAGCAAGGCCTTGAACCGGATGAACACCTGCCGCGCAAGGATCTCGAACCGCCGCTTGGTATCATCGGTCGAATAGACAGCGTCCACCGCATCGGCGAGGCCTTGGATCTTGGTAAAGCCTTTGGCGCCGATCAGCGTCGCAGGATCGAAACTGAGGTCGCGCAGATGGGCTTCTGTGGCCTCGATGGCTTCGAGCAGAGCCTGAATGCGCTCCTCGATCGGCGCGATGATGTCGTCACCGCCGTCGCGGTCATCGCCGAGCGCATACTGTGCCAGCGCGGCGCGTAGGCTCTTGAGCATGCCGTTGTAGTCGACGATCAGGCCGAAGTCCTTGCCGGGATAGACCCTGTTTGCCCGCGCGATTGCCTGCATCAGCGTGTGTGCCTTCATCGGCTTGTCGATGTAGAGCGTGGACAGGCACTCAACATCGAAGCCCGTCAGCCACATCGCGCATACGATCGCCACTCGGAAGGGGTGCTTGGGACTCTTGAACGCTGCCTCGACGTCGATCCTTTGACCATCGCCGTTCCCGAAACCCTGCTTCATCAGGGCGCGATGCGGGATGATGTCAAAGCCCCACTTCTTGAAGTCCGCGACTTCGTTCTGCGCCTCGCTAATGATGATCTCGACGATGGTCTCGTCGAGCCAGGTCGCCTGAAGGCTCAGCTTCCGTGCCTTTTCCAGGAGCGCAGTTCGAGCTGTTGTGTCCCCGGTCGCCATCGCCGCGGCCGTGTTGGCCTCGGATGCCGCCCCGATCTGTGCCGCCTTCGTCTTCCAGTGCGGCAGGATCAGCTTGAGCATCCGGGCGCAGGTGATCTTGTCGATGCAAACGAACATCGACTTCCCGGACTCCCATCGGGTTGCGCAGTGTTCGACGAAGTCTCGGGCGATCTTGTCGAGGCGTTCGTCGGCCGTAATCACCTCGTAGTCCTTGCCGAGGAGCTTTTCGAGCAAAGCGGCTTGGTCGGGGCCTAGTTCGGCCTCCTCGATCTTCGCCGAGATCCGTGCATTCAGGTCGAGGTGCGCCACGCCCAGCTTCTCGCCCCGGTTCGCGTAGACGAGCTTGACCGTGGCGCCGTCCTCTTCGGAACGCTTGAAGTCGTAACGCGAGACATAGTCGCCGAAGATACGTCGCGTGATCTCATCCTGTTTGAACAGGGGCGTTCCAGTGAATCCGATGAAGGCCGCATTCGGCAGAGCCAGGCGCATGTTTCGGGCGAGCCGCCCAGATTGCGTCCGGTGCGCCTCGTCCGAGATCACGATGATGTCGTCGCGTTCGCTATAGGGCTCCTTAGGGTTCACATCCTGATTGAACTTGTGGATCAGACTGAAGACGTATCGATGGTTCTCCTTCAGGAGTTGCTCAAGGTGTTCTCCAGACACGGCGCGAGGCGTTTTCTCATCGGCGACGGAACAGCCTACGAAGGTCTTATAGATCTGGCTGTCGAGATCGTTGCGGTCGGTCATCAGCAAGAAGGTGAAGTTGCCCGTCACCTTCCGGCGCACCTTCTCGGCGAAGAAGGCCATTGAATAGGACTTGCCGCTGCCTTGCGTGTGCCAGAAGACGCCGAGTCGGCCGAGGTCGGCGTGTGCTCGTTCGATGATGCTTATCGGCCCTTCTGGGATGAAGGAGGGCAGGGCGGGTTCAGACATGCCGGCCTGCTGTTGAGATGCGAGCCGCTTTTGATCGGCGACTACCCGCCTTTCCAACGGCAGCTCTATCACGCGATAGCGGAGCCGCGTCTCGGGCGGGAACTCACGCTTCAAGCCCTCCTGGTAGGCGACGGACGCCACGGCACGGTTGACGCCGAGCACCTGATGGTTACGCGCCACCACTTTACGCGTCGCTCCAGCCTTGCTTTCGTCAAACAGGACGAAGTTCTCGACGATATCGAGCAGGCGGCTGGGGGTAAGCATACCGTTTAACAGTACTTCGGCTTCGACGTCACCCTTGTCGCTTTCGTCGAGGCGCTTCCATTCGGCGAAGTGATCCCATTCGCTTGTGATCGAGCCATAGCGGGCGCGGTGGCCGTTGCTGACGATCAGGAAGGCGTTGTGGTGGAAGGCATGGGCGATGACGTTCTGGTCCATGTAGTCGCGCAGATTGCCGTCGAACCCGGCGCGGATGTTCTTGTGGACCGCCTTCAACTCGATGAAGACCAGCGGGAGGCCGTTCACGAAGCAGACGAGGTCGGCGCGGCGGTTGTAGTTCGGCGTCCGCAGGCCAGTGAGCTTCAATTCCCGCACAGCGAGAAGGCGGTTGGCTCCCGGCGCATTGTTAAAATCGATCACGCGGGCGCGGGCATCTCGGTGCTGGCCGTTGGCGTCACGCCAGGAGACCGACACGCCATTGCGGATATACTTGGCGAAGTCCTGATTGTGCTGCACCATCGAGCGGTTGAAGTCATGGACCGTGAGTGCTCGTAGTGTATCGTCGATGGCGGATGGCGGCAGTTCAGGGTTGAGACGTCGCAGCGAGGCGCGCAGATCACGGGTGAGCACCGCTTCCGTTGTGTCCTTGCGGCCCAAAGTGCCGGTCGGCCCGAAGGTCTCGTCGTTCCAGGCGTAAACGGACTCCCATCCAAGCTTCTCCTTCAGATGCGCGGCGAAGGTCGCCTGTACCAGCCGGTCCTCGCTGTTGATGCCCGTCACCGCCATATCAGCGGGCCGTGTTCTTGGGCGTCATACGGCGATCTCCCCGTTCATCAGGCGCGGTAGGAGAAGGTCGCGGGCTTGAGCGAGTGCACGGTTTTGTTGCTCCAGTTTCGAGATCAGTCGAAAATTCGGTTCTGCTGCTTCGTGGAAGTGCTTCAGCAGTCTCTCGGAAGGAAGCACAACCGCGGCACGTTCGAAATCATCGGGACGAACGGCAGGATATCCAGCGCCGGTTGCGTGGTTGACCAAATGGCCGACGAAATTGTCCGTTGTGACAAACAGATAAAGCCAACTGAACGGGACACTCTTTCCTGAGAGCACGGGAGCTATGGTCGAAAGTTGGTGACGGTGTAGATCGAGAAGGCGGCATATCGTGGGGGTAGTTGAAGCCTCCACTTCTCCATTGAAGGAGTGATATGCCGTGTCGAATTCTAACGTCGTCAAACTGGTTCAGCCAGGCACTTTCAGCG
>CAXNIC010000328.1:0-5867 GCA_964201945.1 Alphaproteobacteria bacterium
GGTCGACGACAACGAGCTGAAGCGCATCACCGCTCTCGTCGGCGACAAGACGGTGATCATGCACGGCATGCACGGCATGACCACCCTGGGCGCCACCGTCGCCGACGCCTTCGACGCCTTCTACTTCACCGAGCGTTGGGCGATGTACAATCAAGGCACCTCTGCTGGTCCATCTCGCCGAGACCGACCCGAACGTCAACGGCACCTACCCGGCCTATGAGGCAGCCCTCAAGGCCGCGGGCCGCTCGATCGAGGTCCAGACCTATGCCGGGACCCAGCACGGCTTCCACAACAACTCGACGCCGCGCTACCAGGAAGCGGCCGCGAAGCTCTCCTGGGATCGCACCGTCGCCCACTTCAAGAAGCACCTCGCCTAGAGCGACGTGACCAGCGCCGCGAGCTGCCCCTTCAGAACATCGGGGGCGGCTCGCGGCGCTTCTTTTTCTTCGGGCGCTCCCACACCACCCCCGGATAGCCTTTCAGCGGCGCCAGCGGCGTGCCCGTATAGATCCAGTCCTGCTGCTCGGTGATGTTGAGGTGATAGCGCGGCTCGCGGCCGGTGCGGCTCGAGAACAGCGCGCGCGGGATGTTGATCCATTTCGGCGATTGCTTGCGCACATACCAGACCGGCGTGCCGCAGCGCCCGCAGAAGGCCCGCGTATTGCCGGTCGCCGGGTCCTCGAACTGCTTGACCTTGCGGCTGCCCTTCACGATACGGAACCGCTTCATCCAGGTGCCGACATATGTGGCATAGACCGCGCCATGGGCGAGCCGGCTCGCCTCGGAATGGTCGTGCCAGCCCCAGAAGGCCGGATACTGGATGTCGATCCGCACGTCGCCGCAGAGGCAGCGCGCCGGCACCCGGTCCGGCGTCTCGTCCGCTGCCTCCCGCGCAGATTCGTCAGTCTTCGGCTTCACAGCGCGCTAGAACGTGGGCCGCTTCGCCATCCACGGGCGCACCGTCGCGAAGGCCTGCGAAGCCTGCAGGACGCCGAGGTCGTCGAAGCGGCGGCCGACGATCTGCAATCCCACCGGCAATCCTTCCTTGGTGAAGCCGCAGGGGACGGTCGCCGCCGGCATGCCGGAGAAGTTGAAGGGGTAGGAGAACTCCGCCCACTGGATCCAGTCCCAGGCATGGTGCGGCCAGTGCTTGGGCATGTTCAGCTCGGCCGGAAATGCGGCGGTCGACACCGTCGGCGTCACCAGGAAATCCCAGTCCTCCATGAACCGCGCCATCGCACTGACATAGGCCGACTTGCGGTCGCGCGCGCCCTGGTATTGCGGCGTGGTGATCCTGAGCCCCTCCTTGATCATGGCGACCAGGCCCGGGTCCATGCGGCTTTCGAACTCCGCCAGGTACTTCGAATTGCCGCAGGCATGCACCGGGTACATCACGCGGATGATCTCGGGTCCATCCTTGCCCCAGGCCGGCGTCACCTGCTCGACCGTGGCGTGGAGGTCCGACGCCAGCGCCTTCACCGCCGACTGGACCAGTTCGGCCACCTCAGGGTCGACCCGCGCATGACCGAGATCGGGGCTGAAGGCGATCTTCTTCCCCTTGATGCCCTCATGCAGCCGGCCGACATAGTCGGCGGGGCCGGCTTCCAGACTGGTGAAGTCCCAGGGATGCGGTCCCGACATCACGCTCATCATCAGCGCGCCGTCGCGGACGTCGCGCGTCATCGGTCCAAGATGCGAGGTGTTGTCGTTGCCGCCGACCGGCCAGTTGGGAATGCGCCCGAAGGTCGGCTTGAGGCCGAAGATGCCGGAGAAATGCGCCGGCATGCGGACCGATCCCGCCCCGTCCGAGCCCTGGTGCAACGGGCCGTAACCGGCCGCCGATGCCGCCCCGGCACCGGCCGAGGAGGCGCCGGTGTTGTATCCGAGCTTCCACGGGTTGGAGGTAATGCCGGTCAGCGGGCTCTGGCTCACGCCCTTCCAGGCGAATTCGCAGACCGTGGTCTTGCCGATGACGATGGCGCCGGCGTTTTTCAGCCGGCTGACGAAGGGCGCGTCGGTGTCAGGAACGAAGCCCTTCTGCGTCACCGATCCGCGCTCGTTGGTGACGCCCTTGACGTAGTGCAGGTCCTTGATGGTGACGGGGATGCCGTGGAGCGGGCCGACCGGCTGGTTCTTCATCAGCGCCGCCTCGGCCGCCTTCGCCCCCTCCATCGCCGCCTCGGGGATCAGGCGCGCCATGGCGTTCAGCTTCGGCTCGGAGGCCTCGATGCGCGCCAGCACGGCCTGCATCAGCTCGACCGGCGACACCTTCTTCTGGCGGATCATCGGCGCCAGGTCGGCGGCCGGCGTGAAACAGAGATCTTCGGCGTTCATGGTCGGCGCTCCCCCTGCATGTCCCACATGCCATTGCGGCGGGAAAAGCCGGACCTCGCAAGCGAAATGGCGCGGCGACGATCAGGAAGCGCCGATCAGCCCTGGCTCGACCTGTTGGCGATGAAGCGCACTGGCAGCGATTGCGAGCGGTGCGGAAAGCTGCCGGTCTCCAGGCGCGCGAGGATCGCCTTCCCCGCCGCCTCGCCGAGCTCGTAGGCGGGAGAGAACACCGTCGTCAGCTCAGGGCTGGTGTAGCGCCAGAAGCTGAATCCGTTGAATCCTGCGATGCGCACGTCCTCGGGCACGCGCTGGCCGCGGCCGGTGACGAGCTTCATTGCGGCGATCGCCATCTGGTCGTTGCCGCCGATGACGATGTCGGGGACGCCGTGCTCGTTGATGTGCCGCACCAGCGCGCGCTGCGTCGCATCGAAGCCCTCGTCGCCGGTGCGGACGACATGGAACGTCGGCGGCTTCGCCAGCCGCGACAGGACCGAGCGGATACCGGCCTCGCGCCTGACCATCGCCGGCCATTCGACCTTCGGGACCAGCAGGGCCGCATGGCGCGATGGGCGCGAGAAGAGATGGCGCGCGAGATCGGCCCCGCCGGCAACATCGTCCTGGATCAGGGAGCAGCCGTCATCGACCTCGGCAGGGATGGTGTCCTGGATCACCACCACCGGCTGGCCGAGGGCCGCAACCTGCTTCAGGGTCTGCCGCCGCTCCGCCTCGCCGCCCGAGAGCATCACGCAGATCGCGTCGGTCTCGATCCGCTGCAGCAGCGGCACCGCGCCGACGCCGTCCTGCGAGGCGCCGTGGATCACCAGGCTGTAGCCGCGGGGCCCGAGATGGTCGGTCAACCCCGCCAGCATCGCCGCGGTGAAGGGATCGGCGAGATAGTTCGGCGACGGATCGACGATCACCACGCCGATCGCCATGCGGCGGTTGGTGCGAAGCCGCCGGGCCGCCGCATGCGGGCGGTATCCCAGCCGCACGCAGGCTTCCATCACGCGCTCGAAAGTCTCGCGCCCGACCTCGCGGGTGCGGCCGTTGACCACGTTGGAGACGGTCATCGGCGTGGTGCCGGCGTCGGCCGCCACGTCGCGGAGAGTGACCGACCGCCCCCTGCCGATGGCCGCCGTCACCCCTTGAGGCCGCCGTGCCACCAATGCTCGAACGGGTTCGAATAGAGGATGCTGTCGATGGTCTCCTGAGTGACGCGAGGCAGCGGCGTGCCCTCGACGAAACGATTGACGTTCTTCAGATCGTCGATCGAGGCGCGCACGGTGGTGAACGGGAAATCCGTCCCCCAGAAGATCTTGTTGCGGTTATGGATCGTGTATTCCTGGGCGCAGATCAGGATGTTGTAGAACTGCCAGGGCCGATAGTGCAGCGCCGAGACCTCGCAATAGACGTTCGGCTGCTTGCGGGCGACGACGATGCACTCCTCGTACCAGGGGTGCGCCATGTGGGCCATGATCATCTTGAGATCGGGATAGCGCAGCGCGATGGTGTCGACGTTCACCGGGCGGCCTTCCTCGACCGGCGCGTTCCGCCCGAAGGTCGTGCCCATGTGCATGGTGAGCGGCAGGTTGTTCTTCTGCAGATAGGCGTAGATCGGCTCCAGGCGCGGATCCAGCAGCGACACGCCGTTGTAGATCGGCCCGAACTTGACGCCCTTCAGCTTCAGATCCTCGATCGCATGGACCAGGAGATCCATGCAGTCGGGCATGCGCGGATCGATGCAGGCAAAGCCCACGAACTTGTCCGGATACTTGGCGACGGCGCGCGCCGTCACCTCGTCGTTGCCGTCGATGCCGGCCGAGTCCTTGTAGCGGAGCGAGAAGACGATCGCCTTGTCGACCTCCTTCATCGCTTCGTAGACGGTGTCTGCATCGGACTTGAACTTGAAGCCGCCGGGAACGGCGTTGGATGCGCCGGCCCCGAACAGCGGCAGGATCATGTCGTCGTCATAGACGTTGACGTGACAGTCGACGATCATGGTCAGAGGATCCCGTACTTGGCGAAGACCGACCCCAGCGACTCCCCGGCCTGGAGATCGCGCAGCGTGTTCTTCTCGCCCGCGATCTTCTGGAAAGCGAGCTTCAGTACCTTGTCCTCATCCGCCTTCGGGATCACGACGATGCCGTCGGCGTCGCCGAAGACCAGGTCACCGGTGCTGACGGCGACGCCGGCGCACTCGATCGGCACGTCGATCGCCTTGCAGGTGCCGCGGCCCTTGGAATCCAGCGGCGCGATGCCGCCGTGGAAGACCGGGAACTTCATCTGGCGGATCGCCTTGATGTCGCGCACACAGCCGTCCATCACCGCGCCGGCCGCGCCCCGGTACTTGGACGCCGTCGACAGCAACTCGCCCCAGGGGGCGACCCGGCCGGTCATGCCGCAGGAGAAGACCGGGATCTCGCCCGGCTTCAGGCTGTCGATCAGCGCGATCTCGAGTTCATAGGGGTTCTCGCCGGGCGTCTCGGCGTAGACATCCATATAAAGGGCGGTGCGCGCGCGCCCGACCATCACCAGGCTTTCGTCGAGCGGCCGGATGCGGGTCGGAAACGCCTGCTTCCATATGCCCGCCTGGTCGAGGCAGTCGGAGATGACGGCGCAGAACAGCTTGTCGGCCAGCTCGGCCAGCGAATGGGTCGCCATGGAAACACAACTCCAAGTGAGAAACTCTATTTTCTCTTTAACGATACAGCGAGAGCGCTGTCGAGCCGGGCTCCCACCTCATGAAACCAGCGTGTTAGCGCTATCGGGGACTCTCGGTGGCTGCCCCTCGCGTCCCGAGCGAGGTCACGGGTGTCACCTGGTCATCTTCAGCGACGGTTGGCCGGACCTGAGCATCATCGTCCTCGACAACCGATCAACGAGACGAGCGTCACCTTGCGGAAGGCAAGCGGCGATCAGTCATCAACGGCCTTGCGCTTCGACGGCAGCGAAGGGTGAGGCGGGCAAAGTTTCGGCACGCTGCTCAAAACCCGTGCGCAGCGAGCGCCGCCGTGTGACCAACCGTCGCTTCCACGCAGCCCGCCTTGGCACCGTCGGCGGAATGCGTGTTAGGAGAAGATCCTCCTCCCCGCCGCCGAGACCGTGGTGAGCACGACCCAGCCGAGCGATCGTCCGCTCTACCAGAGACCGCGCATCCTCGCCGTCATCGCGCTGCCGATCCTGCTCTGGATCGTGGATCTCGGGCGCATCGCATTGCCGGGACCGGTCCTGGCCAACATCAGCTACGGGCTGCTGGCGGCCTACCTGATCGTGACGCTGCCCCAGGTCCGCACCAGCAACCGGATCCTCGGCGGCATCCTCGCCATCCTCTGCGTGGTGCTGCATCGCGGCCGCTTCCCGTTCGAGGTGGTCGCCCGCGGTCTGGAGTTCGCTGTGGTTTTCGGCGCCTTCCTCGCGGTCCTGCAATTCGTCCGCGCCACCGTCGAGGCCCTTCCCGGCGCCACCGCATCGCGCGGCCTCTTCGCCGGCATGGACGCGGTCGGCCGCCGGGTCGCGATCCTGATCTCCTGCCA
>CAXNIC010000329.1:0-5791 GCA_964201945.1 Alphaproteobacteria bacterium
CCGAAGATCGAGGCCATCGCCCGCAAGGTGGTGAAGGACATCGGCTACGAGCAGAAGGGCTTCCACTGGAAGAAGGCCAAGGTCGGCGTCCATCTGCACGGCCAGTCCTCCGACATCGCCCAGGGCGTCGACGCCAAGGGCAACAAGGACGAGGGCGCCGGCGATCAGGGCATCATGTTCGGCTATGCCTGCGACGAGACGCCGGAGCTGATGCCGGCGCCGATCCAGTACTCGCACAACATCCTGCGCGCGATGTCGGAAGCCCGTCACAAGGGCAAGGCGCCGATGCTCGGCCCCGACGCGAAGAGCCAGGTCTCGCTCCGCTACGTCAACGGCAAGCCGGTCGGCTGCACCGCCGTCGTCGTCTCGACCCAGCATTCCGACAAGGTCGACGTCGAGGAGGTCCGCGAGATCGTGCGGCCCTATGTGCAGAGCGTGATGCCGGCCGGCTGGATGCCGCCGGAGGAGCAGTTCTACGTCAACCCGACCGGCCGCTTCGTCATCGGCGGTCCGGACGGCGATGCCGGCCTCACCGGCCGCAAGATCATCGTCGACACTTACGGCGGTGCCGCCCCGCATGGCGGCGGCGCCTTCTCCGGCAAGGACCCGACCAAGGTCGACCGCTCGGCCGCCTATGCCGCCCGCTATCTCGCCAAGAACGTCGTCGCCGCCGGCGTCGCCTCCAAGTGCACGATCCAGCTTTCCTACGCCATCGGCGTCTCGCACCCGATCTCGGTCTACGTGAACACGCACGGCACCGGCCAGGTGGACGAGAACAAGCTCTCGAAGATTCTGCAGGAGCTGGTCGGCCTCAGCCCCCGCGCCATCCGCGAATATCTCGGCCTCAACAAGCCGATCTACTATCGCACCGCGGCCTACGGCCATTTCGGACGCAAGCCCGAGAAGGACGGCGGCTTCTCGTGGGAGAAGGTCGATCTGGTGAACAAGCTCAAGAAGGCCTTTGGCGCCTGAGCAAAGACGGTTCCACGGCCGGCGTCTCGCCCGGCCGCTGACCCAGCGCCGGAAGGAGCTGCTCGACCAGCTCCTTCCCCGTCTGGGGATCCCGATCCCGGAGACGGGCGAGATCGATCCGCGGACGCTGTTCGCCCCGCCCCCTGCCGGCGTGTGGCTGGAGATCGGCTTCGGCGGCGGCGAGCATCTCGCCTGGCAGGCCGAGCGCCACCCCGAGATCGGCTTCGTCGGCTGCGAACCGTTCCTCAACGGCCTGGCGACCCTGCTCACCGCGATCGAGGAGAAGCCGCTCGCAAATGTCCGGCTCCACCCCGACGACGCGCGCCTGCTGCTGACCCGCCTTGCACCGGCGTCGGTCGGCCGCTGCTTCATCCTGTTTCCCGACCCCTGGCCGAAGTCGCGCCACAAGAAGCGCCGCATCGTCTCGACGGAGACGCTGGACTGGCTTGCCCGCTCGCTTGTCGACGGCGCCGAGCTCCGGCTCGGCTCCGACGACCCCGACTACATCCAGCACATGCTGGCGACGGCCGGCGCGCATCCGGCCTTCGTCCCGGTGCGCATCGCCGAGACCGAGACGGCGGCGCGCCCGGCCGACTGGCCGCCGACCCGCTATGAGGAGAAGGCGCTGGCCAAGGGCGCGTCCTGCCGGTTCCTGATCTTCCGGCGCCGTCCGCGCGGCTGACGCCAGCCGGAGGTCACCGGCGGATCACACGAATGTCTTCTCCATCCGCCTGACGCATCCTCCGTTCGCCCCCACATCTGCCGAAACGGAGAGGAGACCGTCATGGCCGAATCCCTGATGCACAGCATCGGCTCCGCGATCCACCGTTTCGTCGAGCGACATCGTGAAGCCCGCATGCGGACCGAACTGCTCAGTCTCGACGATCACGCGCTGGCCGATATCGGCCTTTCGCGCTCGGATCTCGAGCATCGCGAGACGCCGCTGATGACCCGGACGGACGAGGACCTGCCGCGGGGCCGGCCCACTCATTGAGGTAATGGCGTCCGCAGATTTTGCGAACGCGCCGCAGGAGTGGGCCGGGTGTCCGCGTGTCATCGGCAAGAGCGTCGATAGACGACGCTGATCCCCGGACCACCCACGCGGAAGGACGACGTCCATGAGCCTCTATCGCCATCGTTTTCTCGCCGGCGCGCTCGCCATCGGCATTCTCGGCGCCGCCGCTCCGGTCGTGTTCGCGCAGCCTCTGCCGGTGCCGAAGGCCCAGCAGGCCGAGCCGCGCCAGCAGCGCAGCTTCAATGCCCGCACCGACGGCCGCATCGCCTTTCTCAAGGCCGAGCTCAAGATCACTCCGGCTCAGGCGCCGGCTTTCGATGCTTTCGCCGGCGTGCTCCGCCAGAACGCCGACGAGATGACCGTCGCGATGAAGAAGGCGCAGGAAGAGCACGCCAACGACACGGTGAAGAGGCGCCCGACCGCGCTCGAGCAGCTGGAGCGTCGCGCCGACAGGGCGAAGGTCCAGGCGGCACAGAGCCAGCGCTACCTCGATGCGTTCAAGCCGCTCTATACGCAGCTCACCGAAGAGCAGAAGAAGACCGCCGACGAGCTTCTGGGTCGCGGTCACCGGCGTGGCGGCGCGGGACACCACCGCACCTGACCTTTTCGAATGCGGGGCTCGGCTTGCCGGGCCCCGTTTCGTTTCTCAGGCAACGTCCCTGCAGTAGTGCCGCCACATCTCGCGATAGGCATCCTCGACCGCGCGGCAGTAGCGCACGGGATCGCAGACGACGGAGGCCGCAAGCGCGGGCCTGAGGGCCTTGCGCAGACGTAGCAGGGTGGGAAGGTCGCCGCTCAGCCGTTTTGCAATCTCGACATAAGCGTCGTCGGACTCGGCGACCCATTCGCGGAAGCCGAGCGCGGAAAGAATGGCGCCGCCGTTGCGGCCAGGCAGGGTATTGCCCAGCCTCGTCACCACCGGAACGCCCATCCACAAGGCCTCGAAGGTCGAGACCCCGCCATTGTGCGGGAAGGGATCCAGCGCCACGTCGACCTCGCCGAAGGTCGCGAGCTGTTCCATGTGCGAGGTGCGGCCGCGCAGGACCAGGCGATCGGCGGGAATGCCGCGCCGGGCGAACGTCGCCACCATCCGATCCCGGTCCGACGCATTCGACAGGCGGCCGTCCTTCAGCAGGAGGCGCGACCCCGGGACCTCGGCCAGCAGGCGGCTCCAGACGTCCACCGCCGGATCGGTCACCTTATCCAGCCGGTTGAAGCAGCCGAAGGTGAGCGGCGCCCCGCTCGAGGCCGGAGGCGGCACCACCGGCGGTGCATCCGGTTTCGGCTCATAGGCGAGAAAGCATGGAAGATCGACCATCCGCTCGGCGAAGAACGGGCGAGCCTCGGTTGGCACCAACACCGGGTCGGAGACGAAATAGTCGATCGTGTCCAGCCCCGTGCCCGTCCCCTGGCCCCAGCCGCTGACCTGGATCGGCGCCGGCTTCCGGGCGAAGACAAGAAGACGGTTGCCTTCGCTGTGGCCGGCGAGGTCGACCAGGATGTCGATCTCGTCCTCGCGGATCAGCGCCGCCATGCGGTCGTCGCTCATGCCGACCGTCGAGCGGAAGCGATCGGCAGCCGCGCGGAAGCGCGCGGTCATATCGTCCTCGATCACGACGTTCGAATAGAGCGTCACGTCGAAGCGGCTGCGGTCGTAGTTGAAGATCGTCGGGCCGAACACGAGCGCGGCCGAGTGCCAACGGAAATCGGGAGAGACATAGCCGATGCGGAGCCGGCGCTCCGGCGTCCTGTCGCGGGCGCGTACCGGGCTTGCGGGAGCCCAGCGCCGGCCATGTCGGTCATACCAGCGGCGACGCTCGCGCTGCTGTCCCGCGATGTCGGCGCCGGGCGCGAAGTCCAACGCGAAGATCAGATTGTTGTGCGCCTCGGCATGATCGGGCTGGACGGCCAGAAGCCGCCGGTAGAAACGGACGGACGCGTCGAAGTCGTTCAGCAGCGAGCAGGTGATCGCGAAGGCGAAGTGCGACAGCACCGTGTCCGGGACCAGCATGATCGCGAGACGGCCGTGCCGGGCCGCTGGAACGAGCTTGCCGTCGAGCGCAAGCATGTTGCCGAGCTCGGCGTGGAGGCGGCCGTCGCCCGGATCGCGGTCGAGCGCGCGGGCGAACTCAGCCGCGGCGGCGCGCCAGCGGCGAAGCTGCTTCAGCGCGAGCCCCAGGCGCAATCGGGCGTTCGGAAATTGCGGAGCGACCGCCACCACTGAGCGGAGCCAGCGCGCGCACGCTTCGGCATCCTTTGCGGTCATGGCGAGGTTGCCGAGGTTGCCGAGCGCGTCGGCGTAGTCGGGCCTCAGGGCCACGGCGCTGCGATAGCTCGCCGTTGCCTCACTCGTCATGCCGGCGATCGCCGCCGCATTGGCGTGGTTGTTCCACGCATCCGCGTGATCTGGCCTCAGCCGCAAGGCCCGCCGGATGATCAGGGCTCCCGGTCGGACCGATCCGAGCTGGGCGAAGGCAACCCCAAGAAGATGCAGCGCCTCGACATGGTCGGGCGCATCGGCGACGAGACGCCGATACCCCTTCGCTGCGTCGGCGACCCGCCCCGCCCGATGCGCGGCGAACGCATCTTCGAAGGTCGGAACGCCGCTCGAAGGAATGCTGGATGACTGCACTTGGCCTTGTCCGCGATCTGAAACCGCCGATAAAGGCCTTCCGCTAGATCCCAGTCAATCGTCTTAGATCCGCAGTCAGCGCTGGCGTGCAGACCAGCACCGGCCTCCCGCAGGCTGCATCGTCACTCAGCGGGAAATCAATTGGCCCGCCCCCAAGACGGCTTCGGAGGCTACGGCGAGCCGACGGTCGAGATCGACGTCACCGAGAAGCATCACTCGTTCTCCGGCCGCATTCCCCGCATGATCTAGGTCGAACGCTTCGGAGCGGTTTCGCAGGCCTCGAGAATGTCGCGGATCTGGCTGCGGAGAGATCCCTTGGACGGCGAGAAGGAGCCATCGAAGGCGGCCGAGCCGATGGTGAAGGCGTCGGCGCCGGCTTCGGCGAGAGCATGGATCTGCTCGCGCGACTTGACGCTGCCGGCGATGATCAGGCGGCTGTCGTTCAGAGCGCCGCGGGAAGCGCGCACGAGGTCGAGCGGATCCGCTTCAGTCGCCCGGTACGCCAGCAGATCGACCCCGCCGCAGCCATTCGACCGCGCGCTACGGCAATGCTCGGCGACCAGCGCCGCCGAGCCGCCGAGCTTGGTCGGATGGCCGACCGGCAAGCCGGGAAACGGGTAGTAGCCCGAGAGGTCCTTCAGAACCCTCTTCGCGGCCTGGATGTCGGTCCCGCCCAGGATGCGATCGACGCCTAGGTCCCGCCCGGCGGTCAGCGACGTCACCACGGCCTCCGGTGTCGTGCTGACGACCTCGAGATACGAGACCGCGCCGGCGGCCCGGATCTTCCTGACGACGCTCTGCATGACCGCGGTCGGCACGCCGATGTCCTTGAAGCCGATATGCCTCACCCCCCAGTCGATGATCGACTCGACGACCTCGTCGGCGTCGTCGACGGTCCGGTCGTTCCGGGTCAGCATCATGATGAAGTCCATACGCGCCCTTTCCCCCTCACACCCGTGACGTCAACCGACCAGCTTGCGGAGCGCGTGCTTGTGCAGCTTCGGATCGCCGCTGGCACCGGAGCTCCGGCTGCGCATTCCGACGATTGCGACCACCGATTCCGACGGATCGCGACCACCTGTTCCGATCGATCGCGACCAGTGTGGCGCGGGCGCTTGCAGCGCCGTTGGATGTTGATGGTGATGTCAGTCTTCCGTGGGTTGGTCAAGCAC
>CAXNIC010000330.1:0-5761 GCA_964201945.1 Alphaproteobacteria bacterium
TCCAGATGCACCCGGTCCCGAGCGTCAGAGTAGGCATTTGCGCTCTCTGTGGCAATCCGGAGTGCGATGATCAACGGCGATCGTCGTCGCTTGCCGCAGGAGCGTCGTGAACGGCCATTTCGCGCTGACGATTGCTCTGTTTCCCGTCCTCTAGGCGCACCTCTCCCGTCTTCGTCCTTCGCGCCAACACCGTCGGCCCGCACTCGTCGCTCGGATATCGCCCACCGGCACCGGAGGTCTTCATCCCCGCGCGCCCGCCTTCGCAATCCGGGCCAGCTTCGCCGGGCGCGCTCCCGCCGATGCCGAGGCTCGTTCCAAACTAAAATTCTAACTGGACCACTCGACGAGGGCCGGTCACCATCGGATCGAGTGAAAAGTCAGAGCGGGAGAATTAAGGCATGCCATCCGACGCCGGTGAGCTCCCGAAAGACCTCTACGCCCGGCTAGGCATCCAGCCGTTCATCAACTGCTGCGGCACCCGCACAGTCCATGGCGGCAGCCTGATGCACCCGGTGGTCGTCGCCGCTATGGCCGAGGTCGCTGACCGCTTCGTCAACCTGAATGAGCTAGTTCTCTCTGCCGGCCGCCGCATCGCCGAGCTGACCGGGGCGGAGTCGGCGCTGGTCACCTCGGGCGCGGCCGCGGCGCTGATCGCGGCGACGGCGGCGGCGATGACCAAGGGCGATCCAGAGCGGATGCTGGCCCTGCCCAAGGCCGACGGCCTGTCGCGGCGGGTGCTGATGCCGAAGGGCGCGCGCTTCACGTACGACCACGCGATCCGGACCGCCGGCGCCGAGATCTTCGAGGTCGCCGACGCCGCCGCGCTCACCGCCGCCCTGAAGCAGGGTGCCGCCATGGTCGCAACCATCGGCACCAAGGACGCCGAGCTGCCGATACGCCTCGAGGAGTTGGCAGCACTGGCCCGGCCGCATGGCGTCCCGGTGCTGATCGATGCCGCCTCCGAGCACCTCGAATGCCCCGTGCCCTACCTCACCCGCGGAGCTACTTTCGTCGCCTTCAGCGGCGGCAAGTATTTGCGCGGACCACAGTCGACCGGTCTCCTGCTGGGCCAGCGCGCCTGGATCGAGGCTGCGCGGCTGAACGCGTCCCCCCATCATGCCATCGGCCGGCCGATGAAGATCAGCAAGGAGGAAGTGGTCGGCATCCTGACCGCGGTCGAGCACTGGGCTATGGGACGCGACCACGCCGCCGAGCGGGCACGCTGGAGCGACGACCTCGCAGAGATCGCCCAGCTGGTGACGCGGGTCGCCGGCGTCGTCACCGAAATACTGCCGCCGGGCAAGCCACACGAGCAGGTGCCAAGGCTCAGGATCTCCTGGGATCGCAGCCGGGTCGGCCGCGACGGTCTCGGCCTACGCGAAAAGCTGCTCGACGGCCGGCCGCGCATCATGCTCGACGACCGCGGCTCGACCGAGTCCTCCGTTTTCATCCTGCCGTTCAACCTCAAGCCAGGAGAGGCGGCGCAGGTCGGGAGCGCCATCGCCGCCGTGCTCACAATGTCCCCGCCCGCCATCGCTTCAACGCTAGCGCCGCCGGCCGTCGACCTCGCCGGCGAATGGCTGGTTGAGATCGACTTCGCCGCTGACCGCGGCCACCACCGCCTCACGCTCCGGCAGGAGGGCGGCCGCCTCACCGGCAGCCACGCAACGCTCGGCCTCAAGGCGCCGGTCGCCGGCACGATCGCGGGGACGGCTGTCGCCTTCACGAGCCTACACCCCTACGAGGGGTCTAACCTCTCCTACGCCTTTTCTGGAACACTCGCCGGCGGCGAGATATCGGGCACCGTTCTGCTCGGGACCTCTGGCGACTCCGCGCCGGGACCGCTTAACATGCGCGAGTTCGGCAGCGCCGCCTGGCGCGCCCGCCGGGCCGGATGATCGTCGTCAGAGAAAAACAGGGAGGCTCCACCATGCGTAACAAACGTCTCATGATCCTCGGCTTATCGCTGCTGCTGTCACTGTCCGCCACGGCCGTCTCCGCCGGCGTGCTCGATGACGTGCGCAAGCGCGGCGCACTGATCTGCGGCGTCGACGCTGGCTATGCCGGGTTTGCCCTGCCAAACAAAGCGGGCGAGTGGGAAGGCTTCAACATCGACCTGTGCAAGGCGCTGGCGGCGGCGGTGAAGGTCAACTGGCAGGCCAAGGCACTGACCAGCAACGAGCGCTTCCTCGCCCAAGCATCGGGAGCGGTCGACGTGCTGGCCATGCAGAACACCTGGACGATGAACCGCGACACCAAGCTCGGCGTGCGCTACGTCGCCACGCACTACTACGACATCCAAAGCTTCCTGGTGCGCAAGAGCCTGAACGCAAAGGCGATCGCCGACCTCAACGGTGGCAGCGCCTGCGTCATCTCCGGCTCGACCGCCGAGGTCAACATTAACGACCTCTTCAAGTCGCGCGGCATGAGCTACACGCCCGTGACCTTCAAGTCCGGCGAGGAGTCTCAGCTCGCCTACGGCTCGGGCCGCTGCGACTTCATCATGGGCGACCGCATCAACCTCGCCAACATGCGCTCGCGCCAGGCCAACCCCGCCGACCATACGCTGCTCGACGAGGGCATCGGCCGCGAGCCGCTGTCGATCTCGATCCGGATGGGCGACGACCAGTGGTTCTCGATCGTGCGCTGGGTCTTCAATGGACTTCTGGTCGCCGAGTTGCACGGCATCACCCAGGCCAATGTCGACCAGATGCTGCAGACGGCGACCGACTCCGAAGCGACCAACCTGCTTGGCAAGACCGCCACGCTCGGCGACGACCTCGGCCTCGACAACCAGTTCATGGTGCGGGCGCTGAAGGCCGTCGGCAACTACGGTGAGATGTACGAGCGCCATGTCGGACCAAAGAGCAGCCTCGGCGTGGCGCGTGGCATAAATGCGCTGTGGACCAAGGGCGGGCTACAATACGCGCCGCCCTTCAAGTAGACCGGTCGTCGATGAGCGCTGCGCCGAGCCGGCGCGTCGGCCTCGCGGCGCTCTGGTACGACGGCCGCGTCCGCCTCGCCGTCTGCCAAGCTGCCATTGTCGCCGCGATCGCCGGCGGTGCTTGGCTGCTGGCTACGCGGGCGGTAGACCGGCTGGAGGCGATAGGCGTCAAGTCGGGCTTCGGGTTCCTCGCCAACCGGGCCGGCTTCAGCATCGGCGAGTCGGTGCCGATGCTGGTCCCGGGTGGTGGCCTAGCGCTGCTGGCCGGCGCCGTGATCGCCGGGCTGGCCGCCGGCATCGGCCTCTGCCGCTGGGCCGGTGCCCGCAACCGGCAAGTACTCGGCGAGCCGGGCCTAGCGGCCGGCCTGATCGCGGCCGTCATTGGGCCGCCGCTGCTCGCGTTGGCACTGGTCCATAGCGACGTCGAAGTCATCCGCTACACCGCCGAAAATTCGCTTGGAGCAGCGCTGGTCACGGGCGCCCTCAACACGGTGGCGGTCTCGGCGATCGCGCTGGTGCTCTCGACTTTGGTCGGTTTCCTGGTCGCGCTGATGCGGCTCTCCGGCAATTGGCTGATTGCCGCCCTCGGCGGCGCCTATGTCGAGCTGATCCGCAACCTGCCCCTGCTCCTGCATCTGTTCTTCTGGTACTTCGCCGTGCTGCGCTCGCTGCCGCCGCCGCGCGGAAGCCATTCGCTGTTCGGTTGGGTATTCGTCAACAACCGCGGCGTCATGCTGCCCCTTGTCCATGGTGGGGAGGGCCTGGTCGCCGTGCTCTTGGCGCTCGCCGCAGGTATCGCCGCGGCGATCGTGTGGGTCGCGCACCGCCGCCGGGTCAAGGCATCGATCGGCGCCGAGCTGCCGCTGACCTGGCCGGTGGCTGTCCTTGCCGTGCTGCCGATGGCCGTCGCCTGGGCCGCCTTCGGCGATCCGCTGGTGCTGACCCGCCCGGTGCTCCAGGGCCTCAATTTCCGCAACGCCTCGATAGTGACGCCGGAATTTGCCACCCTGGTGGTCGGGCTCACGCTCTATCACGGCGCCTACAACGCCGAGGTGATCCGCGCCGGCATCCTCGCCGTGCCGAGAGGCCAAGTGGAGGCTGCGGGCGCGCTTGGGCTCAGGCCTCGCACCACCTTCCGGTTCATCGTGCTGCCGCAGGCGCTCCGTATCATCGTCCCGCCGCTGATCAGTCGCTATCTCGGCCTGGTCAAGAGCAGCTCGCTCGGCGTCGCTATCGGCTTCCCCGAGATCGTCAGCATCGGCCACAGCGTCACCTACATCACCGGCCAGGCGCTCGAGGTGATCACGCTAACCATGGCCTTCTATCTCACGCTTAGCCTCGCCATCTCGCTGGGGCTCAACTGGTACAATGCGCGCACGCGCATCATCGGGGTCGGTTGAGGTGGCCGCCGCCGTCGCCTGGACCCGCGCCAACCTGTTCGCGACCTGGTGGCAGTCGCTGCTGACGCTTGCCGGTCTGGCGCTGATCTACCGCATCGGCCGGCCGATCCTCGACTGGGCGGTGTTCGAGGCGGCGTTCGGCACCACGCCTGAGTCTTGCGTCGACATTCGCGGCGCCTGCTGGTCGTTCATCGCCGACCGCTACCCGGTGTTCCTGGTCGGCACATATCCGGGCGACGAGCGCTGGCGGCCGCTGGTCGCGCTCCTGGTCCTGCTCGGGGTCGTCGGCCTCGCCTTGATCCGCGACGTCCGTCGCCGCCACGCCTTCCTCTGGATCTCGCTCGGAGTGCCGGTCGCGCTCCTGTTCCTGCTCAAGGGCGGCCCGGCCCTCGGCCTCAGGGAGGTCGACACCCAGGCTTGGGGCGGCCTGATGCTGACCGTGATCCTGTCGACCGTCGGCATCCTGTTCTCGTTCCCGGTCGGCCTGCTGCTGGCCCTCGGCCGGCGCAGCCGCAAGATGCCGGTGGTGCGCGCGCTGGCCGTCGGCTACATCGAGCTGATCCGCGGCGTGCCCCTGGTCTCGGTGCTGTTCCTTGCCGCCGTGCTGGTGCCGCTGTTCCTGCCCGGCGGCGCCGACGTCGACAGCCTGCTCCGCGCCCAATTCGGCATCGTCGCCTTCCAGTCGGCCTACATCGCCGAGGTGATCCGCGGCGGGCTGCAGGCGGTGCCAAGCGGCCAGGAGGAGGCGGCAACTGCCCTCGGCCTCGGCCCGCTCAGATCGATGCGCCTGGTGATTGTGCCTCAGGCACTTCGGCTGGTGCTACCGGCGATGGTCAACCAGATCATCATTATCATCAAGGACACTTCGTTGGTCGTGGTCGTCGGCATGCACGACCTACTCGGCATCGCCGAGCTCTCAGTGCGAGGCGCGCCCTGGCTCGGCAAGACTTACGAAGCCTATGCCTTCGTCGGACTGATCTACTGGGCGACTTGCTTCACGATCTCACGTGCCAGCCTCCGACTCGAGGCGCGTTACCGCCGAAGCCGGGCCTGAGGAAGAGGCATACCGCAGAAGAGATCGTCACGAGGCTGCGTCAGGTCGATGTGCCGACGGCGCGGGGACGCCGATAGCGTCATCCCTGTTGGCAAGTGGCCATTGAGTATCGCCTCCATGATCCTCGGCGACCAACGACCCCCTGTACAGGCGGCCCTCGGCGGAGACATACGTTTCGCCGACCGCGTAGCCGCCTACTTGCGCAGATCCCCACAGGACCGCGTGCCCTCTTGCTTCCACGGTGCTTCCACGGGCGGGATTAGGGATTGGGTCTATAAGCGGAGACGCCCGCTAACCTTTTGGGCTAGCGGGCAAATTTGGTTGCGGGGGCCAGATTTGAACTGACGACCTTCAGGTTATGAG
>CAXNIC010000331.1:0-5741 GCA_964201945.1 Alphaproteobacteria bacterium
CTGCTCGGAGATGCCCATGGCGATCGCCGTCGTGACCGACTTCGGCGCCAGCGATGCCAAGGTCCCTTCCGAGGCGCCCAGCAGATAGGCGATGCCGACAGCCGAGCCTGCCGCCGTCAGCGAGCCGGCGAGAAGCGAGACGCCCAACGCCAACGCGGAGCGGCGGACCTCGGCGAAATGCGCATAGAGCGGCACGGCCAGCGCGACCGTCGCCGGCCCCAGCAGGAAGTGGACGAACTGCGCGCCTTCGAAATAGGTCGCGTAGTCGATCCCACCGGCCAGCAGCAGGCCCGCGAGCATCACGACCGCAAGCAGGACCGGATTGAGCAGGGGGTTGCGGTCGAAGCGGCGGTAGACCCAGTCCCCGACCTGGTAGGCCACCAGGGTGGCGGTGAGCGCGGCGAGCGGGCTTGCGGCGAGATAGACCCAGAGCCCGGCGAATCCGGCGCTCATGGCCGCGGCTCTCCAGGCGCCAGCCATCGCATCGCCAGCGCCGAGACGACGATGGCAAGCAGCGTGCTCGCCACCAGCGCCGTCCCGATCGCCTTCCATTCGGCGGCGATCAGAGCCAGATGCGCCATGATCCCGACACCGGCCGGAACGAACAGCAGCGACAGGTGCCGGAGCAGCCCGTCCGATGTCCGGCGGAACTCCGCCGGCACCTCGCCGCGGGCCGCGAGGCCGAGGAACAGCAGCATCATCCCGAGGACGGCGCCGGGAACCGGGATCGCGAACAGGCGGGCGATGACCTCGCCGGCGAGCTGGCAGGACAGCAGCAAGGTGAGGTGGGCGAGCATGGCAGTGCTCCTCGGACGGGCGGGCGACCGACGCTAACAAGGCATACGGGCAGAATGCTATGGTGCGGCCATGGCGAGCGAACGCAAACTCTCCGTCAAGCGGCTGGTCCTGTTCGTCTTCCTTCCCCTCGTGCTGCTGATCGGCGCGGCGGTCGGCGTCATGACCTCGGGCCTGCTCGGCACGCCGAACAAGGACGAGCCCCCGCCGGTCCCCAAGATCGACCTGTCCAAGCTGCCGGGCGGCTATGTCGACATCCCCGACCTGATCATCAACATGCGCGCGAAGGACGGCTCGGCCCGCCTGCTGATCATGCAGGCGACCATCCATCTCGAGTCCCAGGACTTCCGCCCGATGGTCCAGAACGACCTGCCGAAGGTGCAGAGCGCGCTGATCCTGTTTCTCCGGAAGCAGGACCCGGATTCCCTCTACACCGCCACCTCGGTGGAAACGCTCCGCGCGCAGATGGAGAAGCTCACCGCCGACGCGATCAAGCCGCAGAAGCTGGTCGGCCTCACCATCGGGCGCATGCAGATCCGCTGATCCGGCGCGACCATGACGGTTGCGTTCCGCGCTCCGCCTGCAATGTGACGCTGTCGCAAGCGCCGCCCGCCCAAGATAAACAGACGTTATCGTGCGGCACCGGAGCGGGTGAGGCAGGATCGCCTCCCGCCACGCTCCACGAGGGATGACAGGTGCAACCGGTCCTGGTCTCGGCCTCGAGCCGGTTCATCGTCACCGCGCTTTTCTTCCTCTCGGGCTTCAGCGCCCTCATCTACCAGACCGTCTGGCAGCGGCTGCTCGGCCTGTTCGGCGGCTCCGACACGGTCTCGGCCTCGCTGGTGGTGAGCGCCTTCCTCGCCGGGCTCGGGATCGGCAGCCTGATCGCCGGCCTCTTCGCCGACCGCCTTCCCCGCCGCCAGGCGCTGCTGCTCTTCGCCTTCGTCGAGATCCTGATCGGCGCCTACGCGGCGGTCTCGATCCCGATCTTCCATGACTTCCTGCTGGGCACGCTGATCGAGCTGTCGCGGTCGCGGGCGCTCACCTTCGTTGTCGCCTTCGTGGCGCTCCTGATCCCGACCGTGCTGATGGGCCTGTCGCTGCCGCTCCTTGCCCGCGCCCTGGTCTCCGACATGGACAAGGCCGCCGGCCGCATCTCCGTCCTCTACGGCATCAACACGCTCGGCGCCGGCATCGGCGCGCTAGCTGCCGGGCTCTGGCTGATCGGCTCGTTCGGGTACTGGCCGGCGGTGATCTGGGGTGCGGTGTGCAACGGGCTCGTCGGCCTCGGCGCCCTCGCCGCCGCCGCCTCCCGCGAGATCGGCGCCGAGGACGAGGCGGACCTGCGGAAGGGCCGCATCGATCGACCTGTCGAGAGCGGCGGCACGGTCCGCAGCTGGTGCATCCTGGTCTTCGCCTCAGGCATGCTGGCCGTCGCCCTCCAGGTCGCCTGGTATCGCCTGATCGGCACGCTGCTGCAGGGGAACGCCTATGGCTTTCCCTACATCCTCGGCCTCCTCCTGATCGGTGACGCGGTCGGCCTCTTCGTCGGCGCCCGCCTGGTCGCCCGCATCGCCGACCCGCGCGCGCTCTTCATCCGCCTGCAGGCGGCGATGGTGCTGGTCTCGGTCGTCTCGATCCTCGCCCTCTATGTTCTGACGGGCCTCGACGGACTGACCGGCCTTCTCGTCAACGTCGATCGCTTCCAGCTGCCGACCGCCAATGTGGTGGCGGTCTGCGTGATCGCGGCGCTGCTGATCGTGCCGGCGAGCGTGCTCTTCGGCCTCACCTTCCCGCTCGCCCAGCGCGCGGTGCAGACCGATCCCAACCTGGTGGGCCACCGGGTCGGCATGATCCAGCTCGCCAACATCCTCGGGAACAGCATCGGCGGCCTGGTGACCGGCCTCCTGCTGCTGCGCTTCCTCGGCACCTCCGGCACGCTGATCGTGCTGCTTTTGGCAGGCGCCGCCTTCGCCCTCGTTCTTGCGCTCGATCGTCCGGCGCGGCGTCGTAGCCTCGGCCTCGCTGCGGCCTCGGTCGTCATCGCGCTGCTGGTGCCCTCGAACGAGGCGTTCTGGGGCCGCCTCCACGGGGTCAACCCGCAGCAATCGGCCGATGTCGCCGAGGACCACACGGGCCTTGCCGTGCTTCGCCGGTTCGAGAACGGCTTCCACCGCATGTACATCCAGGGCCATTCGCAGAGCTGCCTGCCGGTCTGCACCGTGCATGCCTTTCTCGGCGCGCTCGGCCCCCTCGTGCATCCGTCGCCGCAATCGGTCCTGGTGGTCGGCGTCGGCGCCGGCGGCACGCCCTATGCGGCCGGCGCCAACCCGGCGACGACGTCGGTGCGCGCCGTCGAGATCGTCGCCCCGGTCCTGACCCTGATCGACCGCTTCGCCACGAGCGACGGCCGCTTCGGCATGAAGCGCCTGAAGGAAGACCCGCGCTTCAACATCGTCGACGGCGACGGCCGCCACGATCTCTTCCTCGCCGGGCGCTCCTACGACGTGATCGAGGCCGACGCGATCCTGCCGCACACCGCGCACAGCGGCCTGCTCTACTCGCGGGAGTATTTCGAGAAGGTCCGCGATCACCTGGCCCCCGGCGGCATCGCCGTGCAATGGGGGCCGACCGAGCGCACCATCGCCACCTTCCGCACGGTCTTCCCGCATGTCGTCTATGCAGCACCGGCGCTGCTCGGCAGCACGCGCCCGATCCCCTACGACCCCACTCTGCTCGCCAAGCGGACCGAGGACCCGGCGATCAGCGCGCATCTGCTGGCCGCCGACGTCAATCTGGAGGAATTCCGACGCATCGCGCTGGCGCGGCCGCCGATGGTATGGACCGAGACAGGGCCGGTCACGGACATCAACACCGACCTCTGGCCCAAGGACGAGTACTGGCTCAACAACAAGCACACGCCGACGTATTAGCGGAACGCCGGCTCGTCGAAGCTGCGGAGCTTTCGGGAATGGAGCTGCTGCACGCCCTCGGCGCGCAGGATGTTGATGGTCTCGATGCCGATGGTCAGGTGCTGGCTGATGCGTTCGCGGTACATCGCGTTCGCCATGCCACGGAGCTTGATCTCGCCATGCAGCGGCTTGTCGGAGACACAGAGCAGCGTGCCGTAGGGAACCCGTAGCCTGAAGCCGTTGGCGGCGATGGTGGCGGATTCCATGTCGACGGCGATCGCCCGGCTCTGGTTCAGGCGCTCGTAGAGCTCGGCATAGCGGAGTTCCCAGTTGCGATTGTCGGTGGTGGCGACCGTGCCGGTCCGCATCCGGGTCTTGAGGTCGCGGCCGGCAAGCCCGGTCACCCGCTGCACCGCTTCCTGCAGCGCCACCTGGACCTCCGCAATCGGCGGCACCGGGACCCAGGACGGCAGGTCCTGGTCGAGCACATGGTCTTCGCGCACATAGCCATGGGCCAGCACGTAGTCGCCGAGGAACTGGCTGCGGCGGAGCCCGGCGCAATGGCCCAGCATCAGCCAGCAATGCGGGCGCAGCACCGCCAGATGGTCGGTGATAGTTTTGGCGTTGGCCGGGCCGACGCCGATGTTCACCAGCGTGATCCCCTGCCGGTCCGGCGTGACCAGGTGATACGCGGGCATCTGCGGCAGATGTGTGACCGGCGCGCCCGAGGGATCGTCGCGGACCAGCCGGCGGTTCGGCGTCACAACGTCGCCCGGCTCGACGAAATGCGTGTAGGTCTCGCCCTCCTCGACCTGCTGGCGGGCGAAGAGGCGGAACGCGTCGACATAACGCTGGTAGTTGGTGAGGAGGATGAAGCGCTGCACGTATTTGGGCGAGGTCGCCGTGTAATGGGCGAGCCGGTGCAGTGAATAGTCGACGCGTTCGGCCTCGAACAGCGCCAGCGGCTTCGGCCGGCCGGGGGGCGTGCGATGCGTGCCGTTGGCGATCGAATCGTCGGTGGCCGAAAGGTCGGGCAGCGCAAACAGGTCCTGCATCGCCGCCAGCTGCGCCTCGGTGATGTCGGCGGTCGAGTCCTCGACGATGAACGGAAGCGGGATCGCCCGGTCGCTGACGCCGACCACCACCGGCACCCGGTGATGGCGGATCAGGAGATCGATCTGCTCGCGATAATAGTCGGCGAAAAGGTCCGGCCGGGTGAGCGTGGTGCCGTAGACGCCGGGATCGAGAAGGGCGCCGTAGCTCAGGCGCGCGTCGATGCGGAGGTCGTGGAGCCCGACATTGATGCCGACATAGGGATAGTTGGCGCCCGCCGCCGACAGCCGGGGACCTTCGGGCCGGGCAAGAGCCCCGAATGCCCCGAGGATGGCGCCCGCCCCCTGGGCATAGATCTCCTCGATGCGCCTGACCGCCTGGTCCGCATCGGTGAAGGCCATCAGGGCCTGGGCCTGTCCATGTCCGGATTCCACCGCACTGGTCTCCCTTTTCTCGCTCCCCCCTACTATAAACCCATCTCCGGTCCGGCTTCCGGCGAGGAAACGTGAACGAGATCAGGGTGGCGGTCATCGGCGTCGGCCATTTCGGCCGGCTGCACGCGGAGAAATACCGGTGCCTGCCGGGCGCCCGGCTCGTCGGCGTCGTCGATGCCGATGCGGAGCGAGCGGCCGCTGTGGCCGGTCCGCTGGGCGTCGAGACCTTCACCAGCCTGGATCAGATCCTAGGCAAGGTCGATGCGGTCTCGGTCGCGGTCCCGACCCGGGCGCATTTCGACGTGGCGTCGGCCTGCCTAAGGGCCGGCATCCACTGCCTGATCGAGAAGCCGATCGCCGAGACCGTCGAGCAGGCGGCCCAGCTGGTCCAGCTCGCAAAGGCGCAGGATCGCATCCTCCAGGTCGGCCACCTCGTCCGCTTCGATGCGGCCCGCGAGGCGATGACCGGCCTGATTGATCAGCCTCTGTTCATCGAGTGCCACCGGATCGCACCCTTCAAGCCGCGAGGCACCGACGTCAGCGTCAT
>CAXNIC010000332.1:0-5732 GCA_964201945.1 Alphaproteobacteria bacterium
GGGGGCGAGCGAAGCGAGGCCTTCATCTCGATAGCAGCACGACCGCGCTTCGCGCGCCCCCACCCTGCCCTCCCCCGCGTACGACGCGGGAGAGGGTTCCGAAAGATCAGCCGCCCACCACGTTCCTGGGCTTGCCGGCGACGAAGGCCTCGATGTTGCCGATGAGCTGGTCGCAGAGCGACTGGATCGCCTCGTGGCTGGCCCAGGCGGTGTGCGGGGTCAGGATGAAGTTGGGAAGGTCCAGCAGCTTCATCAGCGTCGAGTCGGCCGGCGGCGGCTCGGGCGACGTGACGTCGATGCCGGCGCCGGCGATCAGCTTGTCGCGGAGCGCCGTCGCCAGATCCTCCTCGTTGATGAGGCCGCCGCGCGCGGTGTTGACGATGACGGCGTTCCGCTTCATCCGCTTGAACTCGGGCAACGCGATCATGTTGCGGGTCTGCGGCGTCAGCGGCGAATGCAGCGTGATCACGTCCGAGGTCTCGATCACCTCGTCCCAGGGCGTATAGAGGGGGCCTAGGCCCTGCACGCCCTTGTGGGCAGCGAACATCACCTGCATGCCGAAGGCACGTGCGATGTTGGCGACACCCTGGCCGATCACGCCCTCGCCGATGATGCCAAGCTTCTGGCCGTGCAGGTCGTTGATCGGGTGGTTGAAGAAGCAGAACTGCGCCGCCTTCTGCCACTCGCCGGCGACCACGTCCTGGCGGTAGCCGATCAGGCCGCGGCGGAGCGCCAGGATCAGGGTGAAGGCGTGCTCCGGCACCGTGTGCAGCGCGTATCCGCGGATGTTGGAGACGGTGACGCCGCGCTCGGCGCAGGCCTTCAAGTCGACGTTGTCGGTGCCGGTGGCGGCGACCGCGATCAGCTTCAGCTTCGGCAGCGCCTCGATCGCCGGGCGCTGGAACTTGACCTTGTTGACGACGGCGACGGTGGCGTCCTTCAGACGCTCGACCAGCTGCTCGGGCGTGGTGCGGTCGTAGTCCTTCCAGCTGTGGTCGAACGACGGGCGGCGGACGACCACGTCGGGCGCGATGGTGTCGCGCTCGAGAAAGACGATGTTCTGAGACACATTTCCCCCAGGAGGTTTCTTTTTAAGCGAATCCGGCGATGCGGTTGAAGCGCGACCAGGCGCGGCGATAGGGCGCGGCGGTCTTGCCCTCGCAGGCCATCGACGAGATGGTCTCGGCCCAGCGTGCCTCAGTCGCGTCGGCCTCGGCCCAGCAGGCCTCAACCGCCTCGCGGCGGGTCTCGGCGTCGGCGCCGGCGACCTTGGCGATGCGCCTGGCGAAGTCCTTCTCCAGCGCATCGCGTTCGCCGGCGATGGCGGCCGAGCGCGGCTCGAAATCGTCGATGACCTGGCGATGCAGCTGCTCGTGTTTCCACCAGCGGGTCTTGGGATCGAACTTGCCGGTGGGGTGCTTCTCTTTCACCGGCAGCCCGACATCGACGAAGACCGGCTTGAAGATCGAGAGGCAGGGGGCCGCCGAGCCGGTGACCCAATGGACCGCCGGGCGGCCGCGCTTCAGCCAGCTGGTCATGGCGCCGGTGGTCTGGCCGCCATTGTTGCCCCAGGCGGCATGCATACAGATCGCCTTCATATGCGTCTGGTCGGGATGCCAGCCGCGCTCCTCCGGCCCGTGGTCGCGCAGCGCCGCCATCACCGAATGCACGTCGAGGCGCCCCCGGCGGTTGCCCAGCACGGATGTGGAGCGGGCGCAGCGCTCCTTCCCCTGGCTGATCTTGTCGCGGCGCGGATTGGTCATGGTGCTGGCGACGCCCTTGTCCCCGACCTTGGCCTTGAAGCCGTCGCTTATCTTGTCGTAGTCCTTTTCGATCGACAGCGCGTTGGAGATGGTGCGGACGCCGTCGACATGCTCGGCGACCCAGTCCTTGCCGATGGTCTCCAGCACCCAGGCGCCGGTCGCATCCGCGATGATGAAGGAGTTGTGATATGTGCGGGTCTTCAGGTGCCCGCAGTTACCGGCCTGGCCGTGCTTGGCGAGGAGCCGCGTGATGACGTCGAGCGCCTCCTCGGCGGTGGCACCGCGCTCGAGGCCGAGACGGAGATAATCCATGCCGATGACGCCGGGCTTCAGCGACGGCATGCGCTTGCCGTAGACCGCCTCGTTGCCGATGACGACGCCATGCTCGTTGGCGCCGATCTCGGCTCCCCAGATCCAGAAGGGCTTGGAAAGCAGCACCGCATGGGTCTCCGGCGCCTGCTCTATCTCGACATGGGTCAGCTTGACCTTCGCGCCCTTGCGATGGGTCTTCGCCGGCAGCGTCTCCAGGAACTGCGCCTCGTTCCGCTCACGGTCGCTGTTCTTGCCGAAGAGCACCGCGCCGTCGATCGACTGGCCACCGGCCGCCACCATGGTGTCGCACATGTCAGCCCCCTCCCCCTCGTGAACCGTGACGGGAGAGTAGTAGATCGGCCTAATATTGTGTAGCGGGAGACAGGGTCAGGAGACTGCAATGACGACCAGTAAACTTGACCGTCGGGGGCGTACGAGCATTCCGAAAGCAATCCGGGACGCACTCGACCTGCGCCCCGACGATCGGCTCGTCTATCGCATCGAGGGCAACGCAGTCGTCCTCAGCAGAGAGTTAGCGTTTCCCGACGCAACACATGATCCGTTTCGAACTTTCCACGAATGGGATTCCGAGTCTGATCGTGCGCACTACGCCGATCTATAAGACCTCACCTCGTACGCCGATCCCCCCACCTCAACCCTCCCCCACAAAGGGAGGAGGGAGCACGAAGTCGTATCCCCTCCCCCTTGATGGGGGAGGGTTAGGGTGGGGGTGCCGTCGCAACTAAATCAGCCTACTTCTTCGCCTTCGCCTGCTGGCGGATCTCGCTCAAGGAGGCGCGGATGGTCAGGGCTTCCGGATGCAACTTGAGCTCGATTACCGCGAGCTTGCCCGACGCGCGGGCGCGTTCGAAGGCCGGCTGGAACTCTTCCGTCTTCGTCACCGTCTCGCCATGGCCGCCATAGGCACGGCCGATCGCGGCGAAGTCGGGGTTCACCAGGTCGGTACCGGAGACGCGCTCGGGATACTCCCGCTCCTGATGCATGCGGATGGTGCCGTACATGCCGTTGTTGACGACGATGACGATCACTGCCGCACCGGCCTGGGCCGCCGTTCCCAGCTCGTTGACCGTCATCTGGATGTCGCCGTCGCCGGCGACGCAGACGACGTCACGCCGCGGGTACTGGATCTTGGCGGCGACGGCGGCGGGAAGCCCGTAGCCCATCGAGCCCGAGGTCGGCGCCAGCTCGGTGCCGAGCTTCCGGTAGCGGTGGAAGCGATGGACCCAGGTCGCGAAGTTGCCGGCGCCGTTGGTCCAGATCGCGTCGTCCGGCAGCGTCGCGTCCAGCCAGGCGACGATCTCCGCCATCTGCACGTCGCCCGGGCACTTCACCGGCTTGGTATATGCCAGGTAGTCGGCATGCGCCGTCTCCGCCGCCCCGGCCCAGGCGGAAGAGCCGACCGGCTCCAGCCGCTCAAGCGCGGCGACGAAGGCCTTCACCCCGGCGTTCACCGCCAGAGCCGGCCGGTAGACGCGGCCGAGCTCCTCCGGATCCGGATGGACATGCACCATGGCCTGGCTCGGCGTCGGGATGCCGAAGAGGGTGTAGCCGCCGGTGGTCATCTCACCCAGGCGCGCGCCGATCACCAGCAGCAGGTCGGCCGACTTCACCCGCTGGGCCAGCTTCGGGTTCGGGCCGATGCCGACATCGCCGGCATAGCAGGCATGCAGGTTGTCGAAGCGGTCGGCGCGGCGGAACGACGTCCCGACCGGCAGCTTGTTCTTCTCGGCGAAGGTCTTGATCGCCTGGCAGGCGGCGTCGTCCCAGACCGAGCCGCCGAGGATGACGAAGGGCCGCTTCGCCTTCGCCAGCATCCCGCGGATCTCGGCCATCGCGTCCGGCCCCGGATGGGCCTCGACGGCGCGGAAGGGCTCGGCGTCGGCGACCGTTGCGGTGTCGGTCAGCATGTCCTCGGGCAGCGCCAGCACCACCGGGCCCGGCCGGCCGGATGTGGCGGTGTGGAAGGCGCGGCTCAGATATTCGGGGATGCGGGCGGCATCGTCGATCTGCGCCACCCACTTCGCCATCTGGCCGTACATGCGGCGATAGTCGATCTCCTGGAAGGCCTCGCGCTCGATCGCGTCCAGGCCGACCTGGCCGATGAACAGGATCATCGGGGTCGAGTCCTGGAAGGCGACATGGACGCCCGAGCTGGCGTTGGTGGCGCCGGGACCGCGGGTCACCATGCAGATGCCGGGCTTGCCGGTCATCTTGCCGTAGGCGTCGGCCATCATCGCCGCGCCGCCTTCCTGGCGGCAGATGACGAACTTGATCGAGTTGGTGTCGTGGAGCGCATCCAGGACCGCGAGGTAGCTCTCGCCGGGCACGCCGTAGGCGGTGTCGACGCCGTGGATCTTCAGCTGATCGACCAGGATCTGGCCGCCGGTCCGTTCCTTGAGCGCGCTCATGCTTTATGGATCCGTCGAGGAGTGGGTTTCCGCATATAGCAGCCCGTCAGGCTCGTTGCGAGCGGGCGCGCACCCGTTCGCGGTGCCAGACATAGACGCCGCTGGCGACGACGATGCCGCCGCCGACATAGGTGAAGAGGTCGGGGATGTTGTCGAACACCAGCCAGCCCAGCAGCGTCGACCACAGCATCTGGCTGTAGCTGAACGGCGCCAGGGTCGAGGCCGGGGCGTGGCTGAAGGCGCGGATCATCACCGTGAGGGCGACCAGGTTCCAGGCGGCGATGAAGGCCATCAGCGTCCAGGCCTGCCAGGACGGCCAGCCCCAGAACGGCACCACCATGATCGAGGCGCCGATGAGCCCGACCACCGTCGTATAGGCCAGCGTGGTCAGTGGGTCATCGCTGCCGGTCCTCCGCGTCAGGATCAGGCTGATCGCCCAGAGGAAGGCGGAGAGGATCGGCAGCAGCGACCAGGGCGAGAAGTCGCCGCCCGGCCGGATGACGATCAGCACACCGAGGAAGCCAACCGCGACCGCAGCCCAGCGCCGCACGCCGACCTTCTCGCCGAGGAAGACCATCGAGAGCCCGGTCACGAAAAACGGCGACACGAACGCGAGTGTGATGGCAAAGGCGAGGTCGAGATGGGCGAGCGAGATGGTGAAGCAGGTGCCCGAGAGCAGCATGGCCGCCGAGCGCCCGATATGCGCCGTCGGCCGGGTGGTGGCGAAGGTCTTGGCCACGCCGCGCCAGAGCACGATCGGCCCGAGATAGAGCACGTAGAAGATGTAGCGCGACCACACGATCTGGACCGGGTGGACCTCGTCGGTGAGGTATTTCGCGATGGTGTCGGTGACCATGTACATCGCCATCGCCGTCAGCATCAGGGCGATGCCGCGGAGCGGAAGATCGGGTTTGGCGAGGGCAGCGGTATCGGTCATCGGCGGGGCCGGGGTTTTCTAGCGCCTTCCGTCACTCGGGGATAGGAATGCCCGCAGGCCTGTCCGCCGCATTTCCAGCGTTGACAGCCCTTGCTGCGCTGCGGCAAATGGGCGTCCCGCCACCGGATTCCCGGCGGCGAAGCACGTCTAGAGAAAGGATTCCCGATGTCGTCGCCCGTTGTCGCGGTGGTTGGTGCCACCGGCGCCGTGGGGGTCGAGTTCCTTCAGTGTCTGGAGGGACGCAACTTCCCCATGTCCGAACTCCGTCTCCTCGCCTCGGCCCGGTCCAAA
>CAXNIC010000333.1:0-5730 GCA_964201945.1 Alphaproteobacteria bacterium
GGCTTGCCCACCTGCTCCAGCGTCAGCCCGTGGAAGTAGCGCGCCAGCGCCAGCACCAGCGCAATCTTCATCAGCTCCGATGGCTGCAGCTGGATCAGGCCGCCGAAGTCGATCCAGCGCTGGGCGCCGCCGCCGACCCGGCCCATGACGTCCACGATCACCAGGAGGACGAGGGCGAGCCCGTAGATCAGGTAGGCGTAGCGGAGCCAGAGCCGGACATCGACCAGCGCGATCGCCATCATGACGACGAGGCCGACGGCGAGCCTGGCGAGCTGGCGCGACGCCCAGGGCGACCAGGCACCGCCGGCGGCCGAATAGAGGATGGCGATGCCGATCGCCGCGATCGCCAGCACCAGCGCCACCAGCCCCCAGTTCACCAGGAGCAGCTTCCGGAGCAGGCTGAGATCAGGAGCGGGCCGGCCGATCTCTTGGACCATGGGCGAGATTTAGCCGATTCTTGCCCTATGATACAGGCACCGCCTGCCTCCACCCCCTGATACCGCCCTCACCTCCTCGGACATCACATGCGCATCGAGATCATCTGCACGGGGGACGAGGTCCTCACCGGCAAGATCGTCAACTCGAACTTCAGCTACATGAGCCAGAAGCTGGAGGATGTCGGTCTCTCCGTGGTCTGGGGCACCACGGTCGGCGACGACCGCGAGCGCCTCGAGGAGGCGTTTCGCCTCGCCTCCGGACGCGCCGACGCGGTGATCGTCAACGGCGGCCTCGGGCCTACCGTCGACGACCTCTCCCAGGAGATCGCCGCCAAGGCCGCCGGGGTCGAGCTGGTGCTGAACCAGGAATGGCTCGCCCGCATGGAGGACTTCTTCAAGCGCCGCAGCCGCGTCATGCCGCCCAACAACACCAAGCAGGCGATGCTGCCGGCGACGGCGGAGATCCTCGACAACCCGATCGGCACCGCTTGCGGCTTCGCCGTCGACATCGGCAAGGCCCGGTTCTTCTTCACGCCGGGCGTGCCGCGCGAGCTTCGCCGCATGCTGGAGGAGCAGATCGTGCCGCGCCTTCTGGCGAAGAGCGGCCGGGCCGTCACCATCCACCTCAAGCGCTTCCACTCCTACGGCCTCGGCGAATCCCATGTCGACCAGTTGCTGGCCGGCATCGAGGAGATGGATCCCGACGGCAGCATCAAGCTGGGCTTCCGCGCGCATTACCCACAGCTCGAGACCAAGCTGGTGGTGCGGGGCGCCGACATGGACGACGTCCGGCGCAAGCTCGCCCCGGTCGAGGCCGAGGTGAGGAAGCGCGTCGGCACCTTCATCCTGGCCGAGGACGACCAGACCCTCGAAGGCGTGGTGTTGGCGGCGCTCAGCGGCGGTGCGAAGACGCTCGCCGTCGCCGAGACCTTCACCGGCGGCCAGATTGCCGCCCGCATCGCGCATCTGGCCGGCGCCGAGACGATGTTCAAGCGCGGCATCGTCGCCCGCGACCTGGGCCAGCTCCGGGCCGCGATCGGGCTTCGCGCCGAAGGCGGTGCCGCGTCGACCGAGGCCGCGATCGAAGCGGCTCGTGCGCTCCGCGCCCAGACCGGCGCCAGCCACGCGCTCGCCGTCCTGGTCGATCTCGACGAGGGCGCCGACCGGCTCGAATTCGGCGGCACTCTCTACATCGCCATCGCCACCGACAAGGACGCGGTGTCGCGTCAGGCGCGCCTGCTGGGCGGCCGCGAATGGGTGCGCCTCGGCGCCGTCGAGATGGGCCTCGACTGCCTCCGCCGCTATCTCCAGGGCCTGCCGGTCGACGAGAAGATCGATTTCGAGAAGAAGTAGGCGCCCCTAGATCGCCGCCGACTGGATCCGCCGCTCGTCCATGCCAAGCTCGCGCGCGGTGGTCACCAGCGACTGCCAGATCTCGTCCGGCAGCGGGATACCCTCGGCCAGGCGCTTCTCGCGGAGCCGCGCCTCGGTCTCGCCCGGCACCAGCACTTCCTCCCCGGGAACCGGCTTCGCCGTCTTGACCCAGCCGACGAAGCGCTGGAGCTCGCCCGGAAGGAAGTTCGCCGGATCGACGATCTTCGGATCGACGTAGAAGGACATCATGCCGTTGGCGAAGCGGCGGCCGGCCTCGGCCGCGCCGGTGCCGGTAAGTGCGCCGCCCAGCACCTCGCACATGAAGGCAAGCCCGGAGCCCTTGTGGTCGCCGAAGGCGCGGATGGCGCCCTTGCCTTGTCTGTAGTCGCGGCCACCGGCCACGTCATAGTCGCCATAGAGAAGATGCGGGTCGCCACCCATCTTGCCGTCCGGACCGATCAGCGCGTGATCGGGCACCTTCTTGCCGCCCTTGCTCGCCACCAGCACCTTGCCCTCGGCAACGACGGACGTGGCGAAGTCCAGAACCAGCGGCGGCAGGCCCGGCCTCGGCACGCCGACGCAATAGGGGGCGGTCGAGAAGCGCCGCTCGACCGCGCCGTAGGGAGCGACCAGGATCGAGCCGGCAGCGTTGACGAAATGGACCGAGACCAGCCCCGCCTCCGCCGCCATCTCGGCCCAGTCACCGACCCGGCCGATATGGCCCGAGTTGCGCAACGCCACGGCCGAAAGCCCCATCGCCCGGCACTTGTCGATGCCGATCTGGACCGCCTGCGGTGCCGCGGTCTGGCCGAAGCCGTAGCGGGCATCGACCACGGCCAGCACCGGCGTCTCGACCACCACCTCGACCTTGCGGTCGGCGTGGATCTGGCCCTCGGCCTTCATCTGCACGTAGCGTGGCACGCGGACGACGCCGTGGCTGTCATGGCCGGTCAGGTTGGCGGCGACGAGGTAGCGGCCGACGCGTGCGCCCTCCTCGGCCGAGCAGCCGGCCTTCACGAAGATCTCGGCGACGAAGTCCTGCAACGAGCTCGCCTTCAGCGTCACCATGTGCGGGTCTCTCGATGGAAAAGTGGAGGATCAGATCTCGACCGTGGTGCCGACTTCGACGACCCGGTCGGGAGGAAGCTGGAAAAAGTCCATGGCGCTGGTCGCATTGCGCGACATCCAGGCGAAGAGCGCCTCGCGCCAGAGCGACATCCCCGGCTTGATCGACGGCCGGATGGCCTCGCGGCTGAGAAAGAACGAGGTGTCGAACGGCTCGATCACCAGGCCCTGGGCGGCGCCCAGCTTCAGCGCGTTCGGCACGTCGGCGATGTCCATGAAACCGAAGCGGACGACGACGCGCCAGAAGCCGGAGCCGAGGTCGCGGATCTCCAGACGGTCGCCGTCCGGCCAGGTCGGCACGTCCGAGGTGACGACGGTCAGCATGATGTTGCGTTCATGCAGGACCTTGTTGTGCTTCAGGTTATGCAGCAGCGCATGGGGCACAGTGTCGACCGAGCCGGTCATGTAGACGGCCGTGCCGCTGACCCGATGAACCGACTTCTTGCTCGACCGGAGGAACACGTCCAGCGGAATGGTATCGCTGCGCAGCCGCTCGAACAGGAGCTGGCGGCCGCGCTTCCAGGTGGTCAGCAGGACGAAGAAGGCGAGTCCGACGCCGAGGGGGAACCAGCCGCCGTCCGGGATCTTCACCAGATTGGCGCCGAGATAGGCGAGATCGATGACCAGGAAGACACCGAACAGGCTCAGTGACGCGAGCAGCGTCCATTTCGCCACGCGGCGCGCGTAGAGGAAGGCGAGCAGCGTATCGATCGTCATCGTCGCGGTGACAGCGATGCCATAAGCGGCGGCGAGGTTGCTGGTCGATCCGAACCCGAGCACGAGAGCGACGACGAAGACCGCGAGCGTCCAGTTGACGAACGGGATGTAGATCTGGCCGATTTCGGACGACGAGGTATGCGCGATCTTCATTCGCGGCAGGAGGCCGAGCTGAATGGCCTGCTGGGTCACCGAGAAGGCGCCGGAGATGACGGCCTGGGAGGCGATGACCGCCGCCATCGTCGAAAGCACGATCATCGGCACCAGCGCCCACTCCGGTGCCAGGCTGTAGAACGGGTTGACGACGGCCGCGGGATTGTCGAGCAGCAGCGCGCCCTGGCCGAGATAGTTCAGCATCAGCGCCGGAAGCACGAAGAAGAACCAGGCCCGGCGGATCGGCTCGCGGCCGAAGTGACCCATGTCGGCGTAGAGAGCTTCGGCGCCGGTGACCGCCAGGACGACGGTGCCGAGCGTGAGGAAGGCTTTCAGTCTGTCGGTGATGAAGAAGTCGATCGCATAGTGAGGGCTGAGAGCGAACAGGATCGTCGGATGCCGGGCGATGGCGATGATGCCGAGCACGGCTAGCGTCACGAACCACAGCACCATGATCGGGCCGAACAGCTTGCCGACGCTGGCCGTGCCCCGTCTCTGGATGACGAAGAGGCCGACCAGGATGGTGACGGTCAGCGGCACGATGTAGCCCCCGAGCGTCGGCGCCACGATCGCCAGCCCTTCGAGCGCACCGAGGACGGATATCGCCGGCGTGATCATGCTGTCGCCGTAGAACAGGGCTGCGGCGAAAACGCCTAGCACCAGGACGAAGAACGAGGTCCGCGTTCCCTGCACCGATCGACTGACGAGCGCCAGGAGTGCCAGGCTTCCCCCCTCGCCCTTGTTGTCGGCCCGCATGATGATCATCACGTACTTGATCGATACCAGCACCGTCACCGACCAGAAGATCAGCGACAGCACGCCATAGACGTGCGCCGTGGTCAGCTCGACGGCATGCGCGCCGAGGAAACTCTCCTTCATCGCATAGAGCGGGCTGGTGCCGATGTCGCCGAATACGACGCCGACGGCGCCCAGCATCAGGCGGAACATCGGGTTGCGGGAAGACGGCGACGGGGTGGGCGTATGCGACACTTAGGTCTCGTTGGAAGTTGCGGGATCGACCTGCTGCGGGCAGCGGCCCCGCGAGTGGAACGCTCCTTTACTCCAACTTGCTCTCTCCGCCCATGTTTCGATCGTTAACAGGAACGAAGCGTGATCACGCGGTCGCGGTCGATTCCGCTCAAACCCGCTCTGGCCGGGCTCTTAAGAAATCGAAGTCGCAGCCCTTGTCGGCCTGGGTGATCTCGCGGGCATAGAGCTTGTCGTAGCCGCGGAGAGGCACCGTCGCCGTCAGCCCCGGCCGCCGGGCAAGCTCGTCCTCCGCCACCAGCAGGTCGATGCGCCGGTCCCCGACCGAGAGCCGGATGCGGTCGCCGGACATGACCTTGGCGAGCGGCCCGCCGGAGGCGGCGTCCGGCGTCACATGCAGGACCACGGTGCCGAAGGCGGTGCCGCTCATCCGTGCGTCCGAGATCCGGACCATGTCCTTGACCCCGGCCCGGGCGAGCTTGGAGGGGATCGGCAGGTAGCCCGCCTCCGGCATGCAGGAGGCCGAGGTCGGCCCCACCCCCTTCATCACCAGGAAATCGTCAGGCGTGACGTCCAGCGCCGGGTCGTCAATGCGCTTGGCCAGGTCCTCGAGGCCGTCGAAGACCACGGCACGGCCTTCGCGCTCGAACAGCCGCACATCGGCGGCCGAACGCTTGAAGATGGCGCCGCCCGGCGCCAGCGAACCGAACAGCGCCACCAGCCCGCCATAAGGCAGGTAGGGATCGGTGAGCGGGCGTACGACCTTGCGATCGACCCAGCCCTCGTCGGCGTCGAGCCGCTGGCCCAGCGTCTCGCCGGTGACGGTCGGGCAGTCGAGATGCAGCAGCGGCTTCAGCTCCCGCAGCACCGCGCCGACGCCACCGGCGGCGAAGAGATCCTCCATGTAGTGCTGGCCGGTCGGCTTCAGGTCGACGAT
>CAXNIC010000334.1:0-5682 GCA_964201945.1 Alphaproteobacteria bacterium
AAGGGCAAGCGTCAGGCGGCCTACAAGGAGGCGCAGGACATCCTCGCCTGCCGCGGCCCGATCTCGCATCTGGCCTACGCGACCCTGTTCACCGCCGTCCGCAACAACGTGCAGGGCTATGAGCTGATTGCCACCCGTTCGACCCGCTACCTCCGCGAGACCTCCGTCTCGCGCTAGCGCCGTCCCGACTCGCCCCTGGCGCCGCGCTTGCGCGCGGCCGGAGGCGAGAAGCTTTAAGGGCCTCGTTCGACCCGAGCGGTCGGGCGAGGCCTGTTTTTCGGTAGAGCCATGACCCGCGTCCTCGCGCAGCGCCTCCTCGACCTTCTGGTCGTCCTCTGGGGCGTCTCGGCGCTCGTCTTCCTGATGATCCGCTTCATTCCCGGCGACGCCGTGCAGATCATGCTCGGCGCCAATGTCGAGATCACGCCTGAGCGGCTGGATGCGCTCTATCGCAAGATAGGCTTGGACAAGCCGCTGCTCGAGCAATACGTCGCCTGGATCGGCGGCGCGCTGGTCGGCGATCTCGGCACCTCGCTGTGGACCGGTGCGCCCGTCGGCGGCGAGATCATGGCCCGCCTCGGCGTGACCTTCGAACTGCTGCTGCTTTCGCTCGGATCGGCTGTCCTGCTGGCGATCCCCGCCGGCTGCCTCATGGCCTATGTCCGTCGTTCGGCCGGCGACTATATCGTCCGCATCGTCACCATCGTCGGCGTCACCATCCCCTCTTTCTGGCTCGGCATTGTGCTGATCCTCGCGTTCTACAAGCTGGCACCGGGCTTCGCCTCGATCGGCTACGTGCCGTTCACCGACGATCCGCTGGCCAACCTCTCACGCATGATCCTGCCGACGATATCGCTGGCGCTCCCGATCCTGGCCTCGCTCTCCCGCATCATGCGCTCGGCCATGCTGGATGCGCTCGGCCAGGACTACGTCCGGACCGCGCGGGCCAAGGGCGTCAGCGAGACCGCGGTGATCTTTCGCCACGCGCTCCGGAACGCGCTCATCCCGTTCGTCACGGCAGTCGGCATCACCGCAGGCTACCTTTTCGGCGGCGCCATCGTGGTCGAGCAGGTGTTCGCGCTTCCCGGCCTCGGCCGCCTGGTGATCGGCGCCATCGCCGAACGCAACTATCCCTTGATCCAGGCGACGATCCTGCTGGTGACGTCGGGCTTCGTCGTCATCAACTTCCTGGTCGACATGCTGTACGTGGCGATCGATCCGCGGGTGAGGGAAGCGTGATGCCGCGCCATCCCCTGGTCCTCGTCGGCGGCGCGCTGGTGATCCTCCAGGGCCTGCTGGCGCTGCTGGCACCCTGGATTGCGCCCTACGATCCGATCGGCCAGAACGTGATCAACCGCCTGGAGGGGCCGAGCCTCGACTTCCTGCTCGGCGCCGACCAGTTCGGCCGCGATAACTTCTCGCGCATCCTCTACGGCTATCGCGCCTCGATTGGCGTCTCGTTCGTCTCGGTCACGATCGCGCTCGTCATCGGCGGATCGCTCGGCGTCATCTCCGCCTTCTATCGGGGCTGGACCGACCGCCTCGTCATGCGCTGCATGGACGTGCTCTTCGCCTTTCCGCTGATCCTGCTCGCGATCGCCATCATCTCGCTGCTGGGTCCCCAGCAATGGACCACGGCGATCGCCATCGGCATCGTCTACACGCCGATCTTCGCCCGCATCCTGCGGGGGCCGGCGCTGGTGCTGGCGGAGAGCGAGTTCGTGGTCTCGGCCCGAGCCATCGGCGCCGGCGATCTCCGCATTCTCCTCGTCCATATCCTTCCCAACCTCGCTAGCGTCATCCTGGTGCAGGCAAGCCTGTCGCTCTCGACTGCGATCCTGGTCGAGGCGTCGCTCTCCTTCCTCGGCATCGGGACGCAGCCGCCGACGCCCTCGCTGGGCCTGATGCTGGCGGAGAGCCGGAGCTATGCGCTGATCTCGCCCTGGACCTCGATCTTCGCCGGCGTTGCCATCCTGACCGCCTCGCTCGGCTTCAATCTTCTCGGCGACGGTCTTCGCGACACCCTCGATCCGAGGCTCAAAGGCCTGGAATGAGCGGTATCGTGCTACGCCCGGCCGCGCCGGACGACGCGGACGCGCTCGGTTGCGTCGCGCATGCCTCCTTCCACCAGGCCTTCGCCGGCATCATGTCGGCGCGGGCGCTGGCGCAGCGGCCGCTTCCGTTCTTCACCGGGCGTTTCGCTGAGCAATGGCCGCATGTGACCGTCGCGGTCGAGGCCGAGCGGATCGTCGGTTTCTCTCTGGTGCGCCAGGGCCACATCGACATGCTGTTCGTCGATCCGGCGACCCAGGCCCGCGGCATCGGCAAGGCGCTGCTCGTGGCTGCCGGAGCCAGCACCCTCGAATGCTTCCGGGACAATCGCGAAGCCCGAGTGTTCTATGAGAAGCACGGCTGGACTCTGAACCAATCGCTTCGCCGCACGTTTTGTGGTGAGGAATATGACTTCGTCACCTATGCCAGGAAAGCTTGATCGGGTATTTGTGTGATCGTCGTCACAGCGCTGGCGAATGTGGTTGCGTAGAGTTGAAGCTCTCCACTGGATGGAGAGACAGGGGGCGTCTTGGCATCCTTCGTCCGTCTCATGATGTTCGTCGCTGTCGTGGCCGGTCCTGCGTTGATCGGCTACCTGATCGTTCCGGGCAGCGGTCTCGGCGCGTTCGACGATTCCGAATTCGAGGTCACCGAGACTTCCGATCGACCCATGGTCGCGACGGCCGGCTACGGCATCGGAACGGCCATCGCCGCCAGCCGCTGACGGCAACATCTGCCGGCTCCAGGTAGGCGGCTCAGCGCCCCGCGAGCTGCGATCTCCTCGATTTTCCAATGTGCATCTGGGCTTGAACCCATCGGCGGCGTCGTCACGTCGCCGGCCCCGTTCTTGCTTGTCGTCAAAGCGGGGATGAGCCGTGGGGTGGCACGCATTGGAGATGCCAATGAGCCCGTTCGCGCGGCTGCTGATTCTCTTCGCCGTCCTGATCCTGCCGGTTCTTGCGACCCGCGTGGTCGCCTCCCTCAGCCCGAAGCCGGGAGGCGGAGCCGCGCCGATGGCGGCTCCGCTCGATCCGCCTCCGCGCCTCAAGTCCTGAGGGTTGCGCCGGTCGCCTTCTGCACCGCGGCCACGATCCTGGCTGAAACCTGCTCGATCGCTTCGTCGGTCAGGGTCGCTTCCTTCGGCTGCAGGGTGACCGACAGCGCGAGCGAGGCCTTGCCGGCGGCCACCTTGTCGCCGACGTAGCGGTCGAAGATGCGGGCGTCGGCGATCAGGGCCTTGTCGGCGCTCTTCGCCGCCTTCACCAGCACGTCGGCGGCGATGCCGGCATCGACCACGAAGGCGAAGTCGCGCTCGATCGGCTGGAACGGCGAAAGCTCCAGCTTCGGCCGGCCGGTGCCCTTGGACCTGGGCAGCGGCACGCGGTCGATGAACACCTCCATGGCGACCGCCGGCCCCTTGAGGTCGAGGGCAGCCAGAACCTTCGGATGCACCGCGCCGAACCACGCCATCACGTTCGGGCCCAGGCGATAGGCGGCCGACTGGCCCGGGTGATACCAGGATGGCGCGTCGGTCGAGACCTGCAGGTTCTCGACCGGCGCATCCAGGGTCTCGAGCACTGCCAGGGCGTCCGCCTTGGCATCGAAGGCATCGACGTCCCTCGCCGGTCCTTGCCAGTTGCGCGGCAAGGCGCGGCCGACACGGATGGCGGCGGCGACCAGCGACTGGCCCGACGGCGTCGCGTCCTTGTATTGCGGCCCGACCTCGAAGAGAGCCGGGTCGACGAGGCCGCGGTCGAGGTTCCGCTTCGCCGCCAGCAGCAGGTTTGGCAGGATCGACGGCCGCATGGCGTCGAGGTCGGCGGCGATCGGGTTGACCAGCTTGAGGTCGTCGCCGACGCCGCCGAACAGCGGCGTCAGGCTGGACGCCATGAAGGAGAAGGTCACCGCCTCCATCAGGCCGCGGGTTGCCAGCGCGCGCTTGGCCAGGATCGGCCGGCGCTGGGCCGGCGTGACCGCCGGCAGCGCCCGGGCGCCGAGACCCGGCAGCGACACCGGCTCGACCTTGTCGAGTCCGTGGATGCGGATGACCTCTTCGACGATGTCGGCCTCGCCTTCGATGTCGCCCTTCCAGCCCGGGGGCGACGCCTCGATCGTGTCGCCGCCGCCCTTGGTCTCGAAGCCGAGACGCCGGAGGATGCTTTCCTGCTCGGTCGCAGGGATGTCGATGCCGCCCAGGGTGCGCGAACGGGCGAAGCGATACGAGATGCTGTGGCGCCATGCTGGCTCCGCGCCGGCGATGGTCAGCTCCGACGCCTCGCCGCCGCACATCTCCAGGATGAGCCGGGTCGCGACCTCGAGGCCCCAGACTGCCGAGGTCGGGTCGAGGCCGCGCTCGAAGCGGTAGCGCGCGTCGGACTGCAGGTTGAGCTTCCGCCCCGTTGCCGAAACCATGCCCTGCGAGAACAGCGCCGACTCGATGAAGACCGAGGTGGTCGCCTCGCTGACGCTCGAATGCTCGCCGCCCATGACGCCGCCGATGCCATGCGCCTGTTTTGCGTCGGCGATGACGATCATCGAGGGCTCGAGCGTGTAGGTCTTGCCGTTCAGCGCCTCGAACGCCTCGCCGTCCCTGGCCCAGCGCATGGTGAGGTCGCCGGCCAGCTTGTCGGCGTCGAAGACGTGCAGCGGGCGCGAGATGTCGAAGGTGGTGAAGTTGGTGACATCGACCAGGGCGGAGATCGGGCGAAGGCCGATGGCGGTCAGGCGGTCCTGCAGCCAGCGCGGGCTCGGGCCGTTCTTGATGTCGCGGATCAGGCGGCCGGCCACCATCGGGCAGCCGGTCTCGGCGCCGGGCGCGATCTTCCACTGGATCGGGCTCTTGAACCCGCCCTTGGCCGGCGTCGCGTCGAGCGGCTTCAACGAGCCGATGCCGGTCGCGGCGAGATCGCGGGCGATGCCGCGGATGCCGAGGCAGTCGGCACGGTTCGGCGTGATCGCGACCTCGATGACCGGGTCGTCGAGGCCCATCACCTTGGCGAAGGGCTGGCCGACCGGCGCATCAGCCGGAAGGTCGATGATGCCCTCGTGGTCGTCGGAGAGGCCCATCTCGTAGGCCGAGCACAGCATGCCGTTGGAGGCCTGGCCGCGGATGACGCCGGCCTTCAGTTCGGCGCCGGTCCGCGGGATCACCGTGCCGGCGGCGGCGAAGACGCCCTTCATGCCGGTCCGTGCGTTCGGCGCGCCGCAGACCACCTGGACCTCGCCCTTGCCGGTGTCGACCAGGCAGACGCGAAGCCGGTCTGCATTCGGATGCTGCTCGGCCTTGACCACGTAGCCGACGACGAAGGGAGCAAGCCCTTTGGCGCGGTCGTCGATGCCTTCGACCTCGAGGCCGATGCGGGTGAGGGTATCGGCGATGTCCTGGACCCCGGCGGAGGTGTCCAGGTGCTGCTTCAGCCAGGAAAGGGTGATCTTCATCGGCTGAGTCCTCCAGCGAGGCTGGGCGCATCGACGGGAACGAAGCCGTAGTGGCGGAGCCAGCGGAGATCGGCGTCGAAGAACGGGCGCAGGTCCCCGATGTTGTATTTCAGCATGGCGATGCGATCGATCCCCATGCCGAAGGCGAAGCCCTGGTAGCGCGTCGGATCGACGCCGCAGTTCTTCAGCACG
>CAXNIC010000335.1:0-5637 GCA_964201945.1 Alphaproteobacteria bacterium
GCTGCTGCGGGAGCACGGCCCGCGTATCCGGCTGGATCTCGATCACCGCAAGGTTCGCGATGCCGATCGCCAGATCGTCGCCAAGGCCGCGGGCGAGGGGCTCGCCGGGTCGTCGCTGGTCGGCTTCGCGCTCGAGGCCAACGATCTCAATGCACCGGTCGTCCGCCGGCTGAACGGCACGATCGAGAGTTTCGACGGCAAGCGTGTCCGCGGCGAGGGCTATGTCGTCGTCGATCACGACGGCGGTGGCCTCACCCGCTTCTCGGCGATCGGCGGGACCGGAATCGTCGGCGCGGCGGTCCGCCATACGCGGCCGCTCGCCGAAGGCACGTTCCGGCTCGGCCTGATCGCCCAGGATCCGTATTGGGACGTGGTCGACGGCCTGGTCAACGAGGCCAGGACCGATCGGGCCCAGATCGCCTACGAGCGCCTGCTCGGAACCAGCTGGCGCGTCGCCGGCCGGCTCGCCGCGGGCCGCTACGGCATCAAGGGCGATACCGACGTCGCCCATTTCATCGGGCCGGCTTTCGAGCTCGCCTATACGGCGATCCAGGGACCGCCCTCGCTGACCGTCGCCTACGGCTTCGACGCCGAATACCTCGCCTCGCGGAAGACGGCGGTGGATTCGCTGGGGGCCGAGTATCCGCTTCTGTCGGTGGTCTCGCGCGAGGTGCATTCGGCCACGATCGGGGTTTCCGGCACCTTCTCGCCGCTGGTCCGCTACAGCGTCTTCGGCGGCTATGCCTATGACCGGCTGAATGCCGCCGGGCCTTATCTCGGCGCCGAGTTCGCCTACGAGCCCTACACCAACCTCGAGCTGGGTCTGTCCGCGAGCCACAGCCTCACGGCATCGCGCGGCACCGACGCGACGCTGACCCGGTTTGGAGGATACTTCCTGTGGCGCTTCTGAGGCGCGGCCTCTTGATGGCGCTCGCAGGGGGCCTGCTCGCCGCCTGTACCGGTGCCGCCAGCAGCCTCCGCGACTTCGTCACCGACGCCACGCCGCCCCGAGCGGGAATGACGATCGCCGTGCTGCCGTTCGAGAACCTGTCGTCCCATCCCCATGCCGGCCAGATCCTCGCCCAGCTGATCGCGACCGAGCTGTACAATCGGCGTCTGTTTCTCCAGGTCGAGGAAAGCGAGATCCGCCGCCGGCTTGCCGAGAAGCGGCTCGACGGCAAGGAGCTGGGTAGGGACACAGTCGCCCGCGAGATCGCCGAGGCGCTCGCCGTCGATGCCGTCCTGGTCGGCTCCGTGCAGGACTTCGGCTACCGCTATGGGCTGAGGCCCGATCCGGTGGTGGCGGCGGCGGCACGGCTGGTCGGTCGCGACGGGGCCGTCCTCTGGGGCGGCAGCTTCGGCGAGATCGGAGCGGCGAGCGGCGCCGGCGACACGGTGACGGCGACCGCGCAGCGGCTGGCGGCCAGTCTCGTTGCCCGACTCGCGGCGCGGACCGCGCCCGCGGCGCAATGACCGCGGCGAAAGGCGAGCCGGCGAAAGCGGAGGACCAGGCTCCGCGCGAACTCTTCGGACTGCGAGCGACGGCGCTGATCGAGATGGCGATCTTCTTCGCCGTCGCGCTCGGTCTCGACGCGCTGGTCTTCGACGGCGACCGCTTCCGCGAGGTGGCGCCGCATCCGTTCTGGGCCCTCGTCATCCTGGTCAGCCTGCAATACGGGACCAACGAAGGCCTGCTGGCCGCGATCTTCTCCTCTGCGGCGCTGCTGGTCGGCAACATCCCCCCGCAGCCGCTCGCCCTCGACCTCTTCGCCTATCTTTTCGAGCTGTCGAAGACGCCGCTGATGTGGGCGGCGACAGGTCTCGTGGTCGGCGAGCTCCGCTCGCGTCACCTCCGCGAGCGGACCGAGCTGCGTGAGCGCCTGGCGGTGGCGGAGACCCAGGCCCAGGTCATCACCCTCGCCTATGAGAGCATGTCGGCTGCCAAGGACGAGCTGGAGGCGCGCATCGCCGGCCAGTTCCGCACCTTGCTGACGGTCTTCCGCGCTGCGATGGCGGTGGAGCGCCTCGACGCCGCGGGCGTGTTCGAGGGCACCAACGCATTGGTCGCCGCCATCCTCAATCCGGAGAAGTTCTCGATCTGGCTGCTCGAGGAAGGGCAGATCGCGGTCACCCACACCTTCGGCTGGAAGGACAGCGAGCGCTATGCGCGCGCGATTCCGGATACCCATCCGTTGTACCGCCGGACCATCGCCGAACGGAACATCCTCTGCGTCGCAAGATCCGCCGATGAGAAGACGTTGGGGGGCGAGGGCGTGCTGGCGGGACCTCTCCAGGATTCATCGACGGACGAGGTCTTCGGCCTCCTCAAGATCGAGGCTCTCGGCCTGCTCGATCTCAACCCGGCGACGATCGAGAACTTCCAGCTTCTCTGCGACTGGATCGGAAGCAACCTCGCGATCGCCAAGCGCTACGAGGACGCGGCCTCCGAGCGGATCATCGATCCCGAAGCCGGCCTGCTCTCGGCCCAGCTCTTCGATCGCCAGAAGGAATTCCTCACCAAGCTCGCCGCCCGCGTCGACTTCGACCTGACGCTGATCGTCGTCGGCTTCGAGGGCGAGGGCGAACTCACGCGCGACGAGGCGCTTTCCGTCGGCCGCATCGTCGCCGTCGCCGTCGGCCAGTGGCTGCGCGAGACCGACCTCGCCTTCCAATGGCTTCCGGTCGGCCGCCGCTTCGCTGTTCTGCTGCCGGCGACCAATGGCGCCGGGGCCAGGCTCGTCGTAAGGAAGCTCAAGGACGACATCAGCCACCGTCTCAACGTGATGGCGGACCGCGTGCGCCTGACCTTCGAGATCGAGGAGTTGAATCGCCGTGAAGCGCGGCGCTAAGCCCACAGCAAAGTCCCGGCGCCGTCCGCAGGTACGCCCGCGGCCGCGCCATGTGGTTAAGCGCGGGCTCCTCATCCGTCAGCGACTGACTCAGATTGCCGCCGCGCTGCCGGCGCTGGCGGCCGAAGGCGTCGCGATCTACCTCCTGATCGACCGCTCCATCGGCCTGCTCGAGTGGACGATCGCCCATGCCGTCGTGACGCTCTGCCTGTTCGTCTGGGCCAAATGGATCGGGCGGCGGATCCGACGCAACCAGCTCGCCTGGTTCCTGTTCGCCGCCACCGCCGGGCTCGGCCCCGCCGGTCCGTTCACCGCGATCGTCACGGGGCTTCTGCTGATCGTCTTCCATCGCGACTGGTTCGACTTCCAGGCCTGGTATGCCAGCCTGTTCCCGGTCGAGACGCAGTCGCGGGTGACGCAGCTCTACGAGCTGCTGCTTCGCCGGCAGAGACAGCAGCGCGGCACCGGCGTCGAGAGCTTCGCCGACGTGCTGAGCGGCCACGACTCCGCCAAGAAGCGGCTCGTCATCGGCCTCCTCACCCGCCACTTCCGTCCGGGGTTCGCGCCGGCGCTGAAGCAGGCGCTCACCGACACCGACCCCTCGGTCCGTACCCAGGCGGCGACTGCGGTTGCCACCATCGAAGGCCGGTTCCTCGCCCGTGTGCAGGAGCTCAACCGCAAGCTGCGCGCGCGTCCGCGCAGCTTCAAGCGCCGCCAGCAGCTCGCGCGTCACTATGACGACTACGCCTTCACCGGGCTCCTGGATGCGGAACGCGAGCGTGACAACCGCATCCGCGCACTCGAAGGCTATCAGGAGGCGCTCGCGGTGCGGCCGCGCGAGCCGGCGCTGTGGCTTGCGATCGGCCGCATCCTGGTGCGCGAGCACCGCCATGCGGCAGCGGCCGACTGGTTCGCCGTGGCCGAGAGCCGTGGCCTTCTTTCGCCGGACATGACGCTCTGGCAGATGGAAGCGTTGTTCCAGCTCGGTCGCTACGACCGTGTCCGGGCGGCGATGAGCGAGTATCGGCACCGGTTCAAGGCCGACGGCAAGCATCCGCCTCAGCTTCCCGGTGTCCTGAATCTGTGGGCGTCCGAGCCGGCCGAGACGGAGGCCCGCGCGTGACGGCCCCGAAATCCCTCGCCGCCGACGTCTGCATGATCCTGGAGGGAACCTATCCCTACGTCGCCGGCGGCGTGTCGACCTGGACCCACGACCTGATCCGCGGCAGCAAGGACACGACGTTTCACATCGTCTCGCTGCTGGCCAAGGACGAGCCCCGGACCATGCGCTATGAGATGCCGGCGAACGTTACCGGCATCACCCACATCTTCATTCAGGATCTGCGCAAGGGCGCCCGGTTCATGTTCGGCCTCGAGCGGCTCATGCTCCAGCTGGAACCGCTGCTGATGCGCATTCACCGCAGCGGCGGTCTCGCCGAGGTGGCCGAGCTGCTGGCGCTGCTGAAGCCGAAGGCGGGCCGGCTCGGCCGTATCCCCCTGCTCAATTCGCCCCCGGCCTGGCGGCTGCTTCTGCGCATGTACGAGAAGACGCTGAAGGAGGGCTCGTTCCTCCATTATTTCTGGACCTGGCGGGCGCTGGTCGGCGGCCTCTATTCGGTGATGCTGTCGGACCTGCCGCAGGCCCGGGTCTATCACGCCGTCTCCACCGGCTATGCCGGGCTCTGGGGCGCGCGGGCGGCGCTGGAGACCGGGCGTCCCCTGCTGCTGACCGAGCACGGCATCTACACCAACGAACGCCGCGTCGAGATCGCCATGGCCGACTGGCTGTTCGAGGTCGGCTCGACCAGCCTCAACGTCGAGGGGGGCGAGAAGGGGCTGAAGGATCTCTGGGTCGACAGCTTCCTCACATACAGCCGCGCCTGCTACGAGGCGGCGACCGGCATCATCACCCTGTTCGAAGGCAATCAGCGTCTGCAGATGGCTGACGGCGCCGACCGCTCGAAGATGTGGGTGATCCCGAACGGCGTCGACGTCGAGCGCTTCTCCAAGGTCAAGCGCGAGCCCGGACCGCGGCCGCCGACCGTGGCGCTCATCGGCCGCGTCGTCCCGATCAAGGACGTGAAAAGCTACATCCGTGCCGCCGACATCCTCCGGCGCAGCGTCCCCGACGTGAAATGCCTGATGATCGGGCCTTATGAAGAGGACATGACCTACTACGAGGAATGCAGGCAGATGGTCGAGACCCTCGGTCTCGGCGAGACCTTCGAGTTCACCGGCAGGAAGAAGCTCGATGAGGTGCTCGGATCCATCGACGTCAACGTCCTGACCTCGATCAGCGAGGGCCAGCCGCTGGTGGTGCTGGAAGCCGGTGCCGCCGGCGTGCCGACGGTCGCGACCAATGTCGGGTCGTGCTCGGAGCTGATCTACGGCCGCGACGACGAGAGCCCCCGCCTCGGCGCCGGCGGCGAGGTCACGCCGCTGTCCAATCCGCGGGCGACCGCGGCGGCGATCCGCCGCCTGCTCGTCGACCAGGACTGGCACGACAAGTGCGCGAACGCCATCCGCGAGCGCTGCAAGGTCTATTACGACCAGCGCGCGGTCGAGCAGGCCTATGGCGACCTCTACGCCCAGCTCGCCGAGCAGGAAGATCGTGCCCCGGACATCCCGGCTGAACGGGTGGCCGTCTGATGGCAGGCATCGGCTTCGAACTCCGCAAGCTGGCGCGACGCGACGACCTGATGGGCGTGGTGGCGAGCCTCGCGCACGCCTCCGTCGTCTCGACCGGGCCCTGGATCATGACGATCCTGGCGCTGGCCTCGATCGACGT
>CAXNIC010000336.1:0-5550 GCA_964201945.1 Alphaproteobacteria bacterium
ACGACCGCGTTGTTGGAGCATCTCGGTCTCGCCGCTCCGGGCGCCAAGCAGGTGATCTACGGCGTGGCCCTCCTCGTCATCGTCATGCTGAAGCCGGCCGGCCTCTGGCCCTGGCTGGCGCAGCGCCTCCGGATCGGCCGCGATGGCTGAGCCGCTGCTCACCGTCTCCGGCCTGTCGAAGAGCTTCCGCGGACTGAAGGCCGTCGCCGATGTGTCGTTCAATGTCGGCGACAGGGAGATCCTGGCGCTGATCGGCCCGAACGGCGCCGGCAAGACCACCTGCTTCAACCTGATCGCCGGCGCCATGCCGCCGGACGCGGGTGAGGTGACTCTCGCCGGCACGCGTCTCACCGGGCTCCGCGCCGACCAGGTCTGCCGTGCCGGCATCGGCCGCACCTTCCAGGTGGTGAAGCCGTTCGCCGGCCTCTCCGTCCTCGACAACGTGACCGTCGGTGCGCTGAACGCCAGCCGGCACGTCGGCGAGGCGAAGGAGCGGGCGAGGGCAGTGCTCGATCTGCTCGACCTCGGCCGCAAGACCGACGAGCCGGCATCGGCGCTGACCTTGCCCGACCGGAAGCGCCTGGAAGTCGCGCGCGCGCTCGCCACCGGGCCGAAGCTGCTGCTTCTGGACGAAGTCATGGCCGGCTTGCGCCCGACCGAATGCGACCGGCTGGTCGAGATCCTGGCCGGGCTCAACCGCCGCGACGGGCTGACTATCCTGCTGATCGAGCATGTCATGCGCGCGGTGATGCAGCTGGCCCAGCGCATCGTCGTGCTTCATCACGGCGAGAAGATCGCCGAGGGCGCACCGGAGGCGGTGGTGCGCGATCCCGCGGTGCTGGAATGTTATCTCGGCGAGGAGGCGGTGCTGTGAGCCTGCTTCGCATCGAAGGCCTCGGCGTCAGCTACGGCGATGCCCGCGCGCTGGATGGTGTCAGCCTTGAGGTCGGCGAGGGCGAGATCTGCGCCATTGTCGGCGCCAACGGTGCCGGCAAGACCTCGCTGATCCGTTCCATCGCCGGGATCGTGCCGGCGGTCGCCGGCCGTGTCGTCTTCCGCGGCCAGGACATCACCGGCTGGCCCAGCCACAGGATCGCCGATCTCGGCATCGGCCAGGTGGCGGAGGGCCGGCAGGTCTTCCCGACGCTCACCGTCGAGGAGAACCTCCGCATGGGCGGCTACCTGCCGCGCGCGCGCCGGCTGATGGAACCGACCTTGGCGCGCATGTACGAGCTGTTTCCCAGGCTGGCCGAGCGCCGCCGCCAGGCCGCCGGCACGCTTTCCGGCGGCGAGCAGCAGATGCTGGCGATCGGCCGCTGCCTGATGGGCCAGCCGGCGATGATCATGTTCGACGAGCCCTCGCTCGGCCTCGCGCCGACCGTCGTCCAGGAGGTCTTCCGCACCATCCGCAGCCTGAACGAGGGCGGCCTCGCCATCGTGCTGGTCGAGCAGAACGTGGCGCTCTCCTTGAAGCTCGCCGGCCATGCCTATGTGCTGGAGCAAGGCCAGGTGGCGCTCGCCGGCACCGGCGCCGAGCTGCTCGCCGACGACCGGGTGCGGCAGGCCTATCTCGGGCTGTGAGACGCCCGGGGGAACGTGTCGCAGGGGCACGGCATTGAGACTGTCATCCCCGTCCCGCTAAGCTCCTCCCCATGGCCACGACCTTCATCGACCGCACCATCGCCAATCTCGCTTCCGCCTGGCGGGGCCTCGCGGAGCGCGCCGGCCTCGCCGAGCGCACGCTGCGGGATCCCGACATCGGCGGCGACGAGGCCGCGCTGCTGCGGGCCCAGTTCCGCGACTGCCTGGAGGCCAAGGGCGGCGAGGTCTCGGCCCGTGCCCGCGCCGCTTCGCTCGGCCGCGTCTTCCTGACGCTCTCGCCCGAGGGCGTCCGGCGCTTCCTCGAGATCCTGGCGCGAGACTTCGCGCTCGATTCCGAGGCGCTGGTGAAGGCCGCAGGCGACTACCGGGTGGCATTGGGAACGCCGGGTGCGGCGAAGGCGGAGCGGAAGCTCCGCGCCGCCACCATGGCGCCGCGAGTGAAGCTGCTGACCCAGTTCACCAGCCTGCCCGACGGCGTGAAGTTCCTGGTCGATATGCGGGCGCGCCTCATCGACATCATGGGCGACGATCCGGATCTCGCCAGCCTGGACGAAGACATGCGGGCGATGCTGGCCGCCTGGTTCGATGTGGGATTCCTCGAATTGAAACGCATCACCTGGGATTCGCCGGCCTCGTTGCTGGAGAAGGTCACCGCCTATGAGGCGGTGCACAGAGTGAGCTCCTGGGTCGACCTCAAGAACCGCCTCGACGCCGACCGGCGCTGCTACGCCTTCTTCCATCCGCGCATGCCGACCGAGCCGCTGATCTTCGTCGAGGTGGCGCTGGTCAAGGGCATCGCCGACAACGTGCAGAGGCTGCTGGATCCGGCGGCGCCGCAGGAAGACCCGCGCGACGCCGACACCGCGATCTTCTATTCGATCTCCAACACCCAGGAAGGGCTGCGCGGCATCGGCTTCGGCAACTTCCTGATCAAGCAAGTGGTCGACGACCTGGCGCAGCAGTTCCCACGGCTCACGATCTTCTCGACGCTGTCGCCGATCCCGGGTTTCCGCCGCTGGCTCGGCCGGCTCTCGATCGAGGAGCTCGACGCGATGCTGCCCGACGACGAGCGGGCGCCGCTCGCATCCCGCACCGAGACCGGTGACTGGCGCGCTCTCCTCGACCAGCCGCTGGCCGATAACGCCGAGCTGGCGGCGCTGCTGAAGCCGGCGCTGATGCGGCTCTCGGCCGTCTATCTCTTCGCCGAGAAGAAGGACGGGAAGCCGGTCGATCCGGTCGCGCGCTTCCATCTCGGCAACGGCGCCCGCGTCGAGCGCCTGAACTGGCTCAGCGACACCTCGGCCAAGGGCATGAAGGAATCGGCCGGCCTGATGGTGAACTACCTCTACCGCCTGGACGACATCGAGGCGAACCACGAGGCCTTCGCTTCCGGCGGGCCGATCGCCGCATCCTCGCAGGTGAGGAAGCTCGCCTCGGGCAGCCCCGCGGTGAAGGCTAGATCGTCGGCCTGAGCGTCGCCGGGTCGGTGTCGACCGAGACGTGCGGCGGCACATGGACCGGGCGGCCGGAGAGGTCGACCGGCTGGAAGCCGTCGCCGAGGCGGCGCATCAGCCAATAGCCGCTATAGGCGGAGACCTTGCCGAAGCCTTCGGCGACGGCGACGGTCACGCCGGGGTGGTAGCCCTGGCCGCTCTTCGGATCGACCAGCCAGTCCGCCGTCGTCTGCCTCTTGGCGAAATCCGGATCGACCTCGTGCAGCTGATGCTCGAGATCGTCGCCGGAGACGACACCGCCACGGCGGACCAGGCGCCTGGCCTCGGCGATGTCGCGGCGGACCGCGTCCATCCGGTGGTCGCCGTCGATGTAGACGAGATCGAACTGCTCGGATCCTAAGCCGGCCAATACTTTTCCGGAGTCGCCCTTGAGCTGGACGACGCGGCCGGAGCCGCCGGCACGGGCGACGTTGTAGTCGAACAGCGCCTGGGCGACGCCAGCGCGCGCCGCCACGTCCATGGCGAGCCCGACATCCTCAGCGGGAAGGGCGCCCGAGGCGAGCGCAGCACGCTCGGGCGTCACTTCCAGATAGGGTTCCCAGAGATCGCAGCACCAGACCTCGCCCTTGCCGCCGGCATAGCGGTCGAGCGCGTCCAGCCAGGTCAGCGCCGAGGCGCCGACCCAGGATCCCACTTCGAGGATGCGGAGCGGCTGGCCGGCGCGGATCTGCGAGAGCAGATGCACGGTCGCCTGCATGTAGACATAGCGCTCGGGCGCGCTCTGGATGCCGAACAGGCCGGGCGGGAAATAGGGCTTGCCGCCGGCAAGCGCATGCAGGACCCGGTCGAGGGACATCCGCCGCTTACGCCGCCGTCGCCTGGGACTTGAACAAGGCGTCCAGCGCCTTCTCGACATAGGCCTTGTCGAGGTCGCGGGTGATGAACACCAGCCGCGAGCGCTTGTCGTCGCCGGGAGGCCAGGCCTGCAGCGTCGCCGGCGGGTGGAAGAGATGCTGGACGCCGTGAACGACGATCGGCTTCTCCGATTCCACCACGTTCAGGATGCCCTTCACGCGCAGCAGGTTGGGGCCGTGGGTCTGGGCGAAGAGGTCGAGGGCTTCGGCGATCTCGGCCCAGGCGAAGGGCCGGTCGAAGGCGAGACAGAAGGCCCGGATGCGGTCGTCGTGGCGGTTCCGGTCCAGGTTGCCGTGGTCATGGTCGTGGTGATCGTGGTCGTGATCGTGATCGCCATGATCATGGTCATGGTCGTGATGCTCGTGCCCATGCGCCTCGGCATAGGCCTCCTCGTTCAGCCATTTGCTGACGTCGGCGGACTTGGTCTTGGGATCGTAGAGCCCGCAATCCATCAGCTTCCTGGGGTCGATCTCACCCATGGTGACGCGCTCGATCGGCGCCGCCGGGTTGAGGCGGCGAAGCCGCTCGATTAGGGCGTCGACTTCGGCGGGCGTCACCAGGTCGGTCTTGGTCAGCACGATGCGGTCGGCGACGGCGGCCTGCTTCACCGGCTCGGGCTGGGCATCCAGCTGGCTCGAGCCATGCACGGCATCCACCGTCGTCACCACACCGTCCAGCCGGAAGCGGGCTGCGACCAGCGGATCGGTCATCAGCGTGTGCAGGATCGGCGCCGGATCGGCCAAGCCCGTGGTCTCGATCACCACGCGGTCGAACTCGGGCACCTCGCCGCGCACGCGCTTCAGGAACAGGTTGCGCAGTGTGTCGATCAGGTCGCCGCGGACGGTGCAGCAAAGGCAGCCGGAGTTGAGCAGGACCACGCCTTCCGAGCTGGATTCGATCAGGGTGTGGTCGAGGCCGATCTCGCCGAACTCGTTGACGATCACCGCCACCTTCTCCAGGCCCGGCTTGGTCAGGAGCTGCTTCAAGAGCGTGGTCTTGCCCGAGCCCAGAAAGCCCGTCAGCACGCTGACCGGCAGCCGTTCGGTCTGCCGGAACTCCGGCGCGTCGTCGCTCATATCTTGAGTCCTCTTACCTAATGCGCGTGGGCGTGCGGCTTGGCCGCCCCGACGGTGCCCTGGCAGTGCCGGCAGAGCCCCTTGACCTCGAGGGTGACGTGGCCGGCGCGGAAGCCGGCGCGTCCGGCGGCCGCGACCAGCGCCGCCTGGATGCCGGAATCGGCGATCTCGGTCGCCGTCCCGCAGGCGGTGCAGAGCAGGAACTGGCCGGAATGCGGTGCCTTGGGGCTGGGGCAGCCGACGAAGGCGTTCAGGCTCTCGATCCGGTGGACCAGCCCCTGCTCCAGGAGGAAGTCGAGGGCCCGGTAGACCGTGGGCGGGGCGGCCTTGCGGCCGTCGCCGCCCAATCGGGACAGGATGTCGTAGGCGCCGACCGGCTCATGGCTGGTCCAGACCAGCTCCAGCACCCGCCGGCGCAGCTCGGTCAGGCGCGCGCCGCGCTCGCCGCAGATCGTCTCCGCCTCGACCAAGGCGTCCTCGATGCAGCTGGCGTGGTCGTGATC
>CAXNIC010000337.1:0-5537 GCA_964201945.1 Alphaproteobacteria bacterium
TGGCGCAGGAACTCGATCTTCGCCATGTCGACGGACTCGCCCTGGCTCTGCAGCTCGGCGATGTGGGTCGACAGGAAGTCGCCCGGCGGCAGCTGCATGATCAGGAAGGTGATGGCGCTGATGGCGAGCAGCGTCGGGATCATCACCAGCAGACGGTGGACGACATAGCCGAACATGCTTCAGTCCTCGCCCGTCACTTCGACGCCACGTCGGACGTGGAGAAATAGAAGGTGTCGGGGCGGTACATGCCGAAATGGGCGCCGGGCTCCCAGTTGAAGACGCCTTCCTCCGGCACGTTCTTCAGCGCACGCGCGATCACCACGGGCTGGAAGGCGCCGGCGAGGATGCCGATGGTGAACTGCTGGTCGGCGTTGATCTCGAGGATGCGCCGCCAGATGCGGGTGCGCTCGGCGCGGTCGGCGGTGTGCGACCAGGCGTGCTCGAGTTCCTGCAGCTCCTTCGCCTCTGGCATGTCGACCGGCTCGCCGGCCTTGCCCTTGGTCTCGCGGAACTGGCCCCACTTCGGCCATTGCAGCTGCTGCTGCTCGGTGATGACATAGTCCTTGGGGTTCGAGTCGGCGTCCATCAGCGCGAATTCGGAGCCGAACCAGATGCACATGACCGTCTCGCCGGCGAAGATGCGGTTGCGCATGACGTCGCGCTGCAGCGCCTTCGGGTAGATCTTGATGCCGAGCTCGATCCAAGTGTCGTGCAGCAGCTCCAGCACGTCGGTCTGCTCGGTCGATTCGCCGGCGCTCTCGATCACCATCTTCATCGGCCGGCCGTCGGGCAGCAGGCGGAGCCCCCGGTGGTCGCGCTTGGTCAGCCCCATCTCGTCCAGAAGCGCGTTCGCGGTGCGGAGGTCGTAGCGGGTCCAGCGGGTGCGGAGCTCAGGATCGAACAGGGCCGAGCCCGGCAGCGCCGTGTTGTTCCCCTCGATGCCGAGCCCGTAATAGATGACCTGGTTGATCTCGTGGCGGTTGGTGCCGAGCGACAGCGCGCGGCGGAAGCGGACGTCGCGCAGCACCGCGCGCCACACCGGATCGCTAACGTTGAGGTTCGGCACCAGCGCCTGATCGGCGCCGCGCACCGTGCGCCAGAGCCGCACCTTGAAGCCGTTCCTCGCCTCCGCCTCCTTCAAGAAGGTGTAGTTGTCGAAGCGGAGATAGCGGGCCTGGAGGTCGGCCTCGCCGGCGCCGGTCTTCAGCGGCACGATCTTCGAGTCGGCGAGCGACATCACCAGCTCGTCGAGATAGGGCAGCTGGCGGCCCTCGGCGTCGACGCGGTGGTAGTAGGGATTGCGCTTGAAGACGAAGCGGTCGGCCGGCGGCGTCGTCGCCAGCATCCAGGGCTGAAGCGTAGGCAAATCGGGATTGTCGACCCGGTACTGGTTGTCGCGGCGATTGTGCAGGACCGCCCAGTTGCGCACGCGCTCGTCGCGCACCCTCTTCTCGAGTTCGGCCGGCGGCGCGTAGCGCTCGTGGAAGGTCTTGAGATAGTGGGCCGGCGCGAAGATCTCGAGCGGCCGCGGGCCGGCCAGCGACGCAAGGAAGGTCGGGTTCGGCTGCGACCAGGTGTAGCGGACGACGGTCGGCGACAGGATCTCGAAGACCGGCCGCTCGCCGTCGACCAGCAGCTCGACCGGCACGCCCGAGGGGCGGAGCCGGGAATTGCCGAACACATCCTCCCAGACATAGCGGAAGTCGTCGGTGGTGAACGGCGCGCCGTCGGACCAGCGGTGCCCGGGGCGGAGATGGAAGGTGAAGCGGCGCTCGTCCTCGATCTCGACCTTCTCGGCGATGTCGGGCTGCAGCTTGAACTGGGCGTCGTAGCCGATCAGGCGGGCATAGCCGTAGACGACGGCGAAGCGCGTGTCGGAGGCGCCGCCAGCGATCATCCGCCAGCTGCCGCCGTGCCGGCCCAGCGTCTGGAAGGGGAAGAGCTTGGCGACGTCCGGACGGTCGGGCAGGCGCTGGCCGACCGGCGGCAGCTGGCCGGCGGCGACCGCCTCCACCAGGCTGGTCGGCTCGCGGAAGGTCTGGGCTGCAGCCCCGGCTGAGGCCAGCGCCAGGACCAGGGCGATCAGCAGGCGCATCACGCCACCTCCTTCAGGACCGGCATCGCGGTCGCGCGCACGAAATGCTCGTCGCGGAGATCGACCATCGCCGCCGGCTTGGTCCCGTCGATGCGGAAGGGCTCGGGCCAGGCCGATGGCACCGAGGCCTTGCTGTCGACGACATGGGCGAAGTCGAGCTTGCGCTCGAGGTCGGGCTCCGGCACCGCCGAGAGCAGCGCCTGGGTATAGGGATGCACCGGGTTCCGGAACAGCTCCTCGCGCGGCGCCACCTCGACCAGGCGGCCGGCGCACATCACCGCGATGCGATGCGCGACATAGTCGACCACCGCGAGATTGTGGCTGATGAACAGGTAGGTGAGGCCGAGCTGCTTCTGCAGATCCTTCAACAGGTTCAGGATCTGCGCCTGGATCGAGACGTCGAGGGCGGAGACCGGCTCGTCGCAGATCAGGAGATCGGGGCTGAGCGCGAGGGCGCGGGCGATGCAGATGCGCTGGCGCTGGCCGCCGGAGAAGCTGTGCGGATAGCGCTTGAGATGGCGGACGTCGAGGCCGACCAGCCGCATCAGCTCCTTCACCCGCTCGGCCCGCTCCGCCTCGTCGGCGATGCCGTGGATCATCAGGGGCTCGGCAATGATGTCGAACACGGTCATGCGCGGGTTCAGCGAGCCGAACGGATCCTGGAACACGTACTGCATCTGCCGGCGGAAGCGGATGAGGTCGTTGCCTTCGAGCGCCAGCATGTCGACCGGCGTGCCGTGATCGTTGAAGACCGCCGAGCCGGAATCGGGTTTCAGCGCGCGCAGCAAGATCTTCGACAGCGTGGTCTTGCCGCAGCCGCTCTCGCCGACGAGGCCTAAGCACTCACCGCGCCGGACCTCGAAGGAGACATCGTCGACCGCCAGCACCTTGCCGGCCGACTTGTCGCCGAACCAGGCGGTCTTGCGGATCTGGAAGCTCTTGGTGATGCCCTTGACCGCGAGCAGCGGCCCGGCGGCGTCGGCGCCTTCCGGCCAAGCCGGCTTCTCCGCCATCAGCCGGCTGTGCTCGCTCTTGATCTCGCGCAAAGGGACCAGCCGCTCGCCCGGCTTCATGCCGACCCGCGGCACCGCCCGCATCAGCGCCTTGAGATACGGATGCTCGGGCGCGCGGAAGATGTCCTCGACCGTGCCCGACTCCATCACCCGCCCCCGATACATCACCACGACTTCCTGGGCGATGTTGGCGACGACGCCGAGATCATGGGTGATGACCAGGACCGCCATGCCGAGCTCCTGCTGGAGATCGGCGATCAGTTTGAGGATCTGCGCCTGGATGGTGACGTCGAGCGCCGTGGTCGGCTCGTCCGCGATCAGGAGCGCCGGCCGGCAGATCAGCGCCATCGCGATCATGGCGCGCTGGCGGAGCCCGCCCGACAGCTCGAAGGGATATGTGTCGACCGCCTTCTTCGGATTGGGGAATCCTACCAGTCGCAAAATCTCGCGGGTCGCCTCCAGCGCCTGGGCGCGGCTGACCGGCTTGTGCAGCTCGAGCGTCTCGGCGATCTGGTCGCCGACGGTATGCAGCGCCGAGAGCGAGGTCATCGGCTCCTGGAAGATGATCGAGATGCGCCCGCCGCGGATGGCGCGCATGCCGCGGCTTTCCGGCGGCATGTGGGCGATGTCGTTGACGGTGCCGGCCTTGGTCGGGTCGGCGAAGAGGATCTGGCCGGAGGCGACGCGGGCGGCCTTCGGCAGGATGTTCATGATCGCCTGGGAGACCACGGTCTTGCCCGAGCCCGACTCGCCGACCAGCGCCGTGGTCTGCCCGTAGCGCACCCGGAAGCTGACGCCGTCGACCGCGACCAGCTGCCCCTCCGGCAGATCGAAGACGATCTTGAGGTCGTTGACGCGAAGGAGCGGGCTGGTGCTCATCGGCTTCGGGGGCTCAGTCCTTCGACTTCGCCGGCTCGAAGCCGAGCGAGGCGAAGTTGGAGATGGTCGCCTCGGTCAGCTCGATGCCCTTGGCCCGCGCGGTCATGTGCGCGCGGCGCGCCACTTCGGGGAAGCCGTCGAGGGTGGAATCGAAGCGGAGCTTGCCGGTCGGCCCCCGCAGCATCAGCTGCATCCAGCCCGAGGTGCGGTCGCGCTTGGTCGAGTAGTAGTTGAGTTTGACCTCGATCAGCTCCGACCACTTCATCTCCTGGCGCCAGAGCCCGTGCGTTGCCACGTGCAGGTCGTCGACCTCGACCACGGTGCGGTGGCGAAGCGCCGTGCGCGCACCGAAGACGAAGAACAGGAGTGCCAGCGGCCCCAGGATGTAGGTGGCGGCCGAGCCCGGCGGCGACAGCAGCAGCGGCGTTCCGGTGAGCGCCAGGCCGAAGGCGGCTCGGATGTAGTCACCCATCATCGCCTGGGTCGGGTAGCGGTGTTCGGTCATGCGGGATTCGGAGCCTGTCTGAGTAATGGCCGCGGCCTCAATTGCGAAGCGCGGCGGTGAGGGCGCGAAGCGGGCGCGACGGCGATGCTGGAGCATCGCCGAGCGCCCGCGACAAAGCCATCGCCCCGCGCCTCGCAACCCGGAGGGCCGTCGTTACAAGGGCTTGGGCGTTGTCGAGCGCCGCTCGTGATGCGCCCAGCATCACGTCGCGCCGCTCTCCTAGCCCAAGCCCTTGTAGCGACGGTTGAGGCCATGGCCATTACACAGACAGGCTCCTAAGTCCGAAGGCTTGGGCCGGCGTGAGCCAGCGGATGGCGGGATGTGCGCGGGTGACGTCGAGTAGCCGGCCGAGGAAGCCCCAAGCCGGCGCGTCATGAACGAGATGGTGGGTCAGGAGACCGGTCGGCTCGCCCGCATCCGCCCCGCCGAGGCGGCGGGCGGCGAGATGGGCGATCAGCGCCCCCAGCGCCGGCTCGTCGCCAGCGAAGCGCCGCTCGCGCCAGTCGATCACGTCGACATGGGTGTTGACCAGGGCTAGGCCCGGCGCCGCCTCCGGCGCCGGACGCGGCCGGAAGGTCGAGAGGCCGCGGAAGCCCAATCCCGGCAAGAGGGCCACGACGTCGGGGGCGATCCGGTTCCAGGGCGGCGCCAGCACCGGCAGCACGCGCCCGGCGAAGAGGTCGAGAAGACGCCGGCGCCCCGTTGCGAGCTCGCCGGCGACGCTGGCGGCCGGACGCTCCGGCCCGAGTTCGGCCTTCTTCTTCAGGCCGTGATTGGTGTGGGCATAGCCGTGCTGGAGAAGGGCGTCGCCGGGCAACGACGGGGCCGCATCCCGGGGCACCACGGCCAGGGCGGGGACCACGCCATGGGTGGATGTCAGGTCGTGAAGCCGGGCAAGCGCCGCCGTCGGCGCGACCGCATCGTCGTCGCGCCACCACAGCGTCGCCAGCCTCGCCGCCTCTCCCCAGGCGTCGAGCTCCCGCCCCAGATCCTCCCAGACGCCCATCCGCCTCCAGACGCTTCGCCGTTCGGCCGAGACTATAGC
>CAXNIC010000338.1:0-5537 GCA_964201945.1 Alphaproteobacteria bacterium
CCGGGCTCCACGGGAATACGGTGCCGGGTAACACCCGGCGGGGGCGACCCCAGGGACAGTGCCACAGAGAACAGACCGCCGGCGCTTGCGCCGGTAAGGGTGAAACGGGGCGGTAAGAGCGCACCGCGGGACCGGCAACGGGACCGGCACGGCAAACCCCACCGGGAGCAAGACCGAATAGGGGCGGCCGCTCGGGGTCGAAAGACCGCCGGGAGGCGCATTCTCGCGCCGTCGCCCGGGTTGGTCGCGCGAGGCGTCCGGTAACGGGCGTCCCAGATGAATGGCCGTCCATCGCCCTTAAAGGGCGGGGACAGAACCCGGCTTACAGGCCGTCTGACCCCGTTTCATCTCGCCTTCCGGCGTTCCGCGGCAGCATCGACAGTGAGAACATATCAAGAACAAAAGAAATATTTTTCGAGAACTAAATCAAACCAGTCGTTTCTTGCAAGAAGGGACCCACAATCCCTGGGAGAGGCTTGAAATTACTGATTTGTCCCATGCCGTTACCTAGAGCTCCCATTGACGCCCATATATTCCCATGATATCCCAAATTATCCCAGACGGGCATCGGCGCGGGGCCGAGCAGCCTGTTCCGGGATTAAAGGCCGGCCCGTTCGGGTCGCCGGGGGAATCGAATGGGACTGTTCTTGTCCCGGTTCGCGAACAAGATCGATAAAAAGGGCCGCATCTCGGTCCCCGCGCCCTTCCGCGCTGCCCTTTCCGATCAGTCCTTTGCCGGAATCGTCGTCTATCCGCACCCGAAGCTCCCCGCGCTGGAGGGCTGCGGCTACGACCGCATGGCGAAGATGGTCGAAGGCCACGACCGCCTCGACCAGTTCTCGGACGAGCGCGACGATCTAGGCAGCATCTTCGCCGTTTCCCATCAGCTGGCCTTCGATCCCGAAGGGCGGGTGATGCTGCCCGAGGATCTCCTCGGCCATGCCGGCATCACCGACCAGGCCGTCTTCGCCGGATACGGCAGCACCTTTCAGATCTGGGAACCGGTGGGTCTCGATCGGCATTTGTCGGTGGCCCGCGACCGCATCCGTATCCAGAAGACGACATTGCCGACATCGCGGCCCGAGGGAGGCGGCAAGTGACCGGCCCCACCCATATCCCGGTGCTCCGCGACGAAGTTCTCGCGGCCCTCGCGCCCAAGGATGGCGGCCTCTATGTCGACGGCACCTTCGGCCTCGGCGGCTATACCCTCGCCCTGCTTGAATCGGCGGATTGCCGTGTTCTCGGCATCGACCGCGATCCCGACGCGGTCGCCCGCGGCGCCGGCCTCGCCGCCCGCTTCCCCGGACGCCTCACCCTCCGCCAGGCCCGCTTCGGCGACATGGTCGAGGTCGCCCGCGCCGACGGCATCGAGCGGGTCGACGGCGTCGCCCTCGACCTCGGCGTCTCCTCACCCCAGCTCGACGATGCCACCCGCGGCTTCTCCTTCCGCGCCGACGGCCCCCTCGACATGCGGATGGAGAAGGCCGGCCGGTCCGCCGCCGACCTGGTGAACACGCTCGCGGAAGCCGAGCTCGCCGACCTCATCCTCGATCTCGGCGAGGAGCGCCACGCCCGCCGGGTCGCCCGCGCCATCATCGCCGCCCGCCCGCTTCGGACCACGAGCGAACTCGCCGCCGTCGTCCGCCGCGCCGTGCCCCGCTCGGCCGACGGCATCGACCCCGCGACCCGCACCTTCCAGGCGCTGAGACTGGCCGTGAACGAGGAGCTCGATGAGCTCGACCGCGGCCTCGCAGCAGCCGAGGGGCTGCTCGCTCCTGGCGGGCGCCTTGCCGCCGTCTCCTTTCATTCTCTCGAAGACCGGCGGGTGAAGACCTTCCTCGCTGAGCGCGCCGGCGCCGGCCCTCGCCCGTCACGCCATCTGCCGGATACCGGCAGCGTCGCCGAGCCGACCTTCCGTCTCCTCACCCGCAAGCCGGTGACGCCGTCGCCGGCCGAGACTAACCGCAACCCCCGGGCCCGTTCGGCCCGGCTGCGTGCCGCCGAGCGCACTTCCGCGCCCGCCCGCGCGGCGCACTGACCGCTGAGAGGTGATGCCGATGATCCGTCGCTCGACCCTCTTCTGGCTCCTGGCCGCCATCCTCATCGGGTGCGGCCTCTATCAGCTCAAATACGAGGTCCAGGCCAAGGAGGAACGGCTGGCGCGGCTCAACCGCCAGATCCAGCTCGAGCAGGAGGCGATCCACGTCCTCAACGCCGAATGGGCGTTCCTCAACCGTCCCGACCGGATCGCCGATCTCGCCAACCGCCATCTCGAGCTGAGCCAGGTGGTGCCGGCCCAGTTCGGGCGGGTCGCCACCATCCCCGAGCGCTCGCTGATCCCGGTCGTCGCCGAGGCTGACGCGCCTGTGGCGCCGACAGCTCCGGCCCTGGTCAAGGTCGCGACCACCACGCCGGTGAAGCCGCCGGTCAAGCCGCAGCCGGCACCGAAGCTCCACATCGCCGAGGCCAAGCGCTCGCTCGGCACCATCGATCTCGCCCAGGTTCGCGCCGTATCGCCGCCCAAGGCCGCCGGTCGCGACGTCGTCGTCGTCGTCGACGGGGCCCTTCTCGCGCACGCGCAGCGCTGAGCGGAGGGTCATGACCACCCTCGCCGCCTTCAGACCTCGCGCTCCCCGGCCGGTGGCTCCGCCACCGAACCGGGCCGTGCGCCTGGAGGGGGCGGCGAAGCAGGTGATCGACTCGAGCCGCGGCCGGCCGACGCTGGCCGCCGGCGTTTTCGCCATCGCCTTCGCCGTGGTCGGCATGAGGCTGGTCGATCTCGCGACATCGAAGCCGGCTCGCGACGCACGCGAGATCGAGTTGCCGAAGGCGCTGGAGTCGACCGGCTATGCCGCCGACCGCGCCGACATCGTCGACCGCTTCGGTGCGCTGGTCGCGACCAGCGTGCCGACGGCCTCGCTCTACGCCGATCCGCGCGATGTCCTGGATGCACGCGAGGCAGCCATCAGGCTTCAAGCGGTGCTGCCGGAGATCAAGGCCGACGACCTCGAGGCCCGGCTCTCGGCCGAGGGCAAGAGCTTCGTCTGGATCAAGCGGAACCTGACGCCGCGCCAGCAATACGAGATCAACCGCCTCGGCATCCCCGGTTTCTATTTCCAGCGCGAGGACAAGCGGATCTATCCGCACGGCTCGCTGATGGCGCATGTCGTGGGATTCGCCGACATCGACGGCAAGGGTCTCGGCGGCGTCGAGCAGGCGATCGAGGGAAAGATCAAGGGCGGCCACGAGCCGGTGGCGCTCTCCATCGATCTTCGCCTGCAGCACATCGTCCGCCAGGAGCTGCAGGCCTCGATCACCGAGTTCAGCGCCATCGGCGGCGGCGCCGTGATCATGGACTCGAGGACCGGCGAGATCCTGTCCATGGTCTCGCTGCCGGACTTCGATCCGAATGCCCCGGGCTCGGCGCCGGCCGACAACCGCTTCAACCGCAACACGCTCGGCGTCTACGAGATGGGGTCGACGTTCAAGACCTTCGCTCTCGCCATGGCGCTCGATGCCGGCACCGCGAACATGCGGTCGTCGTTCGACGCGCGCGAGCCGATCCGCATCTCGCGCTTCGCCATCAACGACGACCACGCGCAGAAGCGCTGGCTCACCGTGCCCGAGGTCTACAAGCACTCCTCCAACATCGGCGCGGCAAAGATGGCGCTCGAGGTCGGCGCCGAGGGCCAGAAGGCCTTCATGCGCAAGCTCGGCATGCTCGATCCCCTGCAGCTCGAACTGCCCGAGCGGGGCAAGCCGAAATACCCGCGCGACTGGCGGCCGATCAACGTCATGACCATCTCCTTCGGTCACGGGCTTTCGGTGACACCGATCCACCTCGCCTCCGGCGTCGCCACCGTGGTCAACGGCGGCGTTCTGCATCCCCCGACCCTGCTCAAGCGCAAGGAGGGCGAGCCGATCCCCGGCCGCCAGGTGCTCAAGGCGTCGACCTCCGACAACATGCGCCGCCTGATGCGCCTCGTGGTCGAGGACGGCACCGGCAAGAAGGCCGAGGCGCCGGGCTACTGGATCGGCGGCAAGACCGGCACCGCCGAGAAGGTGAGCCGCGGCGGCTACAAGAAGAGCGCCCGCCTCTCCTCCTTCGTCGCGGCCTTTCCGATCTACGACCCGCGCTACGTCGTCATCGTCATGGTCGACGAGCCGAAGGGCACCAAGAAGACCTTCGGCTTCGCCACCGGCGGCTGGGTCGCCGCTCCCGTCGTGCAGCGCATCGTCCAGCGCATGGGCCCGTTGGTCGGCCTGCCGCCGGTCGACGAAACGCCCGAAATCCGCCGCCTTCTCATGGTCGACTCGCAGTCGCAGCCAAAGGAGAAAAGCGTTGCGGCTCGTTGACCTCATCGGGCCGGATCCGGCCCTCGCCCGTTTCGCCGAGATGCCCGTGATCGGCCTCTCGGCCGATTCCCGTTGCGTCGGCCCCGGCTTCCTGTTCGCGGCCTTGCCCGGCACCAAGGTCGACGGGCGCGCCTTCCTCGACCAGGCGCTCGCCGCCGGCGCCGTCGCCGTGCTGGCGCCGGAAGGCACGCGCCTTCCCGTCGGCGCCGAGCGGGTCGCGCTTATCACCGATCCCGCCCCACGCCGGCGGCTTGCCCATATCGCCGCCCGCTTCTACGGTCAGCAGCCGAAGACGGTCGCCGCCGTCACCGGCACCAACGGCAAGTCCTCGGTCGCCGACTTCGCCCGGCAGCTCTGGGCCAGGCTCGGAAGCAAGGCCGCGTCGATCGGCACGCTCGGCGTCATCCTGCCCGACCGGCCGACGCTGCCGTCCCTGACCACTCCTGATCCGATCAAGCTGCACGAGACCCTGGCCGACCTGGTCGAAGCCGGCGTCACGCATCTGGCGATCGAGGCATCGAGCCACGGGCTCGACCAGGGCCGGCTCGACGGACTTCAGGTACAGGCCGCTGCCTTCACCAACCCGACCCGCGACCACCTCGACTATCACGGCTCGATGGCGGCCTACCTCGCGGCCAAGCGCATCCTGTTCGAGCGCATCCTGGCCGACGGCGGCACCGCCGTTCTCAACGCCGATGTCGCCGAGAGCGCGGAACTGGAGACCGTCGCCAAGGAGCGCGGGCTCCGCACGCTCAAGGTCGGCTGCGCCGCCTGCGCCGACCTTCGCCTGCTGCTCAGGCTTCCCGACGCGTCCGGCCAAAAGCTCCGGATCGTCTTCAAGGGCGAAACGGTCGAAGTCCGGCTTCCGCTCCTCGGCGCCTTCCAGGCCAGCAATGCGATGGTCGCGCTCGGCCTCGTCATCGCCTCCGGCGCGCCCTTCATCGCGGCAGCGGAAGCCATGGCGCATATTTCCGGCGTCACCGGACGGCTCCAGCTCGTCGCCCGCCGTCGCAACGGCGCCAAGGTCTTCGTCGATTACGCGCATGCCCCCGACGGCATCGAGACGGTGCTGTCGGCGCTCCGCCCGCATGTCGCCGGCCGGCTCGCCGTGGTCTTCGGCGCCGGCGGCGACCGCGACCCCGGCAAGCGCCCGCTGATGGGCGAGGCCGCCGACCGCAATG
>CAXNIC010000339.1:0-5536 GCA_964201945.1 Alphaproteobacteria bacterium
ACGAAGCGGTGCGGGCCGGAGCCGACCGCTTCCGTGATCGCGGTGAAGGCATCGGTCGCGGCATCCTTCTCGCGCATCACCACCGGCATGTTGGCGGCAGTCGAGGCCAGCGTGTCGAGCACCAGGCCGAAAGGCTCCTTCAGCCGGAGCGCGAAGGTGCGGTCGTCGACCACCGACCAGCCGGCGGTGAACTCCGCCATCTTCTGCCCCATGGGATCGCGCTTCGACCAGCGCTGGATCGAGGCGACGACGTCCTTGGCAGTCACGGTCGAGCCGTCATGGAACTTGAGGCCTGGGCGAAGCGCGAAGGTATAGGAGAGCTTGTCGGGCGCGACCGCCCAGTTCTCCACCATCTGCGGCTTCGGCGTCAGCTTGCCGTCCCAGGCGAACAGCTGGTCGTAGATCATCATCGCGTGATCATTGGTGATCGTCGCGGTGGTGAAGATCGGGTCCATCACCTTGAGGTCGGCATGCGGCACCATCTTCAAGGTGCCCTGGGCAAATGCCGGCGGGCCGAAAACGCCGAGCAGCGAGGATGCGGCGATCAGGGAAGCAAGCGAGCGTATGGACCGGGTCATGGTGTTCCTCTTCTCGTCTCAATAGCCGAAGGCGCAGCCGTCCTTGCGGGGCTCGGAGCCGCCGATCAGGACGCCGCGGTCATGGTCGATCCAGATCGCCTGGCCGCCGCCCGGCGGCACGCCGGTACGCTCGACCACATGGCCGCGGCGGCGGAGGTCCTCAGCGACGCTTTCAGGGATGGCGGGCTCGAGCTGGACCTTGCCCTCATAGGGGAAGGCGCGCGGCTGGGCGATGGCGTCCTGCGGGTCCATCTGGGAATCGAGCATGTGCGTCACCACCGAGGTGTGGCCGATCGGCTGGAAGTCGCCGCCCATGACGCCGAAGGGCATCACCGCCTTGCCGTCCTTCATCATCATGCCGGGGATGATGGTATGCATCGGGCGCTTGCCGGGCGCGATACAGTTGGGGTGATCCTCGCGCAGCACGAAGCCTTCGCCGCGGTTCTGCAGGATCACGCCCGACTTCGGCGCAGTGATGCCGGAGCCGTAATGGGAGTAGAGCGAGTTGATGAGCGAGATCGCGTTCCGGTCCTTGTCGACGACGCAGAGATATGTGGTATCGCGGTGCTGGATGAAGTCGGCCTTGGTGATGGCACCGGCGCGCGCCATGTCGATCTGGGCGCGGATCGACTCCGCCTCCTGGGTCGAGAGCAGGCGCTCGACCGGCACCTCGGCCTGGCTCATGTCGGCGACGTGCAGGTTGCGAAGGCGATAGGCGTGCTTGGCTGCCTCGCTCATCAGGTGAATGCGGTCGGCCTGGCTCAGCTTGTCGGAGCCGTAGTCGTAGCCCTGCAACACGTTCAGCATGATCAGCGCGGTGATGCCCTGGCCGTTGGGCGGGATCTCGTAGACGTCATGGCCGCGATAGCGGGTCGAGATCGGCGTCACGTAGTCCGGCCGCGACGCCTCGAAGTCCGCCATGGTGTGAAGGCCACCGACGCTCTGCAGCTTGTCGACGATGTCCTGAGCCACCTCACCCTTGTAGAAGCCGTCGCGGCCCTGCTTGGCGATCTTCCGGAGCGTGGCGCCCAGCGCCGGCAGCTTGTGGGTGTCGCCGATCGCCGGCACCTTGCCGTTCGGCACATAGATCCGCTTGGTGTCGGGATCGACCGAGAGCTTGCCAATCAGCTTCGCCCACTCGGTACCGATGCGGGGCGTGAGCCGGAAGCCCTGCTCTGCCGCCTCGATCGCCGGCGCGAAGATCTCGTCCAGCGAGCGGGTGCCATGATCGGCGTGCAGAAGGCACCAGGCGTCGATGGCGCCGGGGATGGTGACGGCATGCGGCGTCTGCATCTCGATCTGCTTGATGCCCTTGGCCGCGTACCACGCCGCGGTCGCCGCCTCCGGTGCCCGGCCGGAGCCATTGAGGCCGATCGGCTTCCCGGCCTTCGGCGAGTAGAGGACGAAGCAGTCGCCGCCGATGCCCGTCGAGCCCTGCTCGATGACGCAGAGCATGGCGATCGCGGTCAGCGCCGCATCCACGGCGTTGCCGCCGGAGCGCAGCATGTCGAGCGCCGCCAGGGTCGCCCGCGGCGACGCGGTGGCGGCAATGCCGTGATCGGCATAGATCGCGGAACGACCCGAGTAGAAATCGCGGACGCGCATGGCCGTTCCTTGTGAGGGTCGTCAGGAGGGACCGCGATGATAGGCGCGGTCCCTCCGTCTCACAATCGCGGCGACGGGCGCTGGGCGAGACGGGTCTGGGCCGCCAGCCGGATCGGGGCGTTGACGGCGCCGAAACCCTGATAGTTCCGGCGCTCGACGATCTCGAAGAAGAAGCCCTCGGCCAGGGTCCTGGTATAGAGCTGGCGGTACTCGGCTTCGCCGTCGCGGTCGTAAAGGATGCCGAGGCGCTTCATCCGGTCGATCTCCTCGCCGGGAAGGCCGGTCTTCGCCTCGAGGTCGTCATAGTAGTTCTCGGGGATCGGCAGCAGATCCAGGCCCGCCGCCCGGAGCCGCTCGGCCGTCGCAAAGATGTCGTCGGTGGCGAAGGCGAGATGCTGCACGCCGGAGCCGAAGAACTCGGCGAGGAATCGCGCCGAGAGCGTGCGCTGGCTCTGCGAGGAATTGAGGACGAGGCGGAGCGCGCCGTCCCGGGTTTGCACCACCTGGCTCTGCACGACGCCGCCGGGATCCACCAGGTCGAGGACCGGCGTCTTGGTCACGTCCAGAAGCGAGGTATAGAAGAGGAGCCAGGTCAGCATCTCCTCGTAATGCATCGACTGGGCGATGTGGTCGACCTGGATCAAGCCCGCGGAGGGATCATCCTCGGATGAACTGACGGGCTCGAAGTCGGTTTCCCAGAGCGTCCCGAGCCGGCTCTTGCCGTCGATGAGGTAAAGCAGGCTACCGCCGAGGCCGCGCAGCGCCGGCAGCTCCAGCTCGCCCGGTCCAGCGCGGCCGACATAACTCTGATCCAGCAGCGCCCGCGCCCGTTCCATCGTCGCCGTCGCGTCGTCCACCCGGAGTGCGAGGGCGCAGACCGAGGGGCCGTGCGCGATGTTGTAGGAATGCGCGAAGCCTTCCTTCTCCGCATTCAGGACCAGGCTGATCTGGCCCTGGGTCCAGCGCGTCACCGCCTTCGAGCGATGAACGCCGGAGCGGCGGAATCCCAGGCCGCGCAGCAGCGTCTCGAAGCCGGGCTGGAAAGCCTCGTCGACAGCGAACTCGACGAACTCGACGCCGGTGCAGACGGCGCGCTCCGGCAGGATCGGAATGCCGGGCGTCGCCTGGCCGGTGCGCTGCCGCAGCTCGTCCAGCATGAACAGGAGCGAGCGCTGGCCGTCGACCGCGACGCTGCGGGTCGAGCCGGCGCGGAACCGGTCGCTGAAGATCTCCAGCGACAGGATGCCGTCGAAGCCGGTCGCCTGAAGCGCCTCCATGAAGCCGTCGAGATCGAGCTCGCCCTGGCCGGGGAGGCAGCGGAAATGCCGGCTCCAGGAGAGATAATCCATGTCGAGCAGCGGCGCGTCGGCGACCTGAACCAGGAAGATCCGGTCCTTCGGGATCGAGCGGATCGCTTTGAGATCGGTCTTTCGCGCCAGGGTATGGAAGGTGTCGAGCACCAGGCCGATCGACGGATGATCGGTGCGCCGCACCACTTCCCAGGCGTCCCGGTAGTCGTTGACGTGGCGGCCCCAGGCCAGCGCCTCGTAGGCGACGCGGAGCCCGCGTTTCGCCGCCCGCTCGCCCAGCTCGTGGAAGTCCGCGGCCGCCCGGTCGATGCCGCCGATCGCATCCGGCGCCACGTTGCTGCAGATCAACAGCAGGTCGCAGCCCAGCGTCTGCATCAGGTCGAACTTGCGCTCGGCCCGGTCGAAGACCCGCGTCCGCTGCGGCTCCGGCATGCCCTCGAAGTCACGGAACGGCTGGAAGGTGACGGTGTGGAGGCCAAGGTCGCCGACCATGCGCCGGACATCGGCCGGCGTCCCGTTGAACGAGAGCAGGTCGTTCTCGAAGATCTCGACGCCGGTGAAGCGCGCCTCGGCGATCGCCTCCAGCTTCTCCTCGAGCGTCCCGCTGAGCGAGACGGTGGCGATGGCGGTCTGCATGGCAAACCTACTTCTTTGCTGTCTCCAGGAGGCGCAGCATCGCCGAGACCGCGGTCGGATAGCCGTCGGGTCCGAGGCCAGCGATCACCGCGGTCGCGATCTTCGACACCAGGGAGTTGTGATAGATCGGCTCGCGGCGATGGATGTTGGAGATGTGCAGCTCGAAGATCGGGCCTGCAAACATCTTCAGCGCATCCAGGATCGGGATCGACGTGAAAGTGAGCCCGGCCGGGTTGATGACGATACCGGCGACGCCGGCGTCGATCGCCTCGTGGATCCAGTCGACGAGCTGGTACTCGGCATTGGACTGCCGGAACTCGATTGGACGGCTGCCGGCCGCCTTCCTGCACATCGCCTCGATCTCGACCAGCGTCGTCGTGCCGTAGATCTCCGGCTCGCGCTTGCCCAGGCGATTGAGGTTCGGCCCGTTGAGGACATAGATCGGCTTGGTCATAGCGCGGCTCGATAACCCATCAGTTTCGGGAGAAAGAGGACGAGGTCGGGGATGAAGGTGATCACCGCCAGAGCACCGATCATGATCCAGAGGAAGGGCAGCACCTCGCGCACCAGGGCGCTGAGCGAGACGCCCGAGATGTTAGTCATGACGAAGAGGAGCAGCCCGTAAGGCGGCGTTACCAAGCCCAGCATGATGTTGATCACGACGACGATGCCGAAATGCACCATGTCGACGCCGAGCGCCTCGGCCGTCGGAATCAGCACGGGCACGACGATCAGCAAGATCGTGGTGCCTTCGAGAAGGCAGCCGAGTATCAGCAACAGGACGTTCACGGCGATCAGGAACATGATCGGCGTGAACTGGATGGCCTGCAGGTACACGCTGAGCGTCTTGGGGATGTTCTCGATCGTGACGACGTAGTTGAAGGCGAGCGCACCGGCGATCAGCATGCCGATCGACGCCGTCGTCCGTGCGCTCGCCAGGAGCGAGCGATAGATGTCACCCCAGCCCATGTTGCGGTAGAGCAGCGTCGAGACGGCAAGCGCATAGGCCGCCGCCACCGCCGCCGCTTCGGTCGGCGTCATGACGCCGCTGTAGATGCCGCCGAGCAGCACCACCGGCATCATCAGCGCCGGCAGGGCGTCGAGGGTGATCCGCGGCATGTCGCGGAGCGGTACCGGCTTCTCGACCGGGAAGTTGCGGCGCCTGGCGGTAACCGCGACCAGCGCCATCTGCGCGAGGCCGATCAGCACGCCCGGGACGACGCCGCCGAGGAACAGGTAGCCGATCGAGGTGTCGGATACGAGCGCGTAGATCACGATCGGGATCGAGGGCGGGATGATCGGGCCGATCACCGCGGTGACCGCGGTCAGCGCCGCGGCGAAGGCCGGCGGGTACTTGCCGTCCTTGGTCATCATCGCCTGCATCAGCTTGCCCGAGCCGGCGGCATC
>CAXNIC010000340.1:0-5528 GCA_964201945.1 Alphaproteobacteria bacterium
TAGTCTCTTTGGACGCTTGTGAAGACCGGCGCGTCGGCCACGGGCGCCAATTCGCGCCAAAGCGTCTCTATTCCGTTCATGACCTTGCGGGCGATGTCCCGGTGCCGCGGAGCGGTCATTGTCGGTGGTTGGGCATTTGGGCGCCGAAGGATTGTGGCCTGGATGTAGAGGTCCGGACCATGGCGATATTCGCCTGCCCAGAAGACAGCCTTAAGACCCTCGTCCCCCGCTACCCTTCCCATGGCCAAGTCGAGCGGGTGGTCGCCGGCGACGATCGTCGCAAGGAGCGGGAGAGGTTTGTCAAAACAGTGCATGATCTTCTTGTCGACCGGAGGATAGGGGCTTCCCCGGGCGAGGCCGATCAGGCGATAGAATGCTTCGCGCGCGGCATTGTCGAGTGAATGCGAAGGATTGTCAGGATCTCTAGAAGGCAAGAAGGTCTGTATGACTCTATCACCGGGCGTTCGATCCGATGGGCACCTGCCGAGCGCATAGAGATCCGATAAAAGGAAGGCATTCCATTCATCGGCAGCGTATGAGGGCCAATTCTCATGGTCGAGCACGTCAACCAAGTGACGGATCTCGGGCAGGTCGGGCCAGCCTCGGGCCGTTGCCTCCGCAGCTAGCGCAGTTTGCCAAGCATCCCTTCTACCCTCACGATCAAGGACAAGGATCACCGTGTTTTTGAGAGCTTCGCCGGTAATGGGGCTCGGCCCGGACGCGCCTTCGGCTGGGCCAATGCCGGCTAACGTAAGGAGGCCCGCCGGCAAGCAGCTGAACAAATCGCGACGGTTGATCTTCATGGGCCATCTCCAGTGTGATGACTCTATTTTGTCGGAAACACACGTCAGAATTGGACGTATCACGCCGCGCAGAGGCTCCCCACTTCAACACGCTCCGCGACCACCGCCGCTCTCCGCCTATCCACGGTTATGAGTGGACGAGCGATACGCCGAGCGACGTCATCTGGTTCTAATCCGCCGATGTTTCCGAGCAGGTCACCGCGTCCACGAAGCGATGCTGGGCATCTTCGTTTCTCACGCGGGTTAGAACGCGGGAGATGCTCGGGTCACGGCGTGCGCCCGGTCATCCTCGCCAACATGCGCCTCAGCCCAATCGGCTTCAGCACCTCCACATCAGTTCCCCATGTCATCAAATGGTATGCCATCTCACGATCGCTCGCCGCCTTGAGGCGCACGATCAGCGAGCCATCGGGCTGCGGTTCCAAGACCTGCGACGGATGAAAAACGTACTCACGCGCATTCGCGGCTGCTTGCGCCGAGAACTGCCAGATCGTCTCGAACGGCTTGCCACGCCAGATGCCGAAAGACTGGCTGACGTAGTCTTTCAGCGAAAACTTCGGATCACGAGCGAACGGTTGAGCGAGCGTGGTCACCTTCTTGATGTGAGCAATCGAGAACAGTGCAAAATCGCGCACGCTGCGTTTCGGGTTATAGGCGACGAGGTAGTGTTTGTTGCCATAGAGAAAGCCATAGGGCTGAACGGTATGGACCGCCCTACGCCCAGAGATACGCGCATCGTAGGCTATGCGAATCGTGGCGCAGCGCTTTGTCGCCTGGCGTAGTGCCTCAAGGGTCTCCGGATTGATTGTCGGACGTGGCCCTGGACGCCATGCCAGTCCCTCCGCTTCCAACAGCACCTCAAGGTCAGATTCCGCGCGTCGAATGGTCGATGCGGACATAAGGGCTTTGAGCTTGATGACTAGGTAGTCCAGCGCCGCCGCCTGAACAGGAAGGTTTTCATGGCGAAGCAGAGCGGCCGCCGTACTGACATGCCCGAGTTCGTCAGCTGAGAAGGAAACGGAGTCATTCAGGGTGCGGCTCGGTATCCGCCATCGCTTCTGACGTCCTGCACCTGGCACATCTTCAGCTTGGGGATAGACTCGGAGCACAGCATCGCGCATCCGCTCGGCGGTACGGCGGCTCACGCCAACGTCTCTCTGGATATCGGCAAGAGAGACACCCTCGGCGGATCCCTGCATGAGTAACGCGAGGCGTAGCAGAATCTCAGGCTTATGGAATCGCACGGAAGGGCCTCCGTTTGCGGGTTCCGGTGATGGTGGGAAGGCATTCCATTTGAAGGCGGGCTGCGACTCCCATCGAGTCACGCACACCGTAGGACGTCAAGGTTGGAACGCGTGGCGAACCTTTTGCAGCCCCCTTTCTTGGATATCATTTGGCGTGGCGAGCGCGAAATGATCGAGGATGACGTCAGCGAGGTCGGATTTTTTATACCGGTCCAGCCGCGGGGACTGCCTGAGCCAGTCACCACAGACAAAGAAACTTAATCCTTGCACCGGCGACGAAGGCATCCCCCGGTTGGCTGGCGCAGCACAAAAGTGCGAATCAATTCCAACCCTTGTCCGGGCAATTCTTGCGGTGCGCTGGCGGCGCGGACGGCGCATACCGCCACGGCTTGCGGTCAAGGATCGCCAGCGCCCAGCCTTCGAGATCGCGCTCCTCCGGGATCTGATCGAGCAGACTGTCGAAGAACTCGATCCCACCGCAAACATCGAGCACGCCATCGGCTGCCGCAATGACGGCCAGCGTCAACGAGGAGGCCACCTCTCCAGAGTCGATGAGGTCGAGCGCTGCCTCATAGGTCCAGCGATAGATCGGGTGCCTGAACTCTGATGCCTTCAACCAGTGCTGGACGCGGCACGCCTGCTCATTGTCTTCAAGTATAGCGCCGAGCAGCCCCGCCTCGGCCTCCAACGGCTTGAGGACCGTGAAAGCCGAGCCGATATGGTGCTGCCGGCGAGCAATTCTAGGCATGAGATCTCCCTCGTTGGCCTTACCGGAGTGTGCACGGGTAGAATCATGACATCGGCCCCACCACGCTGTTGACCGGACGGCGTGAGATCGGCGCCGATGGGTCGACGGTCGCGGACAAGGCGTCCGGCTCGACCTGCCACCACGTTACCAGCGGCGCCTGCCCCGGGGGCGCGCGGAAGCCGACTGCGGCCATGAACTTCCCGTCAAGATCCCGCTGTTCGAACCGCCAGGCAGCCGGATTGTCGGCAATGTCCTTGAAGCGGATGGCGGGCGGGAAGACCTGGAACCAGAAGCCGTCCAGCTCCTGAGACAGACCGAGGCCGGTCGCCTTGATGAACGCTTCCTTCAGGGTCCACAGCCGGAGGAACCCCTCGCCCCGGCGCTCCTCGGGCAGGCCCCCCAGCCATGCGATCTCCTCCGGGCAGAAATAGCGGCCGGCGATGGAGAGATTGACGGTGCGGTCCAGCGGCTCGACATCGAGCCCGTGCTCGAACGGCGCGACCGCCACGGCGACCATGCCCCTGGTGTGCGACAGATTGAAGTGGACCCCGGCCATCGTGCCGCCGATCCATGCGGTCGGCTTGCCATGGGCGCCGGCCTCAAAGCGGAATGCCGCCGCCGGATGGCCGGTCGTCGCCGCCAGCGCTCGCCGTACCAGGACGTGAGCCGCCGTGTACTCAACCCGGTTGCGCGGAAACACGAAACGCGCGGCGCGGGCACGTTCGGATTCGTCCAGCACGGCCGCCCAGGGTTCGACCGCGGGCTCGTCGAGGCCTTCCACCCGCATGACCCAGATTTCGACGTCGCGCCTCAATCGCGCGAAGCCATGGAGCGGCGGACCACGGCGAGAACATGAGTCACGAACAGGAACCCGCCGGCTATCAAGAGCCAATGCAGATAGTGCAGATTTGGCGTGGCCTCGTTGAACCAGTGCACCGGCTCGACGAGGTAGCCGAGCACTCCCTCGCCATGGGCATAGTCTTCGATGGTTTGCGCGTATTCGTCGGTCACCAGACCCAGGAGCGCGAACCCGACCATCGCCATGGCGCCGTGCCGCATCACGTTCAGCAGCGAGAGCTTGACCCTGGTGAGGCCGCCCGCCATGCCGCGCAGCCTGAGGGCCTGCTGCCGGATCTGCGGCAAGAGCAGGACCTGCATGTCGCCGCTGAGCTTGGACATCTGTCCGATCGTGGTCTGCAGCGACGAAATCCGACCGCGCAGACTGCTCCGCCGCTTCTGCCGGTCGCGGAAGTATGCCTTGTACAGACGCATGAAATTGCCGTCAGGCGACAGCACCTGGAGCGAGGCGTCGAGCGTACCGAGGGCGCGCCCGACGCGCAGCAGCGCCCAGGTCGGGGCAACCTTGTGCACGGCCATAAGCCGCGCCATATCGACCGAGGCAGAGCCCATCGAGCGCTCCGAATAGGGCAGCGTCACCAGCTGGCTCCTTGCCTCCCACTGGCGGATGATATCGGCCAAGCCGGTGCGCAGCTTCGCCACGCCGAAGGCGGGTACGCTTGAGCTCATGAGCAGCATGTAGTCGGCCGCGCGCTCATAGTCGCCCATGGCGATCGAGTTGTTCATCTCGCGATAGGCCAGCCAGGCCTGGAGAGGCATCTGCCCGACTGTGCCGAAATCGATCAGCGCGATGCGATTATCCGCCAGCAGGACGATGTTCCCGGGATGCAGGTCGCCGTGGAACTGATTGTCCTCGAGAATTTGCCGCATCGTCGTGGTCAGCAGCAGGCGCGCCACCCGACCCGGGTCGACGCCATTCCGGCGCTCCCAGGCCAGCACGGCGCTGAGGTTCTCGCGCCGCTGCCGGATATACTCCGACATCAGCACGCCCGGGATCTCTTCCATCACCAGAACGCGCCGTCCACTGATCCGCGGAAAGACGCGCGGCACGATCACGCCGTGGGATTTCAACCTCTTGCGCATCCGATGCAGGTTGAGCACCTCGTGCGAGTAGTCGGTCTCCTCCCGCAGCAGATTGCTCAGTTCTCGGAGTCCCTCGTCCAGATTCAGCCGTCCCCCCTGGCCGAGTATGTTGATCAGGGTCACCAGGACGCGGAGCAGCCGAAGGTCGCTCTCGAAGGATTGCCGCACGTCCGGACGCATGATCTTGACCACCACCGCACGATCGCCGTCGAGCAGGATGCCGCGATGCACCTGGCAGATCGAAGCAGCGGCGAAAGGCTGAGCCTCGATCCGGGCGAATACGCGGGTGATCGGCGCGCCGAGGTCTTCTGCCAGGACGTCCATCGCGACGTCGCTCGGAAAACCGCGCATCTCGTACTGCAGCGCTGACAATTCGCGACACATGGCGTCGGTCAGGATGTCGGTCTTGAGCGACAGGAGCTGACCGAGCTTGATCCACATGCCGCTCAGGCGCTCGAACAGTTGTCGCGCCTTCCGCGCGTCGGCCTGCTCGTCGAACCGGCCGGTCCACTTGGTGAGCAGGCGACCGAAGAAAAAGGCGGCAATCAGAGCCAGGCTCCACGCACCGCGCCACCATGGCCGCCGCGGCACCGGGATAATTTCGATGGCTCGCCGCTCCTGCTCCGCCATCAGCGGCGTGGGGATCAGGTCGCGCAAGCTCGCCGCATACCGCTTCGGCGGATCCGACAGCAATTCCGTGGTGTCGTCGGGACGTGTTCGATCGTCGTCAGCGCGAGGACCCAGCACGACAGCGCGGCCGCCGGGCACCCGGACGCGACGGGTCATGTGCGT
>CAXNIC010000341.1:0-5496 GCA_964201945.1 Alphaproteobacteria bacterium
CGCCGGTGGTAGTCGAGCGCTGCCGCCCTTACGTCCTCGTCCGCCATGGCACTCCCGTTCCCCCGACGCCCGGGACGACCTTTGCTATGATCTTAAACGAAAGGCCCGCACGATTGCTCGGCGGGCCTTTCGAAAAATGGTGCGGTCGAGAAGACTCGAACTTCCACAGGGTTACCCCCACAGCGACCTCAACGCTGCGCGTCTACCGTTCCGCCACGACCGCATTGCGTGGAATATGGGGCCGGGATGAGCATCCGGTCCTTGCCAAGAACGCCCGCCGGGAATAGCAAATCGCGACCCATGGATCAAGCGGCGACAGCCACAGCGGTCCATCGCCGACGACGGTTACAGTCCCGAAATTGGCGGCACAGTAGTTCTGCCGATCTCTGTGCGGCGTGCCGACTTTCAGGACCGAACGCCAAAAGATTCAGGCGCACGTGCCATCGATCCCCATAAACGACGACGGCGCCGTCCAGGGCATGAAGGTCGACGACTTCGCCGGTGACGTTGGTCACCACACGCTTCAGCATGTACAGGTCGACGGTCGTGCCGGCCGGAGGCCAGCTTCCGCTCGCTGGGACGTGCGCCCCGACCTCCGCACGATCTTCGGTGATCCTAAGCTCGTCGCCGCTGGGGAGCATCGTCATCCATACGGGCAAACTCGACGAGAACCGGCGGCGCCGCGTGGCCGACAGCGTCTGCAGGGCACGCAGCAGCTCGTTGCGAGGCACGGACACTCGGATCGACTGCATAGCTGATACGTCAGCATGCGCAGGATCGTGGAACAAGGCCGCCGCGGTTGGGGAGCCGCGATGAACTAGGCGGCGCAATAGAGCCTTGAAATAACACTATATTTGGTATGACCCTTATTTTTCTTGACTAGATATTCGACAGCTGGCGACTCCCGCGCTAGATTCGTGCAACTGCGCTCGGAGTTCACGACTCGCGGGGGCGATGCGCGGGAAAGGATGTAGCGATAGGAGCACCGCGCTCTATGACCTCCCATTACACGCCCAAGACCTTCCTTCGCCAAGTTTCCCACAAACTCCTCGGCATCTACCTGGCCCAAGCTGGGATCGATCTCGGGATCGACGTCGCCGAGCTGAAGCCGCGCAGCATCGATCCGATCATCGATGCCATCAATCGGCTCCCCGACGAGCAGAGGGCAACCCTGGACCGGGATCTGCACGCCATCTGGTCGTTGGCCAGCGAGGCGGGTCTGCGGCACATCCTTGACGAGGCGACGGATCGATCCGTCGATATCGTCGATCGGCTTCAGCCTCATGCGGGTTTCCTCAATAAGGCGATCTTGACCTTCGTCGAGGAGCGCGCGGTCTTCGATGGTGCGGCGCGCTTCGCAATTCTCGACATGGTCTCCGGCCGTTACTGGAAGCGCGGGCTTCCCGTCGCCGGTGCCTCAGTCCACGATATCGGAAGCCGAACGCAGGCGCTCGAAGCCGTGCTCAGTGAGTATTTCCAGCGCGAGGAGTGTCGCGGCAAGTCCTGCAAGATCGACCATGTCGCCCGCGGAGCCCGCCACTGCTTCTTTGCCTATCCTGAGGACTACACGTCGATGCCCTTGGCGTGGACGGACGCCGGTCTCGGCCCCCATCGATTGCGACCGGCCTTCGAGGTGATCTTCGTCTATGACAGCCAGCACGGCTCTCTCGACATCTACTTCCATGGCACGAAGCGAACCATCGACCGGCTCTGTCAGCTCTTCGCGGACGTCGTGCTCGGCATCCCGGAGCTGCCTCCGACCTCGAAGCCGGCCTATGGCCTCCAAGGCTTGAAGAGCAGAGACTTCGCCTTCATCCGGCCGGTCGACAGCCCGGTCACCGAGATCAAGGTTAAGCGCCTCGGCTTCGTGATCCCTGGCGGTCCACCGATGAAAGTCGGCGTCGAGGTCGATCTACCGGGCGACACCCAGGCAGTGCACAAGGCCGTCGACAGGGTTTTCGAACGGAGCGATCGGTCGAGCGGCCGCATCCCGTTGTCCCTGGCCAAGGTCATCAACGCCAAGCTCTGCGCGATCATCGACCCGCGCGACGGCGGCAAACCGCGCGCCAGATCCTTCGATGTCTCAGAGAAGTCCTGCTCCCTCAAATACGAAGGCAACGACCTGCTGCTCCGGCAGGTTCTCCTCGACAGCGGCATCGACCTCACCGGGAGGCCCGGCGATGCCGGCGGACGCGAAGCTCGACCGGCGTCTCAGCTCGCAGCTGAGTGATCTGATCCGGCACCTCGCCGGGTCGGGCGGCGACCGGGCCTTCATCCGTCTCGAAGACCTGGCCGGAGCCGATGCCGAGAGCTTGTCGGCCTTCGAGCGAGCCGGGCTCGTCGTCAAGGGGGCCCCTGCCCGCTCGACGATCTGCGAAGGCTGCGAGCGCGAGTGCCCGATGGAGGTCACTTGGCCGGGCGGCAGTCGGGGGCCGTTCATCGTCTGCGACAAGCGTAACGACATCGGACGCGTGCCCATCGACCCGGCCCGGCTGCTCCAGTGGTCGATCTCGCTCGAATACCTCGCCATGACGACGGCGTCACTGCTCGGCACGGACGGAATGCCCGACGTCGCCACCAATGGCGCCGGCTGGCGGCTCGGCAGGCTCCGCTCCCAGGGTGCCGAGACCCCGGTGCGGATGATCGTTGCCGATGACGGCGCCGACTTCTGGGGCCTGACGGTCTCGCTTGTGCCGGGCGCCCGCGCTGGCGCTTCGATCTCCCTTGCCGAGCTTCTTCTCTTCCGGGGTGGGAGCCTCAGTCTCGATCGACGGGCATTGGAACAGGCGCTGGGCACGCAGACGGATGATCCAAGGATCGCATTGGAAGTTCGGCTCTTGGGCCGCGACATCATCCTCGTCAATCATGTCAACGGCAAAGTCCGGACCCTGGCGCAACCGGACTTCAACTCGGTCAACGACAACATCTTCCAGGCGCTGTTCGCTGCCCCCGGCAAGACCTTCACGCTCGACGAAGTCCGGTCGATCGCAAAAACCCGGACCTTGGGGTCACTCGGCAGGATCGTCGAAAAGCTGAAGTTCGTTGGCCAACTGCGAAAGCTTTTCTTCGAAGTCTCGAAAACCGCCATTCGCTTCAGGCGGACCGTCACGATGGGAGAGTTGACGGCCCTAGGCATCGATCCGGCGACGATCTAGCGGCTCCCTCCCCCATTTGCACCCCATTTAACCCCGTATAGCCCCGCCACGACGACGGCTGCGCCCGACCCGGCCTAAGACCGGGGCATGGGCGCCGCGATCCCCAAACCCCGCAACGACCTAGCTGCCGAGATCCGGAGCCTGAGCGGCTTCGCGCTCGACCAGCCGGCGGCCGACGAGGCTGCCCGCACGCTGGGCGGCTTCATGGCGCTGCTCCTCAGGATAGACGCCGAGACCCAAGACCAAGGTGGTGATGATGAACGTGACGGAAGTGGACATCGCCTTCGTGAAGCCGAAGGACGGCCTGATCGCCTTCGCCAGCGTCGTGCTCGATGACCAGCTCTATCTGAGCGGCATCGCCGTGCACCGGAAGCTCGACGGCTCCGGATACAGGCTGACCTACCCCACCCGCAAGGTCGGCACGGCCGAGTTCAACCTCTTCCATCCGATCCGCCGGCCGATCGGCCTCGCCATCGAACAGGCCGTCTTCGAAAAGCTGAAGAACGTAGCGAGCAAGGCTGATGCTGGACACCGTGGTTCTGACCCTGGATCAGCGTGAGTTCCAGGTGCTGGAGCCCGACCGCTTCAGCCCCTCGGCGCGTGGGATCGTCGCCCCGCCCTTCCTGGCCTTGGGCGCACGTGGCGTCTTCACCTGCGTCCAGAACCCGACCAAGACCGACTTCGCCGAGGGCCGCTACGGGCCGCGGCTGACACTGACGCGGCGCAAGGTCCGCGAGGGATTCGCGCTTACGCTCCGCATCGAGTTCTCGGCACCGAAGCTGATCTTCGGCAACAATTTCGACGAACTGAGGTCGCGTGACCTGGAAGCCGTCCTGGCAGCCCTCCTGCGGTCGCTCAAGGGCGCGGGCATCCGCACGACCGAGGACGTGCTCAGGGCCGCGCGCGTCTCGGCGATCCACTACAGCAAGAATATGCTGCTGACGGACTTCACCAGCTGCTCGATGGTGATGGGTGAGCTGACCCGCCTCGACCTTGATACGCGGCTGGACCTCGCCCGCACCGACTATCGCAACGACGGGCACGCGATCCGCTACCACGCGAACAGCTACGAGATCGTCTTCTACGACAAGCTCAAGGACCTGGAGAAGGCCCGCTTCAGCGAGAAGCGCGCGATCGAGAAGGACAGCGCCGTCCAGTTCGACATCCTGGAATCCCGAAGCCGGTTTCCCAAAGGCATTGAGGTACTGCGGCTGGAGATCCGCCTGGGGACCCGGACGAAGATCAGGGATGTGCTGAAGCGCGCGGGCGCAGACGTCGAACCAACCTTTGCGGCCCTATTCGACATCAGCATCGCGAAGGGTGTGCTCGGGTATTTCTGGTCCCAGATCGAGGCTGCCCTTCCCCCGGCAGACGCGGGCATCAAGGAGCGACCGGAAGACATCCTGGCCCGCGTCGCAGCTGCAGCTTCCGGAGAGGCGCGGCCGGGCAAGCTTCTTCAGCTCCTCGGGGGCATGGTTCTCCTCGACTCAGTCGGCATCCGCGGCCTTCGCGCCCTCATGCTCCGGCATGGGACGCCACGCTCCTGGCAGCGGCTGAAGCGCGACCTGAAGGCTCTACCTTCGGCCCCCGCCGCGAGCTTCGATGCCTTGCGGCAGGTTGATGAGGCGCTAGGGTGTTTCAAGTCCCTCTCCCTCGCTACCTTCCAAAATGACACGACCCCAGGTAGCGTCATGCCTCATTCGAAGTGCACCAAGAAAAGAACCCATGTCCGCTGACCACTTGACTGGCCTAGCCAAATTCGAATCCGGCCTTTGGAAGATCGCCGACAATCTGCGGGCGAACTCCAACCTGGCGTCGAACGAGTATTTCATGCCCATCATGGGCCTGATCTTCCTGCGCCACGCCACGAACCGGTTCTATGAGGCAAAAGCCAAGATCGATGCCGAAAGGAAGGCGGGCAAGATACCGGATCGTCCGCTGGTTGAGGCTGACTTCACCCGCCGCCGCGCGTTGAACCTGCCGGAGGCCGCCCGCTTCGATGTGATCCTCAAGACGCCGAAGGACGGCAATCTCGGCGCGGCGCTCACGTCCGCGATGGAGGCCATCGAGGCCGCTTTCCCGCCGCTGGCGGGCCAGTTGCCGAAGGACTATGGACGCTTCGAGGGCAACGTCCTCGAAAACATGATGAAGATGTTTGATTCCGAAGGCCTGCGCAGCGCCTCAGGCGACGTACTAGGCGGTGTTTACAAAGTGATTGACGTGTGACTCGAACCTTGATTCAAGGATTCCTCTTGGAGGAGGGATTCGTGAGCCGAGGCGATCTGAGCGAAGCGGAATGGCGGTTGCTGAAAGACCTGTTGCCGGCCGAGCGCGGACGCAA
>CAXNIC010000342.1:0-5487 GCA_964201945.1 Alphaproteobacteria bacterium
CGCCGGGGGCCAGGGTTCGCGGATAAGCTCCGCTCGCCGGCCGCCGGCCTTGGGGGAGGGACGATTATGCAGACGATTGACGACTTCGAGGTCTGGGACAAGCGCTTCCTGAAATACGCGCTCCCCAACGTCCGGTTGGAGAAGCTGCATACCGGGATGCGCTGGGCCGAGGGGCCGGTGTGGTTCGCCGACGGCGAATACGTCCTCTGGAGCGATATCCCCAACAACCGGATGATGCGTTGGATCGAGGGCGTCGGCGCCGCGGTCTGGCGCTACCCCTCCAACAATTCCAACGGCAACACCCGGGATCTCCAGGGCCGGCTGGTCACCTGCGAGCACGGGGCGAGGCGGGTGACGCGGACCGAGCCGGACGGGCGCATCACCGTGCTCGCCGACCGTTGGAAGGGAAAGCGGCTGAATTCGCCGAACGACGTCGTGGTGAAGTCGGACGGCTCGATCTGGTTCACCGATCCGCCCTACGGGATCCTCACCGACTACGAGGGCAACAAGGGGGCGAGCGAGATCGGCCGCTGCAACGTTTACCGCCTCGATCCGCGCTCGGGCGCCGTCGATGTCGTGATCGACGACATGGATCGCCCGAACGGCATCGCCTTCAACCCGGACGAATCCAGGCTCTACGTCGCCGATACCGGCCGCACCGAAGGAGACGACGGCGCGCCGAACATCCGCGTCTATGACGTGGTCGGCGGCAAACGGGCGAAGAAGGGGCGGCTGTTCGTGAAGCTCGCGCCCGGCCTCTCCGACGGCTTCCGCTTCGATACCGACGGCAATCTCTGGACCTCGGCCGGCGACGGGATCCATTGCTACACCCAGGCGGGAACCCTCATCGGCAAGGTCAAGGTGCCGGAGACGGTCTCGAACCTCTGCTTCGGCGGGCCGAAGCGGAACCGCCTCTACATCACCGCGACCACCTCGCTCTACGCTGTCTTCGTCGGCGCCAACGGCGCGCAGACGCCCTAGAGCCAGCCCTTGCGGCGGAAGAAGATGAAGGGCAGGACGGCCGAGAGCAGCATCAGCAGAAGTGCGAGGGGGTACCCGAGCGGCCAGTCCAGCTCCGGCATGTGCTTGAAGTTCATGCCGTAGATGCTGGCCACAAGCGTCGGCGGCATGAACGCCACGGCGGCGACGGTGAACAGCTTGATGATGTTGCTCTGCTCGATGTCGATCATCCCCAGCGTCGCGTCCTGGAGGAAGGCGATCTTGTCGGCGAGGAACGAGTCGTGGTCGGCGAGCGAGTGCACGTCGCGCATCAGCGTCTCGATCCGATCCTTCGCGCCCGGCGTGCACTTCGGATGCGCGCCGAGGAACAGCAGGAGGCGGCTCAATCCCAGCACGCTCGCCCGCGCCTTGCTGGCAAGGTCGCCGGCGCGGCCGACGCGCGTCAGAACCTCCTGTAAGGTCGTGCCGCCGCGAGGCGCGTTGGCGGGCCGGCGGAAGATTTCGGCGGAGATCGCATCGATGTCCGCGGTCGCTCCCTCCAGGATGTCGTCGAGGCGATCGACGACCTGGTCGAGGAGGCCGATCAGCGCCTGTTCGGGCGAGGTGGCGAGCGAGGGATCGCGGAGGATGCGGCGGGCGAAGCGGCCGAATGGCTGCGGGTCGACGTAGCGGAGCGTCACCAGCGCCGTCGGCGTCAGGATGAAGGTGACGGACGCAGTCTCGGGTTCGGTCGCCGCCTTGTTGACGACAGGCATGGTCATGAACAGCGCGCCGTCCTCGACATAGAGGCGGCTCGACTCCTCGATCTTCTGCATCTCCTCGCGGGTCGGCACGTCGATCTTCAGCAGCCGCTCGACGCTCACCTCCTCTTCCGGCGTCGGCTCCAGCATGTCGATCCACACGGTCGCCGGAATGGCATCGGCGGCGGGGCCGGCGACGGCCGTCTGAACCAGCTTGTCGTCGACCCGATGATGGAAAGTGAGCATGGCAGCTCCGGCGGCAGGCGAACGCGACGTGCGAGGCCGTGCCCCGGGTACGCGTCTGATCCGCACGCGTCAACGGCGTTCGGCGACGGGCGTTCCGCCGCTCTGGCAGGCGCTCGGCCTGCAAGGTTGCTTGACGCCTCCGCCGGCGACGGGCAGCATTTCGCCATCAAGCCGCGTGAGGCGGCGCCAAAATGCAACAGGGGGACGTGATGAAGGCCATCCTTGGCATTGCCGCGGCGGCAATCCTGGTCGCCCAGGCCGCGAGCGCGCAGACGGTGAAGTGGGATCTGCCGGCGGGCTATCCGCCGGGCAACTTCCACAGCAAGAACCTGGTGCAGTTCGCCGACGACGTGAAAGCGGCGACCAGCGGCAAGCTCGAGATCACCGTTCATGCCGGTGCCTCGCTGTTCAAGGTGCCGGAAATCAAGCGCGCAGTGCAGACCGGCCAGGCGCAGATCGGCGAACTCCTGATGGTCGTCCTCGAGAACGAGGACGCCTTCTTCGGTATCGACAACGTGCCCTTCCTCGCCACCTCCTTCGCCGAGGCGAAGAAACTCTGGGCCGTCAGCCGCGCCGGCACCGAGAAGCGCCTCGCTGCGCAGGGGATGCGCGTCCTCTACGCCGTCGCCTGGCCGCCGCAGGGCTTCTACTCGCCGAAGCCGCTGGAGAAGATCGAGGACCTGAAGGGCCTCAAGTTCCGCTCCTATGGCGCCTCGGCCGATCGCCTGGGCGAGCTTTCGGGCATGCAGGTGACCACCATCCAGGCGGCCGAGCTCGGCCAGGCCTTCGCCACCGGCCGGGTGAACTCGATGATCTCCTCCGGTGCCACCGGCTATGACACCAAGCTCTGGGAATTCGTGAAGCACTTCTACGACGTCCAGGCCTGGCTGCCGAAGAACATGATCATCGTGAACGACAAGGCCTGGTCTTCCCTCGACGCCGCCACGCGCGACGCCGTGACCAAGGCTGCAGCGACGGCCGAGACGCGGGGCTGGGCCGAGAGCGAGAAGCTCACCGGCTTCTATCTCGAGGAATTCAAGAAGAACGGCATGAACGTCGGTGTGCCGAGCCCGGCTCTCAAGGACGGATTCAAGAAGATCGGCGAGGAGCTGTCGAAGGACTGGCTGAAGCGTGCCGGACCGGACGGGCAGGCGGCGATCGACGCCTTCCGCAAGGGCTGAGACGGAACAGAGTCCCCGGCGGTGCGGCCGGTCCTCGACCGGATCTATGACGGCTGCGCCTACGCGGCGGGGCTGTTCCTGGTCCTCATCCTGGTCTTCACGCTGCTCGGGGTCGCGGGCGGGATCTTCGACTTCTACGTCCGCGGTACCGACGCGTTCGCCGGCTATTGCATGGCCGCGTCGTCCTTCCTCGCCCTCGCGCACACCTTCCGCAAGGGCGAGCACATCCGGGTGACGCTGATCTTGCAGCAGCTCTCGGGGCGGACCCGGCGCTGGTTCGAGCTCGGCTGCCTTGCCCTCGGCGCGGTGCTGGCCGGGGCCTTCGCCGCCTATGCGGCGAAGATGGTCTGGTGGTCCTATGCCTTCAACGACGTCTCCGCCGGCAACGACAGGACGCCGCTCTGGATCCCGCAGATCGGCATGGCGGCAGGCGGCCTGATCCTGTTCGTCGCCATGGTCGACGAACTGATCCAGGTCGCCCAAGGGAAGGACCCGTCGGCGGCGTCCCCTGCCGACGAACCGGCGCATATCGAGTAGGCGAGGATGGAACAGCTCCTCATCTCGATCTTCCTCATCGTCGCCCTCCTCGGCGTCCTCGCCAGCGGGCTCTGGATCGGGCTCGGCCTGATGGCGACCGGCTGGCTCGCGATGGAGCTGTTCACCCAGCGCCCGGCCGGCGACGCCATGGTCACCACCATCTGGGGCGCGTCCTCGAGCTGGACGCTGACCTCTCTGCCGATGTTCATCTGGATGGGCGAGATCCTGTTCCGCACCAAGCTCAGCGAGAACATGTTCCTGGGCTTGTCGCCCTGGATGCAGCGGCTGCCCGGGCGCCTGCTCCATACGAACATCGTCGGCTGCACGATCTTCGCCGCGATCTCCGGCTCCTCGGCCGCCACCTGCGCCACCATCGGCAAGATGACGATTCCGGAGCTGCGGAAGCGCGGGTATCCGGAGACCCTGATCGTCGGCACGCTGGCCGGCGCGGGCACGCTCGGCCTCCTGATCCCGCCCTCGATCATCATGATCGTCTACGGCGTCGCCGCGGACCAGTCGATCGCCCAGCTGTTCATCGCCGGCGTGATCCCGGGCCTGATGCTGTCGGCGATGTTCATGGCCTATGTCGTGGTCTGGGCGCTCATCTACCCCTCCAAGGTGCCGAAGCCGGACGGCACGCCGGGGTTTCTGGAGAAGATTTATGCTTCCCGGCACCTGATCCCTTCCGTCTTCCTCATCGTCATGGTCCTCGGATCGATCTATTCCGGGATCGCGACGGCGACCGAGGCAGCGGCGATGGGCGTCGTCGGGGCGCTGCTCCTCTCGCTCGTCCAGGGCTCGCTCACGCGCGAGACCTTCATGGCCAGCCTGCTCGGCGCCACGCGCCTTTCCTGCATGATCGCCCTGATCCTCGCCGGGGCGGCGTTCCTGACACTGGCGATGGGCTACACCGGCCTGCCGAGGAAGCTGGCCGAGTGGATCAGCTCGATGGAGCTCTCGCCCTATGCCCTGATTGCCGCCCTGACGGTCTTCTATGTCATCCTCGGCTGCTTCCTCGACGGCATCTCGATGGTGGTTCTGACCATGGCCGTGGTCCTGCCGATGATCCAGGCGGCAGGTCTCGACCTCGTCTGGTTCGGGATCTTCGTCGTCCTGGTGGTCGAGATGGCCCAGATAACCCCCCCGGTCGGCTTCAATCTGTTCGTGCTCCAGGGCATGACCGGCCACCAGATCACCTATATCGGCCGGGCGGCCCTGCCCTTGTTCCTGCTGATGGTCGTCGCCGTGGCGATGATCACCGTCTGGCCGGAAATCGTCACATTCCTGCCCAACAGGATGCTGCGCGGCTGAACTAATCTGCTAACATTGCCGAAACCGTCGTCAGGCGACTCGCAATGGCAGGTTCGGATCGGGCTCGGGGGGCACACGCCTCCGGGTGGTTGGCGCTCATTCTCGCGATCCTTTTCGGGGGCGCGGCGGTGCTTGCCCCGCTGGCGATCGCTCAGGACCTGAGATTCTTCCGCCTCGGCACCGGCCCCTCCAACGGCACGTCCTATCCGATCGGCGAGCTGATCGCCGGTGCCATCTCCAATCCGCCCGGTAGCCGGGAATGCGAGAAGGGCGGCAGCTGCGGCGTTCCCGGCCTGATCGCCGTCGCGCAATCGACCGTCGGCTCGGTCGGCAATGTCGAGTCCATCGGCAAGGGCGCGCTCGACGGCGCCATCGTGCAGGCCGACGTCGCCTTCTGGGCCTATTACGGCGCCGGCATCTACACGCCGGGCGGCGCCATCCGCGATCTCCGCGCCGTCGCCAACCTTTTCCGGGACTCGATCCACCTGGTGGCCCGGATCGACTCCAATGTC
>CAXNIC010000343.1:0-5440 GCA_964201945.1 Alphaproteobacteria bacterium
TGGGCGGGCGCGGCGGCGGCGAGCGCCATCAGGGCGGCGGCCGCGATCTTGGTTAACTGAGCCATCTTAGCTCCTCTTGCGGCCCGCACGAGCGGCGCCTGTTCGTGGTGATCCTGTCCTTCCTACGCCGGGGCCGCCGGCTCGGATCACAGCTCGATCTGATAGCGGATGAATCCCCGGTTCTCAGCCACCTTGTCGTAGAGGCGGCGCGCGGTGGCGTTGGTCTCGTGCGTCATCCAGTAGACCCGCGCGCAGTCCCGCGCCCTTGCCCAGTCCGCGACCGCGGCGATCAGCTGGCGGGCGACGCCCTGGCCGCGGACGTCCTCGGCGGTGAACAGGTCCTGCAGGTAACAGACATCGGCCGAGGAGGTGCTGACATGGATGAAGAAATGGGTGATGCCGACCAGCCGGCCGTCCAGCCTGGCGCCGAACGCATGCATGTGCCGGTCGTCCTGGAACATCTTCCAGGCGCGGTCGTACATCGCTTGGGTCAGCGTGCGCTTGTAGAAGGCGATATAGGCGCGGAACAGGACCTCCCATGCCGCGCGGTCGCCGGGCTCGAGCTTGCCGATGGTGATCATGTGCGTCCTCGTTAGAGCGGACGGCAAGCTAGCCCGGAAAGCGGTCCAGGAGTGAGAGCCGGTTTCGAGATAGCTGAGCGGGCCACTTTCAGAAGCGGCATTGCTGCGGCGCTTCCGTTGGGCAAGTCTTGGGCGGAGGGCGTTGTCCCGTGCAACGGAGGGTCCCCATGCCGAACCGTTTCCTCTTAAGTGTCGCGGCGCTGCTGCTGGCCCCGTCGCTGGCGCTCGCCGCCAATCTCCGCATCGGCCTCCAGGGCGATCCGGACGTGCTGGACCCGGCGATCGGCGGCAGCTTCCTCGACCGCGTGGTCTTCGCCGGGCTCTGCGACAAGCTGGTCGACATCGACCAGAACCTCAACTACGTGCCGCAGCTCGCCACCGAATGGGCGTGGTCGGACGATGCGTTGACGCTCACCATGAAGCTCCGGCGCGACGCCGTCTTCCATGACGGCGAGCGGGTGGACGGGGCTGCGGTCAAGGCCAACATCGAGCGCGCGAAGACCATGACCGAGTCCCGGCGGAAGGCCGAGCTCGGCCCCATCAAGGCGGTCGAGGCCGACGGGCCCACCGTCATCTTCAGGCTCTCCCAGCCCTATGCGCCCCTGATCGGCGTCTTCACCGACCGCGGCGGCATGGTGGCCTCGCCGAAGGCGCTGGCGGCGCTGGGCAACCAGTTCCAGACCAGGCCGGTCTGCTCCGGCCCCTACAGCTTCGTCGAGCGCGTCGCGCTCGACCGCATCGTGCTGAAGCGCTTCGACAAGCACTGGGATGCGGCCGGCTACAAGATCGACCAGGTGACATATCTGCCGATCCCCGATTCCACCGTGCGCCTCGGCAATCTCCGCGCCGGCAGCCTCGAGATGATCGAGCGGGTGGCGGCGACCGACTTGGCCCAGGCGCGCGCCGACCAGCGCGTCAAGATCGTCGCCTCGCCGTCGATCGCCTACAACACCGTCTCCTTCAACCTGAACACCGGCGAACGCTCGAACACGCCGCTCGGCCGCGATCCCCGCGTGCGGGAAGCGCTCGAGCTGTCGATCGACCGCGCGGTGCTGAACCAGGTGGTTTTCAACGGCGAGTACATTCCGAACAACCAGCCCTGGGTTCCTGGCAGCACCTATCACGCCAAGGAATTCCCGGTGCCGAAGCGCGACGTGGCGCGCGCCAAGGCGCTGCTGAAGGAGGCCGGGCATGAGCGCGTCGCCTTCACCTTCTACATCCCGACCTCGACGGTGGAGCAGCAGGTCGCCCAGGTGATGCAGGCGATGGCGGCCGAGGCCGGCATCGACATCAAGCTGGAGGTGATGGAGGCGACCACCATCACCCAGCGCAACATCAAGGGCGACTACCAGGCCTCCTTCGCGATCTGGAGCGGCCGGCCCGACCCCGACGCCAATGCGGCGATCTGGTTCGCCTGCGAGGGTTTCGTCAACTGGGGCAAGTACTGCAATCCGAAGCTGGAGGCGACGCTGGACAAGGCGCGCCAGGTCACCGCCGTGCCCGAGCGCCAGGCGCTCTACCGCGACGCGGCCGAGATCCTCTTGAAGGACCGCCCGCACATGATCCTCTATCACCTCCGCTGGTTCTGGGGCCTCGCGGCCAAGCTCGAAGGCTTCCAGCCCTATCCGGACGGCATCATCCGTCTCCGCGGCATGACGCTGCCGAACTGAGGTAAGACATGAGCCCCCTCCCTAACCCTCCCCCTGCTGCGCAGGGAGAGGGGACTCGACCTCGTCCCCCCCTCTCCCGCCGCGGGCGGGGGAGGGCAGGGGAGGGGGCTCTTCCAAGGGCTCTCGCAATGCCGCGCTTTCCCGACAGCACGAAGACGCGCGCCCGCAAGCTGCGCCATGAAATGACCGAGGCCGAAGCGCGCCTCTGGAAACATTTGCGCGCGCATCGGCTCGGCGGCTGGCCGTTTCGGCGACAGCACCCGATCCCGCCCTATATCGTCGACTTTGCCTCGCCGGAGGTGCGCGTGGTCGTCGAGGTCGACGGCGGGCAGCACGCCGGGTCGGAGCCCGACGTCGAACGCGACGCATCTCTCAGTGCGCAGGGCTGGACGGTGCTGCGGTTCTGGAACAACGACGTGCTCGCCAATACGGAAGGTGTGCTGCCGAGAATTCTGGAGGTGCTGGGGGATCGCGGAACGCGCTGACGCGCGGCCCCCTCCCCACCCTCCCCCGCTGCGCGGGGGAGGGGATTCGATTCGAGCGCTTCGACGCCCCTCCTTCGCGACGGTGCGGCTATCGGTCTCGGGTGGGGCCGTCAGGACCGTGCCTTGATCCGGATCGCCTGGTGAACGAGTTCCGCGAAATTCTTCGCCCCCATGCGCTCCATGACCCACGCGCGGTGGTTCTCGACGGTCTTGGGGCTGATGTTCAGCTTGGCCCCGATGTCTTTGTTCGAGAGTCCGGCCGCGACGTACTCCATCACCTGCCGCTGGCGGGGGGACAGCGAGTTGAACTGCGAGAGAAGCTCCTCGGCGCTCTCCTGCTCGTTCCGCTCATCGCGAACCCTGCTGACGGCACTCCGGATGATGGCGAGGAGCCGGCTCTCGTCGAAGGGCTTCTCGAGGAAGTCGAAGGCACCGCTCTTGATCGCCGTCACCGCCATGTCGACATCGCCGTGCCCCGTAATGAGAATGATCGGGCAGTTCCTGTGTCGCGCGGCGATCTCGCCGACGAGTTCGAGGCCGGACATCCCCGGCATCCGGACATCCGAAACGACGCAGTCGAAGTGCTTGCCCTGATCGACCGCCGCGAGAAAGGTCACCGCCGTCTCGAAGCATGACGTCCCGACGCCTTCGCCTTGAAGGTAAAGGCGCAGCGCGTCGAGAACTGCTGTGTCGTCGTCCACGACGGCGACATGTGTGGAGTCGCTCATGAGCTCAGGCTCCAGCCACGGGTAGAGTGAAGTTTACGACGGCACCGGCCGAGCCGCCGCTCATCCAGAGGCGGCCGCCATGGCTTTCGACGATCGACTTGCACAGCGACAGGCCGATCCCGAGGCCGTCGATTTTGGTGGAGGAGAACGGCAGGAACGGATCGGCCAGCAGTCCCGGGCCGAATCCCGGCCCGGTGTCGCGGACGCTGACCTGAACAAAGTCGGCATCGAGTTGCTGGATGTCCACGCTGATCTTCCTCACCACCTTGGCGGAGCTCTCGATCGCCTCGATCGAATTGCGGAACAGGTTGATCAGAACTTGCTGAATCTGCAGGGAATCCACCATCACCTGGTCCACGCTGCCGGCACGGACGATATGGACTCTCACCTGGCCGCGATCGCGATCTGCCTGGCATAGCTCGACGGCTTCGTTGACCAGATGTTCGACGTTGGAGGGCGCGCGTATGCTGCGATCGAGCTTGACCAGAGCGCGAATCCGCCGGACGACCTCGGCTCCCCGCTCGACTTGAGCGGCCGCCTTTCTGGCTGCATCGGCGACCGTCTCGACGTCGCCCTCGCCCGTCTGGAGCGCGTTCGCGACGAACCTCGTATAGGTTCCGGCAGCCATCAGCGGCTGGTTGATCTCGTGCGCCAGCGCAGCGGCGAGCTCTCCCAGGCTGCCGAGCCGCTCGACATTGGCCAGGGATTCCTGGTGCCGCCTGAGGCGCAGCTCCGCGCGCCGGCGCTCATTGACCAACGCTCCGGCGATCAGGCCCGTCCCCGTTATGACGATCATGCGGGTCTGGTATTCGGTGATGTCGATCGCCTCCTTCGGCAGCAGCTGGGCCAGGACGATCAGGGCGAGCTGCGCCGTCAGGAGCCCGGCGCTGACGCCTTCGAGCCCCGAGCGCACGGCCATCCACACGATCGGTATGAACAGGAGATAGAAGAGCTGGACCTGGGCCCCGCCCCGCAGCCCGAAGATCAGGGTAAGGGCAGCGAACACGGTTGCAAGCTGGAGCGCCGTTTCGAGAGTCGGCTTGAGCGCGCGGATGCGGGTCAGGGCGATGAGCGCAAATGGTGCGATGACCAGGATGCCGATGATGTCGCCGACCCAATAGGTGAACGTCGCGGCCACGAACTCCTCGGGCGGGAGCAGATCGAAAAGGATCGTCAGGCCGACATAGGGCACCGCGACGAGCAGAGGACCGGCCAGGGATGAAAGGAGCAGCAGGAACAGGTCGCGTATGGAGGTCAGCATCGGGTTGAACCTGACGCCGGGGCGCATCAGCAAGGTCAGGACGATGGAGTAGCCGCCGCCGACCACGATCGCGGAGCCGAGCTGAACCGCCAGCGGAACCGCAGGATCCCGAACGATGAGATCGGCCAGGAACGGCGCGAGGAAGAGGAACGGGATGAACCGCCGGCCGAGCACCAGAACGAATGCGAAGCTGACGCCCGTCGCCGGATTCCAGGGCGTGATGCCCGATGCGCCGATCGGATCGATGAAGCTGATCCAGTCGAGCAGGACGTAGGCGGCAAGATAGGTCGGCCCGGTAGCTGCCTTGAGAAGACTGCGCAAGTGCCGAACGACCATTTTCTGCTTCACACCATGGGTTTGCCGCCACCGTCCTGGTCTACGGCATCTCTACACCGTCGTCTCGGGACCAGTCCCTGGGGGAGATTACCTAGGGAGAATCCCCCAGGGCATCGTCCGGAATAACCAGATGCGATCGGCTCCCGTATGTTCCCCGGCAGGGCGCGTTCCGTTCGGCAGAACAGACCGGGCGGCAGCCTAGCCAGAACGGCAGCAGAAAGGCGATCCCGATGCCCATCCAGAACTCGATCAACACGAATGTCGGCGCGTTCGTCGCGCTGCAGAACCTGAACTCGGTCAACTCCCGCCTGGACGTCGTCCAGAACCGGGTGTCGACGGGCCTCAAGGTGAACAGCGCCGTCGAAGACGCGTCGAGCTT
>CAXNIC010000344.1:0-5437 GCA_964201945.1 Alphaproteobacteria bacterium
CACAAGGGGCCGATCCCGCGTGATCTCAGGTCCCTGCTCGGCAACCGCATCTATGGCTGCGACGACTGCCTTGCCGCCTGTCCCTGGAACAAGTTCGCGACCCGTACGGCCGAGCCCGGCCTCCTGCCGCGCGCCGAGCTGACCGCGCCGCGCCTCGCCGAGCTGGCTGGCCTCGACGACGCCGCCTTCCGCCGCCTCTTCTCCGGATCCGCGGTCAAGCGCCTCGGCCGCGACCGCTTCGTCCGCAACGTGCTGATCGCCATCGCCAACAGCGGCGCGCCCGAACTGGCGACGGTGGCCGAACGCCTTCTCGACGATCCGGCACCGGTGGTCCGCGGCGCCGCCGCGTGGGCGCTCCACAGCCTGGCGCCGGCCGTAGCGGCCGAACTACGCGACTACCGGGAGCAGACCGAGACGGATGCGGACGTGCTGTCGGAGTGGCGCCTTACCCCGGAGGCAGTACGCCCGTGATGCCGAGGCCGTTGACCATGCGCGTGGCATCGGCCGGACTCAGCTCCGCCGTTCCCGGCACGCACATGAAGCCGGTCAGCCGGTCCGTCCCCGCCTTGATGTCATAGGCGACGCAGGCCATCCCCTCGCCGCCGTCCTGCATGCTGAACAGGGTGAGGCGCCCATCTGCGCTGCCGCGCGCGTAGGACGTCGTGGCGCCGATCTTCTTCTCGAGCGGATTGTCCGGGTTGACGGTCGCGATGTACTTGGCGAGATCGATCTCCGGCCATTTGGCGCTGGCCGCCGCCCATTGATGGTTGATTACGGCGACCCGGGTCTCGTCGGAGAAGACGAGATATTCGAGGCCGGTCGCGCCGGGAGCCGAGGGCAGCGGCCGGCGCTTGGCGATGCGGGCGGCAAGGCCGGAATACTCCTGGGTGGTCAGCACCACGTTGGAAGACCGGGCATCGAAATCGACGAGTTCGTCCGCCATCGCGGCAGCTCCTCCAAGAAAGACCAAAATCGTAGCGACGACGCGCCATAGCAACGTCATGCAGACCTCTGCAAGCGGTGATAGTCCAGCGTGGACGGAGCCGCGATCAAGCGAGCCCCTGGGCCTTCATCATGCGCTGGACCGCCGGCCGGGCGAGCACCAGGTCAACGCATCGCTTGATGTTCGGATATGTGGCCGCCGGCTTCGCCATGTTCCGGCTCCAGCGCGCCATCATCATCAGGAAGATGTCGGCGCCGCTGAAACGCTCGCCGAGAAGGTACGGTCCTTTCTCCAGCGCCTTGTCGAGGACGGCGAACAGCGGCTGCAGGCGCGCCTCGGAGGTCGCCTTGACCTCGGCGATGGCGGCATCGCTCTTGGCGTAATAGTCCGGATGGAAGTAGCTCATATAGGCTTCCTGCACCGTGTTGGTCATGTAGACCATCCACTGGTAATAGCGGGCGCGCTCGGGTGTTCCCGGCGCCGGCGCCAGGCCCGAATTCGGGTGCTTGTCGGCCAGGTGCAGCATGATCGCGGCCGACTCGTAGATGACGTTGTCGCCGTCGGCCAGGGTCGGCACCCGGCCGTTCGGGTTGAGCTTCAGGTAGTCCGGCGCCTTGTGGGCGTTCGACTTCATGTCGACCAGCACCAGCTCATGCGGCGCGCCGGTCTCCTCCAGCGCCGCATGGGGCGCCATCGCCGCCGACCCCGGCGAATAGAACAGCTTGTACATAAGGTCCCCCTCGGCTTTCACGCTGCCGCATTTATAACCACTTCGTGAGGTAGCGTCGCCGTCGTGATTGCCCGAATCTCTATGCTATGATCCCGTCCCGATGAAGGTCTTCCTCGTCGCGCTCGCCTCCATGTTCCTGCTCCCGATCGCCTTCGCTGCCGGCCAGCAGGACCGGGCGGAGGGCGTGCCATGGTATGCCGCGAGGCGGGATGCCTCCGGCCTCGCCCCCGACCCCAAGACCACTCGAGAAGCGGTGATCCAGGCGTATGCCGCCCGCGCCGTGGGCTGGCGGCGGCCGCTCGCCGTCCATACCTGGATCGTGGTCAAGCCGGCCGGCGCCGACCGCTACACCCGCTACGAGGTCATGGGCTGGGGCGTGGGCCAGGGCGCCCCGTCCGTCCGTGTCGACCGCACCGGCCCCGACAACTACTGGTTCGGAGCCGAGCCCGAGCTGCTGCTCGACCGGCGAGGGCCGGGGGTCGACGCCCTGATCGAGAAGGTCAAGGCCGCGGTCGCGGCATATCCCTATCCGCAGAGCTACATCACCTGGCCCGGCCCCAACAGCAACACCTTCACCGCCTTCGTCGCCCGCGAGGTGCCCGGGCTCGGCCTGTCTCTGCCACCGACCGCGATCGGCAAGGACTACCTTGCCGGCGGCGCCCTCTTCGGGGCGGCGCCCAGCGGTACCGGGCTGCAGCTCTCCCTGCTCGGCGTCGCCGGCGTCACTCTCGCCAAGAACGAGGGCATCGAGATCAACTTCCTCGGGCTCACCATCGGCATCTCCGCCTTCCCCTTCGCGATCAAGCTGCCCGGGATCGGGTCGCTCGGATGAGCCTGACCCGCGAGCAGATCCAGAGCGGCTGGGTCCAGCAGATGGCGCGCGAGGCCGGCCACGGGTTCAAGATGCTCTCGGACGAGGAGCTGGCGAAGTCGCGGCTCGACATGCTGGCCCGCGCCCCTTCGAAGGACGTCTGGGTCTTCGGCTACGGCTCGCTGATCTGGAACCCGGCCTTCCACTTCGTCGAGCGGCGCATCGGCACCATCCACGGCTTCCACCGGCGCTTCTGCCTGTGGACGACGCTCGGGCGCGGCTCGCCCGACTGTCCGGGACTGATGCTGGGCCTCGACCGCGGCGGCTCGTGCCGGGGCGTCGTGCTCCGGATCGCGCCCGAACTGGTCGAGAGCGAGACCGACGTGCTCTGGCGGCGCGAGATGGTCAGCAACGCCTATGTCCCCACCTGGGTCCGCGTCGCCACCGACGAGGGCGACGCCTGGGCGATCGCCTTCACCATCAATCGCGGCCACGACCGCTACGCCCAGAAGATGAGCGAAGAGCAGGCCGCCGACATCATCGCCCGCGCGGTCGGGCGCATCGGCCACTGCCGCGACTATCTGCTGAACACCGTCGATCACCTGGAGCAGCTCGGCATCCACGACCGCGCCATGGCGCGCCTGGCCGACAAGGTCCGGCGCCAGGTCGCCGAGGCGGCCCCCTGACGCTCGGCCGCGTCCTCGTCCTCGCACTGCTCCTGGCCGTCCCGGCAGCGGCAGAGCCTCTCCGCCTGACGGCCCGGGCGGTCGACCTCGACCCGCGCGACGCCCGGACCACCCGCACCGGCCAGCTCGAATTCGTCGGCGGCTTCGAACTCACCAGCCGGCATGCCAGGTTCGGCGGCTATTCGGGGCTGGTGATCGACGAGGGCGGCCGGCGGCTGGTCGCCGTTTCCGACCTCGGCAACTGGCTGGTCGCCCGCCTGGCGCGCGACGAGGCCGGTCGCATCCGCGACGTCGCCGATGCCGAGATCCACCCGATCCTCGATCGCAACGGTCAACCCTTCGCGGTGAAGCGGGCCGGCGACGCCGAGGCGCTGGAGCGGCTCCCCGACGGCAACTTCCTGGTCGCCTTCGAGCAGGTCCACCGGGTCGCGCGCTATGCCGGCCCGCAGCCCTGGCTCTCCCGGGCGGAAGCGCAGGTCCTGCCGGCGGACGTGTCCCGGCAGCCGTCGAACGGCGGCATCGAGTCCATGGCCCGGCTCGCCGATGGCCGCATCATCCTGTTCAGCGAGACCGACGAACGGACGCCCGGCACGCTGAAAGTCTGGATCGGCGCCGGCGGCACCTGGCGCGATGCCAGCTACCGGCGCCGCGGTGACTACCGGCCGGTCGACGCCAAGGCGCTCGTCAACGGCGATCTGCTGGTGCTGGAGCGCGCCTTCACGCTGCTCGGCGGCTTCTCCTCGCGGCTCGTCCGGGTGCCTGCGGCCGAGCTCCGGCCGGGCGCGACCCTGGAAGGCCGCGACGTGGCCGACCTCGCCTCGCCGCTCCTGGCCGACAATTTCGAAGGCCTCGCGATCGAACCGGCCGCCAACGGGGGCACGTTCGTCTTCCTCATCTCCGACGACAACCGGGTCGCCCTGCAGCGGACGCTGCTTCTCCAGTTCCGGCTAATTCCGTAATTTTATTGCGCATTTTATCCACCGCGGGATAAGTTGCCCCTGGTGGAGGTCGAGCCGAAATGGCCAAGGCGAAGACGGCGGTAGCGGGCGCACAGCCCTGGAACGCGGATACGCCGCCGCCGTCAGACTATCGTGTCATCAATCTGGCGCTGCAGGGCGGCGGCGCGCATGGCGCCTTCACCTGGGGCGTGCTCGACCGCTTGCTCGCCGACAAGCGCATCTTCATCGAGGGCATCAGCGGCACCTCCGCCGGCGCCATGAACGGCGCCCTGCTCGCCTTCGGCATGATGCATGCCGGCCGCGAGGGCGCCCGCAAGATCCTCCGTGAATTCTGGGAGCGCACCAGCGAGGCCAGCCGCTACTCGCCGTTCCAGCCGTCGATCTTCGACAAATGGGCCGGCAGCCAGAACCTCGACTACTCGCCGGCCTATCAGGCCTTCGACTTCATCACCCGCCTGCTCTCCCCCTACCAGCTCAACCCGACCGGCTATCACCCGGTCCGCGACCTGCTCGACGACCTCATCGATTTCGAGGCGCTGCGCAAGGTCAAGCATGTGCGGCTGTTCATCTCGACCACCAACGTGCGCTCGGGGAAAATCCGGGTGTTCCCGATCCAGGAGATCACCGCCGAGGTGCTGCTGGCGTCGGCCTGCCTGCCGCATCTCTTCCAGGCGGTCGAGATCGAGGGCGAGCACTACTGGGACGGCGGCTACATGGGCAATCCGGCCATGTTCCCGCTGCTCTACCAGTGCAAGGCGAACGACATCATGCTGGTCGAGATCAACCCGATCCGCATCGACGAGGTGCCGCAAACCGCGCGCGGCATCGTCGACCGCATGAACTCGATCAGCTTCAACGCGACGATGATGCGCGAGATGCGGACCATCGCCTTCGTCACCCAGATGCTGGAGCAGCACCGGCTGACCGGGCGCTCGCATCTCAGGCGCATCTATTTCCACATGATGCAGGCCGAGAAGGAGATGTCCGCCTACGGCGCCTCCTCGAAGTTCAACTGCCACCGGGACTTCATCGAGATCCTGTTCCAGCTCGGCGTCCGCACCGCCGACACCTGGCTCGAGCAGAACTACGACAAGCTCGGCACCGAATCCTCGATCGACCTGCAGAAGCTGTTCTTCTGACCATGCTGCCGACCGACCGCAAAATCGTCCCCGACGTCATCAAGGAGCCCCAGGACCTGGCGACGGTCGGCCCTGACGTGACCGTGGCCGAAGTCGCGGCGATGATGGCGAAGCGCCGCATCGGCGCCATCCTGGTCATGGAGAAAGGCAAGCTCGCCGGCATCTTCAC
>CAXNIC010000345.1:0-5436 GCA_964201945.1 Alphaproteobacteria bacterium
GAGTTCGCTGTGGTTTTCGGCGCCTTCCTCGCGGTCCTGCAATTCGTCCGCGCCACCGTCGAGGCCCTTCCCGGCGCCACCGCATCGCGCGGCCTCTTCGCCGGCATGGACGCGGTCGGCCGCCGGGTCGCGATCCTGATCTCCTGCCATCTCCTGTCGGTGGTGCTGTCGATCGGCTCGTTCGCCATCGTCCGCCCGCTGGTCCCGCACGAGGACGACCCCGAGGAGCGCCGCCGGCAAGGCGTGATGGCGCTTCGCGGCGTCTGCACCGGCATCTACTGGTCGCCCTTCACCGTGGGCATCGGCTTCATCTTCTTCACCTACCCCAACCTGCCGGCCGGGCAGGTCTTCGGCACCGGCATGCTGGTGGCGATCCTCATCATCGGCTCCAGCGCCGTCGCCACCGGCGGCCGCCGCGCGCCGGCGGCGTTCGTCGCCACGCTCGCCGCCTTCCGGCCGATCCTGGCGCCGCTGCTCGGCGCCACCGGCGCGGTCGTCCTCACGGTCGCCCTCTCCAACCTCTCCAACCTGCAGGCGACCATCGTCGTCATGCCGCTGTTCTGCCTCTACCAGATGCTGCGCGGCGGCCGCGAGCGCACCTGGCGGGTGACCAGCATCGCGATCGAGCGCATGTCGCGCGCCGGCGACGACATGCTGGTCTTCACCTTCGCGGTCGTACTCGGCAGCATCCTCTTGGAGTCGAGCGAGGTCATCCATGTGCTCTCGCATCTGCTGCCCCCGCACCTGCCGCCGCCGATCCTGATCGGCATCCTCTGCGCGCTCGGGATCCTGCTCGGGCTCCTGGGACTCAACGCCATCCTGGTCGGTACCATCCTGATCGCGCTCGCCGCCAGCAGCGCCGGCGACCTGCCGGAGCTGGTCATGGCGATGATCGTGCTGTTCGGCTGGACGGCCGCCTCCATGCTGTCCTTCGCCTCGCTGGCGATCCTCACCACCGGGCAGATGTTCCAGGTCGACACCCGCAAGCTCTCCTGGAGCGACAACGTCACCTTCCTGGCCCTGGTCGGCCTCGGCAACACCGTCGTGCTCTCCGCCGTGGTCTACGCAGTCCGTTGATCGGGCTTGCGATTGGCCGAGGACGGGGCATATGATGAGCTAGCTTATCATTTGCCCTCCCCCCAATGCCGCCTCCTGAACGCAGCTTCGGATTCCTTCTCTATGACTCGGCCCGGCTTCTCCGGCGCGACTTCGACCGTCGCGCCCGGGCGATCGGGCTGACGCGTGCTCAGTGGTCGGTGCTCTCGCACCTCAACCGCTATGGGGGCGTGAACCAGGCGGCGCTCGCCGACCTGATGGAAATCCAGCCGATCACCCTGGTCCGCCTGCTCGACCGGCTGGAGGAAGCCGGCTGGATCGTGCGAACGGCCGATCCCAAGGACCGGCGTTCCCGCGTGCCCCAGCTCACCGACAAGGCGCGCCCCGTGATCGAACGGATGCAGGCGCTGGCGGCGCAGACCCGCGAGCTGGCGCTGACCGGCGTCGATCCCGCCGACCGCGAGCGGCTGCTGGACGCGCTGCAGCGGATCCGCGCCAACCTCGCCGCCCGCGAGGACGAAACCGACCACACGGGGACCGACGGTGGCTGACGGAACCAACGCCGCCGCCCCCGTCCGCGCCGGCATCAGCCGCGGCCGCCGGCGGCTTCGCGCCTTCCTGCTGCTGGCCGGCCCCCTCCTGGTCGGCGGGATCTCGCTCAACCTGTATCTCAACGGCGGGCGCATCGTCTCGACCGACAACGCCTATGTGAAGGCGGCCAAGGCCACGGTCAGCGCCGACATCGCCGGCCGCGTGGTCGCCATCTCCGTCCGCGAGAACGAGACGGTGAAGGCGGGTCAGCCGCTCTTCCGGATCGACGACGAGCCGCTGAAGATCGCCGTCGCCAAGGCCGAAGCCCAGCTCCATGCGGTCCGCCTCGAGCTGGATGCGCTTCGCGCCGGTTATCGCCAGAAACGCGAAGAGCTGAAGCTGGCGGAGACCAACGTCCCCTATGCCGAACGCGAGTTCCGCCGCCAGTCCGACCTGGCCGAGCGCAAGGTCGCGACCGAGGCGAGGCTAGACGAATCCCGCAACCGCCTCGACGTGATGAAGCTGCAGGTCTCTGCTCTCCGCCAGGACCTCGCCCGCATCGTCGCCGCGCTCGCGGGCGACCCCGACATGCCGGCCGAGAAGCATCCGAAGTTCCTGGAGACCCGGGCCGAGCTCGACGAGGCCAAGCTCAACCTCAAGCGTGCCGAGGTGCTGGCCCCCGACGACGGCATCGTCAGCCGCGTCGACTCGATCCGCCAGGGCGACTACGTGCGTGCCGGTGTCGCCGCCTTCAGCGTGGTCTCGTCCAGGAAGCTCTGGATCGAGGCCAACCTGAAGGAAACCGACATCACCAATCTGGTGCCGGGCCAGAAAGCCAAGATCCGCGTCGATGCCTTTCCCGACGCGGTCTGGACCGCGAGCATCGACAGCATCGGCGCCGCCACCGGCTCGGAGTTCAGCATCCTGCCGCCGCAGAACGCCACCGGGAACTGGATCAAGGTGGTGCAGCGCGTGCCCGTCCGCCTGCTCATCGACGAGGCCGGCGACCGCCCGCAGCTCCGCGCCGGCTTGAGCGTGGTGGTCGAGATCGACACCGGCATCGAACGGTCCCTGCCCGATCTGATCAAGGCGGCGCTCGCCAAGGTCGGGGGAGGTCGTTGAGCCGAGGGCTGGTTACCGCCTCCATCATGGCGGCGACGGTGATGCATGCCCTCGACATGACCATCGCCAATGTGGCGCTCCCGCACATGCAGGGAACGCTGCTGGCGACCCAGGACCAGATCTCCTGGGTGCTGACCTCCTACGTCGTGGCCTCCGCCATCATGACGCCGCCGACCGGCATCCTCGCCGCGCGCCTCGGCCGCAAGCGCTTCTTCCTCTGGTCGGTCGCGGGCTTCACCGCCGCCTCGCTTCTGTGTGGCATCGCCTCTTCGCTGACCGAGATGGTGGTGTTCCGGATTCTGCAGGGTGGCTGCGGTGCCGCCTTGATCCCGGTCTCCCAGGCGATCCTGCTCGACACCTATCCCCGCGAGCGCCACGCCCAGGCGATGGCGCTCTGGGGCGTCGGCGTCATGATCGGGCCGATCCTGGGGCCTACGCTCGGCGGTTACCTGACCGAGCTCTACGACTGGCGCTGGGTCTTCTTCATAAACCTGCCCGTCGGCATCATCGCCATGTTCGGCATCATGGCGAGCGTGCCGGAGACGCCGAAGGAGCCGAACCGCCGCTTCGACTTCACCGGCTTCGCGCTGCTCACCGTCGCGGTCGGCGCCTTCCAGTTGATGCTGGACCGGGGCGAGCTCGAAGGCTGGCTCGAATCCACCGAGATCGTGGTCGAGGCGACCATCGCCGGGCTCTGCTTCTACGGCTTCATCGTCCACACCTTCACCGTCGAGAAGCCGTTCCTCGACCTGGCGCTGCTGCGCGACCGCAACTACCCGATCGCGGTCCTGCTGATCTTCCTCATCAACCTGATGATGCTGGCGACCCTCGCCCTGCTGCCGGCCTTCATGCAGGGTCTCTTGGGCTACCCGATCATCGAGACCGGCCTGATGATGATGCCGCGCGGCATCGGCACCATGATCGCCATGCTGGTGGTCGGCCACATCACAGGGAAGATCGACCCGCGCCTGATCGTCACCGTCGGCCTCCTCCTGGCATCGCTCTCGATGTGGGAGATGAGCCATTTCACGCTTCACGTCGACGAGCGCTCGATCGCCCTCATCGGCATGCTGCAGGGATTCGGCATGGGGCTGGTGTTCGTTCCGTTGAGCGCGCTCGCCTTCGCCACCCTGCCCGCTACGCTCCGGACCGACGGCGCCGCCGTGTTCAGCCTGATGCGCAATCTCGGCAGCTCGATCGGCGTCTCGGTGATGACGGCGCTGCTTTCCCAGGGGCGCCAGCTGCACCGGGCCCATCTGGTCGAGCACGTGACCCCGTTCAGCCCGGTGACGCGGGACGGGGCCGACGGATTCAACCTCGACACGCTGGCCGGCCTTGCCCGCCTGAGCGAGGAGATCTCCCGACAGGCCGATGTCATGGCCTATCTCGGCGACTTTTATGTGCTGATGCTGGTGACCTTGCTGCCGCTGCCGCTCCTGCTGATTCTGAAGCCACCGCGCAGCGGCCGACGCGCATAGAGCCGCCCGATTCTCGCAAACGGCGGTCGAATCGCGGCTGTGACGCCTGATGCGGCTTGTGGAAAACCCAGGAAAAATCGGCCTCCCGCGTGCACGAGGTTCAAGATTCCTGCGGTTTTCGGGCTTTTCAGCACAGATGCGAGCGAAGACGCGTTGCGAGTCGCCAAAGCATGGTGTACGTGCGGATCACTGTTTCCTGTGGAGAATTGATCATGTCCGCTGCTGAGAAGCCCGTCATCGTTACCTCCAAGCACCTCGCTGATGCTCTCGCTGAGAAGCACGAGCTCCCGAAGAAGCAGGGCAAGGCCGTGCTCGAGGATCTCGTGGCGCTGCTCGCCAAGAACCTCAAGAAGGGCGCCAAGATCCGCATCGCCGGTCTCGGCATTCTTCAGGTCCGCAAGCGTCCCGCCCGCATGGGTCGCAACCCGGCCACCGGCGAGCCGATCAAGATCAAGGCGAGCAAGAAGATCGCCTTCCGTCCGGCCAAGGAGCTCAAGGACTCGATCTAAGGTCGATCCTTCGTCGCTTTAAAGACGGGCGCGCCACGCAAGCGGCGCGCCCGTCGGCGTTTCAGGGGTACTCCCCGTTTCGCCGGCATCTGGTCAGCGCCGGCAATCCATGATCTGCTTCCTTCGTTTCCGATACGACAGGCCGGGCTCGTGCCGGCCGTCCAAGAAGGGAGAGGGATCATGTCTTTGACCAAGGCCGGCATCGTCCGGACGCTCGCCGTCGCCACGGCGCTGGCTGCGGCGATGGCCGCGGGCGACGCTTCGGCACAGAAGGTCCTGCGCTACGTGCCGCAGGCCAACATGGGCACGATGGACCCCGTGAACAATCTGTCGTCGGTCACGCACCAGCACAGCTGGCGCGTCTACGACAACCTGTTCGGGGAAGACACCGCCGGTAACGTCCATCCGCAGATGGTCGAGAGCTTCACGCTCAGCCCCGACGGTTTGACCTACACGATCAAGCTGCGGGCGGGCCTCAAGTTCCATGACGGCACGCCGGTCCGCTCCCAGGACGTCATCCCCTCGATCCAGCGCTGGGCAAAGCTGGATGGCGGCGGCAAGCGGCTGGCGGCGCTCGACATGAAGCTGACCGCGGTCGACCAGAGCACCTTCACGCTGACGCTCCGCGAGCCCTTCCCCGCCACGCCGGGCGTGCTCGCTTATGGCTCGACCGCCATGTACGTGATGCGCGAGAAGGAGGCGACCACCGACGCCAACACGCCGATCACCGAGGTCGTCGG
>CAXNIC010000346.1:0-5431 GCA_964201945.1 Alphaproteobacteria bacterium
TTCGCGCATGTCTACGAGACCAACGAGCCCTACCACACCGAGGCGGTGTGGGCGGCCGGCGAGATCGCCAAGCGCACCAACAACAAGTACCAGGTCGACGTCTTCCCGGCGTCCGCGCTCGGCAACGAGCAGCAGATCAACCAGGCGCTGCCGCTCGGCACCATCGACATGATCTACACCGGCGCCGCCTTCGCCGGCGCCACCTTCAAGCCGATCGCGATCTCGAACGCGCCCTACATGTTCCAGAACTTCGATCACTGGAAGGCCTATGCCGACAGCCCGTTGTTCAAGGAACTGGCGGACGGCTACGACAAGGCCTCGAACAACAAGATCCTGGCGCTGACCTATTACGGGGCTCGCCACACCACGGCTAACAAGGCGATCATGACGCCGGCCGACACCAAGGGCATGAAGCTGCGCGTGCCGCAGGCGCCGCTCTATCTCATGTACACCAAGGCGATCGGCGCCAACGCGTCGCCCATCGCTTTCGCCGAGGTCTACCTGGCGCTCCAGCAGAAGACGGTCGACGGCCAGGAGAACCCGCTGCCGACCATCCAGGCGAAGAAGTTCTACGAGGTGCAGACCCACATCAATCTGACCGAGCACATCTTCGAGAGCCTGGTCACGGTGGTCAGCGGGCCGCTGTGGGGCCGGCTCTCGGCGCCCGAGCGTCAGATCTTCGATGCGGTGTTCAAGGAAGCCGCGGTCCGGGCCACCGCTGCGATCCGCGATAGCGAGCAGAAGCTGCCGGAGTGGTTCAAGTCTCAGGGCAAGACCGTCGTGATCCCGGACAAGGCGGCCTTCATCGAAGCGTCCAAGCCGCTGCACAACGATGCGGCCGCCGGCGCCGGCTGGACCAAGGATCAGTACGACCGCCTGCAGGCTCTCGCCAAGAAGAGCTGAGGCTTGATCGATCTCTCCTGACGGAGGCGGGCGAAGGCCCGCCTCCGGAGGGCGACGCGGGAACGGCCGGGGGGACGGCGTGACGGGGACAAACCTAGGCGGGCCCGACCTCGGGCAGCCGATCATCGGCACGGCGGATGATGCCGATGTCCGTCTCTCGGACTATGGCCCCGAGGACTGGGTCGCCTTCGTGCTCTTCTGGGGCCTGGCGATCGTCGTCTTCCTGCAGTTCTTCACCCGCTATGTGCTGAACGACTCTCTCGCCTGGACCGAGGAGATCGCTCGCTATCTCCTGGTCTGCGTCACCTTCATCGGCGCCGGCATGGCCGCACGCAAGAACTCGCATATCCATGTCGAGTTCTTCTACGTCTACCTCGATCGGCGGCAGGCGTTCTGGCTCTCCACCCTGGTCGACGCCCTTCGCATCCTCTTCTACGCCTATGCGACCTGGCTCGGCTGGAAGGTCGCCAACATCATGCAGTTCCAGCGCATGGTGGTGATCGACTGGCCGATGAGCATCGTCTTCGGTGTCGGCTGTCTCGGCTTCGCCATCCTCACCTTGCGCTCGATGCAGGTGGCGGTCCGCCACTGGCGGGACGGAGAGAGCGCGCTCACACGCGTCCACGCCGAAGGACGGCATCAATGAGCGGCTTCCTCATCCTCGTCTTCGTCGGTCTCATGGTGATCGGCGTTCCGGTCGCGGTCGCTCTCGGCGGCGCGTCGTTGCTCTTGGTGATGGTCGAGGACGCGCAGCCGCATCTCGTCGTCGTCCATCGCATGATCTCCGGCGTCGACTCGTTCCCGCTGCTGGCGATCCCCTTCTTCATCATGGCCGGCAGCCTGATGAATTCGGGCGGCATCACCGAGCGCATCTACGACTTCGCCCTCGCCCTCGTGGGCTGGCTGAAGGGCGGCCTCGGCCACGTCAACGTCGTCGGCTCGGTGATCTTCGCCGGCATGTCGGGGACGGCCGTCGCCGATGCCGGCGGTCTCGGCAACATCGAGATCAAGGCGATGCGCGACCACGGCTACGACGTCGACTTCGCCGTCGGCATCACCGGGGCGAGCTCGACCATCGGGCCGATCATCCCGCCCTCGCTGCCGATGGTGATCTATGGCGTCATGGCCAATGCCTCGATCGGCCAGCTCTTCGCCGCCGGCCTGATCCCAGGCCTGGTGATGGCGGCCTCGATGATGGCCATGGTCGCCTGGTATGCCCATGTGCGCGGATTCCACCGGGATGCGACCTTCGCGCTCGACCGGCTTTGGTACACCTTCCGCCGTGCCTTCCTACCGCTGATGACGCCGGTCCTCCTGATCGGCGGCATGACCACCGGTGTCTTCACCCCGACCGAGGCGGCGATCGCGGCCACTGCCTACGCGCTGATCCTCGGCATGTTCGTCTACCGCACGCTTTCCTGGCGCGGCCTAATCAAGGTCAGCATGGAGACGACGGAAACGACCGCGATCATTCTCCTGATCGTCGCCGGCGCCTCGATCTTCGGTTACCTGATCACCATCACGAAGGTCACCGACAACGTCGCCGAGCTGGTGCTCTCGATCACCACCCAGCCCTGGGCGATCTTGCTTCTCGTGAACGTCTTCCTGCTGATCGTCGGCTGCTTCATGGAGACGATTGCGGCGATCACCATCCTGGTGCCGGTGCTGCTGCCGCTGATGGAGCGGATCGGTGTCGACCCCGTTCATTTCGGCGTGATCATGGTGCTCAACCTGATGATCGGCCTGCTGACCCCGCCGGTCGGGATGGTGCTCTACATCCTGGCGAGGGTGGCCAACATCTCGTTCGAACGGACGACCCGGGCCTGCGCCCCGTTCCTGATTCCGCTCGTGGTCACGCTCGGTCTCGTGACCTACTGGCCAGAGATGGTGTTGTGGCTGCCGACGATGTTCTATCGGTAGCCGCCTCGATCCGCGGACATCAGTTCAACGGGATTTTATGTATTTGTAGCCGCGGGTGTTGCGTTTTTGCTGCATTGCAAAAACTGGCACGCTGCGCCAAATAGCTGCGTATCCCCGTACCCGCCGACGCCAGAATCGGTGGAATGAAGCAAAGAGGCTTTCAGATGCCCGCATCCCTGAATCGGGCGCCGCTGGCGCTCGCCGGCCTTGCCGTCATTCTCCTCGCGACCCTGCCCGTCCGCGCCCAGATGCCTGGCGGCGGCGGTCCGCCGCCGGTCACCGTCGCCAAGCCGCTGGTCAAGGAGATCGTCGAGTGGGACGAGTTCGTCGGCCGCTTCGAAGCCGTCAGCTCGGTCGAGATCCGCGCGCGCGTCGGCGGATATCTTGAGACCTCGAATTTCCGCGAGGGCGGGCTGGTGAAGGAGGGCGACCTGCTCTTCGTCATCGACAAGCGTCCCTACCAGGCCGCGGTCAACCGCGCCCAGGCTGCGGTGACGGCGGCCCAAACCCGATCCACCTTCACCAGGGCCGATCTCGAGCGGACGGAGAACCTGACCCGGAGCGGCGTGGCTGCGGAGCGTACGCTGGAAGAGCGTCGCCAGCAGTCGCAACAGGCCGAGGCCGATCTCGTCGGTGCGCGCGCCGCCGTGGAGCAGGCGCGCCTCGACTTGGGATTCACCGACATCCGCGCGCCCCTCTCCGGGCGCATCGGCCGTCGCCTAGTCACCGAGGGCAATCTCGTCCGCGCCAACGACACCTTGCTCACCACCGTGGTCTCGATCGACCCCATCCATTTCTACTTCGACGTCGACGAGCGCTCGTTCCTCGCCTATTCGCGCACCATCGGCGTCAGGACCGCGCTCGGCGAGGCCAAGACCCAGGTCTTCGTCGGGCTCGCCGACGAGAAGACGCTGGAGCGCCCCGGCGTGCTCGACTTCGCCGACAACCGCCTCGATTCGCAGAGCGGCACTATCCGGCTCCGCGCCGTGCTCGAGAACAAGGAGCTGGTGATGGCGCCCGGCCTCTTCGGCCGCGTCCGCATTCCCGGCAGCCCTCGCTACAAGGCGATCCTGGTCCCTGACGAGGCGATCTCCGCCGACCAGGACCGGCGCTTCGTCATGGTGGTCGCCGATGACGGCACCGTCTCGCCGAAGGTGATCCGCCCCGGGCCGCGGGAGGATGGCTATCGCGTCGTCCGCCAGGGCTTGACCGGCGAGGAGACCATCGTCGTCAACGGCCTTCAGCGGGCGAGGCCTGGGGCCAAGGTGACGCCGCAGCTGACCACCCTGCCGCCGACCCGCTGAAGGCCTGAGCCGATGAAGTTCGCGCATTTCTTCGTCGACCGGCCGATCTTTGCCGCGGTCATCTCGATCGCGACGGTGATCATCGGCTTGATCGCCTTCACCCGCCTTCCGGTCAGCGAGTACCCGGAGATCGCGCCGCCGACCATCGTCGTGAACGCGGTCTACCCCGGCGCCGACGCCGAGACGGTGGCGGCAACGGTGGCGACGCCGATCGAGCAGGAGGTGAACGGCGTCGAGGGCATGCTCTACATGTCGTCGTACTCGACCTCCGACGGCGCCATGGCGCTCTCGGTGACCTTCCGGCCGGGCACCAACCTCGATACCGCCCAGGTGCTGGTCCAGAACCGGGTCTCCTCGGCGACGCCGCGCCTGCCCGAAGAGGTCAGGCGCCTCGGCGTCACCACCAAGAAGAGCTCGCCCGACCTGATGATGGTCGTCCACATGCTGGCGACCGACGGCACGCTGGATGAACTCTACGTTTCGAATTACGCGCTGCTCCGCGTCCGCGACCAGCTGGCGCGCATCGACGGCGTCGGCGACCTCATCGTCTTCGGCGCCCGGGAGTATTCGCTGCGCATCTGGCTCAATCCCGACCGGCTCGCCTCGTACGGGCTCGCCGCCGGCGACATCGTCCGTGCGCTGCAGGAACAGAACGTCCAGGTGTCGGGCGGCGCGCTGGGATTGCCGCCGAACCAGGCCGGCAACGCGTTCCAGATCGTGGTGACGACCCAGGGCCGCTTCCAGGACGTGCGCCAGTTCCGGGACATCATCGTCAAGTCGACCCCCGATGGCCGCCTGGTCAAGCTCGAGGACGTGGCACGGGTCGAGATGGGCGCGCGCGACTACGTCACCAACAGCTACCTCAACGGCAAGCCCGCAGTTGCGCTCGGCGTCTTCCAGAGGCCCGGCAGCAATGCGCTCGATACCTCGGCCGCCATCCTCAAGCGGATGGAGGACCTCAAGAAGGACTTCCCCAAGGGCCTCGACTACACCGTCGTCTACAACCCGACCGACTTCATCGCCGAGTCGATCGACGCGGTCTACGAGACGTTGATCGAGGCGATCTTGCTGGTGGCGCTGGTCGTCGTCATCTTCCTGCAGTCCTGGCGCGCCTCGCTGATCCCGATCCTGTCGATCCCGGTGTCGCTGATCGGCACCTTCGCGGTGATGGCGATGCTCGGCGTCAACCTGAACGTCCTCACCCTGTTCGGCCTGGTGCTGGCCATCGGCATCGTCGTCGACGACGCGATCGTCGTGGTCGAGAACATCGAGCGCAACATCCGCGACGGCATGAGCCCGAGGGA
>CAXNIC010000347.1:0-5426 GCA_964201945.1 Alphaproteobacteria bacterium
TCAAGGACGGGCTCTACGTCCAGCCGGTGATCTTCACCGGCTTGACCAATGACCGCCGCGTCGCGCGCGAGGAGATCTTCGGCCCCGTCCCCTGCGTCATCAAGTTCAAGGATTATGACGAGGCCATCGCCGCCGCCAACGACACCGAATACGGGCTCGCCGCCTCGATCTGGACCAAGGACCTCAAATGGGCCCTGGACGCGACGCGCCGCATCGACGCCGGCCTCGTCCAGGTGAACCAGAACCTGGTGGTGCAGCCCGGCATGTCCTATGGCGGCTTCCGCAACTCCGGCCTCGGCAAGGAGGCCTCGCTGGAGGCCATGCTGGAACATTTCACCCGGAAGAAGATGGTGATGGTGAACCTGCTATAGCGGACGAGGGTTGTAGCGGCATGGATCGATTCTCGCCCCCCACCCCAACCCTCCCCCACGTTCCGCGGGGGGAGGGAGCACGACGCGCCTCATGTCCCCTCCCCCCTCTGTGGGGGAGGGTTAGGGTGGGGGGTCGGAGATCCTGATGCGCCTCCTCCGCTGGACCGTCGGCCTGCTCTTCGGCGTCGTGCTCCTGGTCGTGGCCGGGGCAGCGGGCGTGCTGTGGCTGGGCTTGCCGCAGCTCGCGGGCGAGATCCGCCTCGATGGCCCCAAGGCGGCGATTGCGATCACGCGCGACCGCCGCGGTATCCCCTACATCAAGGCGGGCAGCGACGCCGATGCCGCCTTCGCTCTTGGCTTCGTCCATGCCCAGGATCGCTTCGCCCAGATGGAGGTGATGCGGCGCCTGGTCTCGGGGCGGCTGTCGGAGGTGGTCGGCGGCGCCACGCTGGAGTCCGATCGCTTCATGCGCACCCTCGGCCTCGCGCGGCTGGCCGAAGCCGGCGTGAAGCTGCTGTCGCCCGCGGCCCAGGCGACGCTGGAAGCCTATGCGAACGGCGTCAATGCCGGCCTCGCCCAGCAGACGGTGCCGCCGCCCGAGTTCCTGGCGATGCGGATCACGCCGGAGCCGTGGCGGCCGTCGGACTCGCTGCTGTGGGCGCGGCTGATGGCATTGCAGCTCACCTGGAACTGGCGGGACGAGCTGTCGCGCGTGCGGCTCGCCGAGCGCCTGACGCCGGACCAGCTGCGCGATCTCTACGAGCGCGGCAGCGACGGGCCGCATGTGCCGCTGGCGGCGCTCGATGCCGGCCTCGCCGGGCGCCTGCTGGCGGCGATCCCGGAGGAAGCCAGGCCCCGCACCGCCTCCAACATCTGGCTGCTGGCGGGATCGAAGACCGAGAGCGGCAAGCCGCTGCTGGCGAACGACCCGCATTTGGCGCTGACCTTGCCCAATCTCTGGTACCTGGCGCGGATCGAGACGCCCGACGGCCTTCGCGTCGGCGCCACCGCCCCCGGTGTCCCCTTCACCATCCTCGGCCACAACGGCCGCATCGCCTGGGGCATGACCACGACCCAGGCTGACACCGCCGACCTCTTCGTGATGCGCTCGTCGGGCGACGGCGGCTACCTGACGCCGGACGGGCCGAAGCCCTATGTCACGCGGACGGAGACGATCCTGATCCGCGGCGCCTCGCCCGTCGAGCTGACCGTGCGCGAGAGCGTGCATGGCCCGGTGATCTCCGACGTCCTCAGGAACGTCGCCGGCGAGGGCCAGGCGGTGGCGCTGGCCTCGACCGCGCTGCAGGCCGACGACCGCACCGCCGACGGCTTGGCCGACCTCCTGAAAGCGAAGACGCTGGCCGAGGCGCGGGTCGCGCTAGGCGGGTTTCATGCCCCGATGCAGAATGTCGGCGTCGCCGACACCGCGGGACGCATCGGCCTCTTCGTCTCCGGCCGCATCCCCCAGCGCGGCGGCGACGGCTGGATGCCGGGGCAGGCGACCGACCGCGAGCGCGTGTGGAACGGCTGGCGCGCGCCCGATCCCGACTTCACCGTGATCGACCCGCCGTCGGGGCGCATCATCAACGGCAATAATTCCCCGGTCGCAGATCCGCTGGCGCGCGGCTACGGCCTCGACTTCGACGCGCCTTATCGTGCGCGCCGCATCGCGGAGCGGCTCGACCAGCAGGCGCGCGCCACGCCGCACGACATGGCGGGGCTGCAGTCCGACGCCGTGTCGGCGATGGCCCGAGACATGCTGCCGGTGCTGCTGAAACTGACGCCGCGGACCGAGGCGACGGCCCAGACGCTGGACCGCCTCGCCGCTTGGAACGGCGACTTCCGCCGTGACCGGGGCGAACCGCTGATCTTCACCGCCTGGTGGCGGCAGCTGCTGCATGCGCTGTTCGCCGACGAGCTCGGCGAGGCCTGGGGCGAGATCCTGCCGCGGCCGGGCGTGGTGCTGCGCGCGCTCAACGGCGAGACAGCCTGGTGCGACGTCAAGCAGACGCCGGCGGTCGAAGCCTGCGCCGAGCGCCTCTCCTTCTCGCTCACCGGCGCGCTTACCGATCTCGGCAAGCGCTACGGCGACAATCCCGACAAATGGCGCTGGGGCCAGGCGCATCGAGCCCGTCTCGGCCATCCGATCCTGGGGCGCATCCCGGTGCTGGGCGAGATCTTCAAGGTCGAGCCTGAAACCGACGGCGACAACTGGACGGTCAACCGCGCCCAGAGCCGGCTGCTCGACGACAATGATCCGTTCGGCGGCGTCCATGGCGCCGGGTATCGCGCCGTCTACGATCTTTCCGATCTCGATGCCTCGCTGTTCCAGATGTCGCTGGGCCAGTCCGGCCACCGCCTGTCGCCGCACTTCTCCGACCTGGCGCAAGCCTGGGCCGACGGTTCGCCCTTCCGTATCGGCAAGACGCCCGAGACCCCTGAGGGAACGCTGACGCTCAGGCCGCGCTGAGGGGCTAGTATCCCCTCATGACCGTCACGCTCGCCGACATCCGCGCCGCCGCCGAGGCGCTTCGGGGCCACATCGTCCGGACGCCGACCGTGCCGGCGCCGGCGCTCTCGGCCGAGCTCGGCTGCGAAGTCTGGCTGAAGCTCGAGACCCAGCAGCACACCGGTTCGTTCAAGCCGCGCGGCGCCTTCGTCAAGATCCGGAGCCTGACACCAGCGCAGCAGCAGGCCGGCGTCATCGCCATGTCGGCCGGCAATCATGCCCAGGGCGTCGCCTTCTGGGCCGGCCGGCTCGGCATCCCCGCCACCATCGTCATGCCGAAGGCGACGCCCTTCTCCAAGGTCGAGCGCACCCGCGCGCTCGGCGCCACGGTCGAGCTTCACGGCGAGACACTGAGCGACTCCGCCAGGCACGCCGAGGCGCTGGCCCGGCAGCATGGCCTCACCTTCGTCCATCCTTATGACGACGAGCACGTGATCGCGGGGCAAGGCACGCTGGCTCTCGAGATGCTGGCCGATGCGCCTGATCTGGACTGCCTCGTCATCCCGATCGGCGGCGGCGGCATGGCGGCGGGGATCGCGGTCGCCGCCAAGGCGCTGAAGCCCGGCATCGAGATCCTCGGCGTCCAGGCCCGGCTCTACCCGGCGATGGCGGAAGCGCTGGCCGGACGGCCGCCGACCTCGGGTGGCGACACGCTGGCCGAAGGCATCGCGGTCAAGGCGCCGGGGGCGATCACCCGCGAGATCATCCGAACCAGCGTTTCCGAGATCCTGCTGGTCGGAGAGGCCGAGATCGAGCGCGCGGTCCAGCGCCTGGCCGAGACCCAGAAGATCGTCGCCGAGGGCGCCGGCGCGGCCGGCATCGCCGCGATGCTGGCCAACCGCGAGCGGTTCAGAGGGCGGCGGATCGGCACGGTGATCTGCGGCGGCAACATCGACTCCCGCATCCTCGCCTCGGTGCTGATGCGCGGCCTGCTCAGGGACGGCCGCATGGCGAGGCTCCGGGTCGAGCTGTCGGACGCGCCCGGCAACCTCGCGCGAGTCGCGACCCTGATCGCCGAGAGCGGCGGCAATATCGTCGAGTGCTACCACCAGCGCCTGTTCCAGGACGTGCCGATCAAGCATGCCGAGCTCGACGTGGTGGTCGAGACCCGGGACGCGGGCCATGTCCGCGAGATCCTGGATCGGCTGCGGGCCGCAGGCTTCCCGCCCCGCCTCCTCTCCGACACCACCGAGGCCGGAGCGGTGCTCTAGGACACCCGAATCGATCAAAATTACGCTAACTTACTTCCCGGCCCGGCCGAAATCGGCCAACATTCTCGGAACGTTCCAGTAATCCCTTGTTGGGGAGGGAAAAATCCCCAATATTCCACCGGGGTGGAGCCGGTAGCGCTCGGGCGAGCGAGGGTCCGCATGTTTCCGATCATCGGGTGGCTGGTCGTTCTGGGGTGCGTCGCGGGCGGGTATGCCGGCGGCGGCGGTCATTTCGGTGTGCTGTGGCAGCCCTTCGAGTACCTGATCATCCTGGGGTCCTCGCTCGGCGCCTTCATCGTCGCCAACCCAAAACACATCCTGGGCGCGACCGGAAAAGGCATCGCCGCGGCCCTCAAGGGACCGACCTACACCAAGGAGCATTACCTCGAGCTGCTCAGCCTGATGTACGCCATCTTCAAGCTGGCGAAGACCAAGGGCATGCTCGCGATCGAAAGTCATGTGGAGCGGCCTGAGGAGAGTTCGCTCTTCCAGCAGTTCCCCAAGTTCGCCGCCGACCATCATGCCGTCGAGTTCCTCTGCGACTACCTCCGGATGATGACGCTCGGCACCGACAATCCGAACGAGATGGAGACGCTGCTCGACGCCGAGATCGAGACCCATCATGGCGAGGAGATGGCGGTCGCGACCGCGGTCCGGAACATGGGCGACGGCATGCCGGCGCTGGGCATCGTCGCGGCCGTGCTGGGCGTCATTCACACCATGGGCTCGATCACCGAGCCGCCCGAGGTGCTGGGCAAGCTGATCGGCGCGGCGCTGGTCGGCACGTTCTTCGGGGTCATGGCCTCCTACGGCTTCGTCTCGCCGCTCGCCAACACGATCGAGCAGACCGCCAACGCCGACGGCAAGTATTACCAGTGCATGAAGAGCGGCCTGTTGGCCCACATGCAGGGCTACGCGCCGGCGGTCTCCGTCGAATTCGCCCGGAAGACGCTGATGTCCGGCGTCCGCCCGACCTTCTACGAGGTTGAAGAGGCGGTCGCCGCGCTGCCGCCGGTGTGATCCGCCGATGGACAATCAACCCACCATCATCAAGAAGATCAAGAAGGGCGGCCACGGAGCCCCGCATGGCGGCGCGTGGAAGGTCGCCTATGCCGACTTCGTGACCGCGATGATGGCGTTCTTCCTGCTCCTGTGGCTGCTGAATGCCACGACCGAAGAGCAGAAGATGGGTATCTCCAACTACTTCGATCCGACCGCCATTTCCCGCTCGGCCCGCTCGGGCTCGGGCGGCGTGCTGGGCGGCACGTCGATTACCGTGCCCGGCGCGCTGAAGAGCGCCACCTCGCCGCCGATGATCTCCTCGCCGCTGGTCGC
>CAXNIC010000348.1:0-5412 GCA_964201945.1 Alphaproteobacteria bacterium
AACCTCGCTACGCTCGGCCCCCACCCCAGCCCTCCCCCGGCTGCGCCGAGGGAGGGAGCCCGATTGTGGCATCGCGAGACTCATCCCAGCTCGATCCGGTCGACCAGGGCCTCGCCGTTCCGGAAGCGCTCGATGTTGGCGAAGATGTCGACCATCTTCAGCTTCATCGCCTCGACCGTGCCGGGAGCGTTGTGCGGGGTGAGCACGACGTTCCGGAACTTGCCGAGCGGCGTCGGTTCCGGCGGCGGCTCGACCTCGAAGACGTCGAGGCCGGCGCCGGCGAGATGGCCGCTCGCCAGCGCATCGACCAGGGCCTTCTCCGAGACCACCGGACCGCGGGCGCAGTTGATCAGGATCGCGCCCCGCTTCATCCGCTTCACGGACTCGGCGTTGATCAGGTGCTTGGTCTCCTTGGTCAGCGGCACGTGAAGCGTGACGTAGTCGCTGCGGGCCAGGAGTTCGTCCAGCGGCACGCGCGTCACCTTGAGCTCGCGCTCGAGCTCAGCCGGCATCTCCAGGATGTCGTGATAGATCACCTTGGTGCGGAACACGGTCAGCAGCCGCGCCAGTTCCTGGCCGATGCGCCCGAGGCCGACGATGCCGATGGTGGCGCCGCCGATCTGGCGGGACTCGGCGCGGAGGTCGTTCGAGTGCCAGCGGCCCTGGCGCAGCTCGGCATCGATGAACGAGAGCCGCTTGCCGACCGCGAGCATCAGCATCAGCGCATGCTCGGCGACGCCGACCGAGGTGCCACCGGGCGCGATGGCGAGCGCGATCTGGCGCTCGCGGAGCGCCGTCATGTCGACCGTGTCGTGATATCCCACGCCCTGGTGCTGGACGAAGCGGAGCTTGGGCGCTGCGTCGATGAACTCGCGTCCGAGGCGGAAGCCGCCGACGATCACCGCTTCGCAATCCGCGATCTTCGCCAGCCGCTCCTTCGGATCGCCCGACTCCAGCGTCACCAGCTCGACGCTGGCAGGCGCCATGCCGCGCACCAGGTCGTAGAGATCCTCGCCGCCATGGTTGAAGTAGAGGACCTTCATCGGCGCGGGCTCAGTCGACATAGTGGACTCCGCCGCGGGCCTTGGTCTGCTCTTCGTTCCAGAAGGATCGCGTCTTGGCTGCCGCCGTCGACATGGCCGCCTCCATCTCCGCCTCTTTCTTCTTCACCGCCTCGAGCCGGTCGGCGACCGCTTCGATCTGCAGGCGCGGCACGACGACGACGCCGTCGCGATCACCGACGACGATGTCGCCCGGCTCGACCGCGATGCCGCCGCAGGAGATCGGCAGGTTGATGGAGCCCGGACCGTTCTTGAAGCCTGAGTTGGGGCTGTGGCCGAGCGCGAAGACCGGAAGCCCGACCTTGAGCAGGCCCGGCACGTCACGGACGAGCCCGTCGGTGACCAGGGCGACCACGCCCCGGGCCTTGGCGCCCATGGCCCAGAGATCGCCGATCATGCCCGCCGCTTCGGAATATTGCGCGCCGACGACCAGGACGTCGCCGGGCTGGACATAGTCGAGCGCCGCCATCACCGCGAGATTGTCCATCGGCGGGCAGAAGGCGGTCACCGCAGAGCCGCTGAAGCTGTAGGCCGGGTCGACCGGCTTGACCCGCCAGTTCATCGCGCCGGAGCCGTTCATGGCGTCGGTGACGAAGCCGGTCGGCAATCCTGCAAAACGGGCGAGGAGGGCGGGGGATGGGCGCTCGATGCGCCGCCGCACGGTGAGTGCGACCGGATCGCCGATCATGATGAGCTCCTTGGGATGCGCGGCTTTAAGGGAAGGGCGGGGGGACGAGCCATTATGGCATCGGTCAGCGGCGCCGGGCGAGCCGCGTCGCCGCGTCCGGATTGACCGCGTATTTCGGCATCCGTCCGGCCAGGACCGCCGCCGCCTGCTCGACCGTGTCGGCGGCCTGGGAAGTGACGGCTTCCGGCACCATGCCGCCGACATGCGGCGTCGCCAGCACCTTCGGATGGCGGCCGAGGACCAGAGGCGGGGTGTCGTCGGGGGGAGCCCGGCCGACGTCGAGGGCGGCGCCGGCGATCCAGTTCTCGTCCAGCGCCTGCTTCAGGTCGTCCTCGTCGACGAGCCCGCCGCGCGAGTGGTTGAGGAAGAAGGCAGTCGGTTTCATCTGCCGGAAGACCTTGGCGTTCATCAGCTTCTCGGTCTTCGGCGAATGGATGACCAGGCAGATGACGAAGTCGGACTCGGCCGCAAGTCGCTCGAGCTCGACCCGCTCATAGGCGTCGGGGACGTTCGCCTGGGGATCGGTGACCAGCACCCGCATCCCCATGAACGAAAGAATCTCCGCCATGCGCCGGCCGAGATTGCCGAATCCAATGATTCCCGCCGTACGGCCGGCGAGCTGAAGCCCCGGCCGCTGCGGCGGGACGATGCCGGCGCGATATTCGGCGACGTGACGGCTCATGTCGCGGCCGAGGTCGATCATCTGGCCGAGGATCAGCTCGGTCACCGCGGCGATGAAGCCGGGCCCGGCGCGGGTGACGAGAACGCCGGCGGCCGACGCCGCGGCGATGTCGATGTTGCGGATGTCCATCGCCGCCCGGTGCACCGCGACCAGGCGGGGAAGGGCGGTGAACAACCGGGCTTCGCCGGGAACGGCGCGGTCGAGGACGATGACGTCGGCCTCGGCGGCAAGCGCGATCAGCCCGTCGACGGAAAGCGGCGAGTCGCCCTCGTTCAGCGCCAGTTCGCCCAGCGCCTTCAGTCCGGCGACGGCGGTGTCACCGTATTTATCCTTGAGTTCGGGCCGGGGATGGGTGAGGACGATGCGAGCCATGGACGAGTTCCACCGATGTTCTTGTGTAGGTGGGACCATGGTGCCATACAGGCCCCTCGCAATCGCAATCGGAACGTCGATGCGTGCAATCCTTTTTCGTCTCGTCGTTGCCCTCGCGATCCTCGTGCCCGGCTTAGGCCACGCGGCGGAGACCGACTTTCCGACGTGGCTCGCGCAGTTCCGCGCCGAGGCGCTCGGGCGCGGCATCAAGCAGGATACCCTCGACCGTTCGCTCGCCGGCGTCGCCCTGATTCCCCGGGTGATCGAGCTCGACCGGCGCCAGCCCGAGTCGACGCTCACCTTCGCCCAGTACATCGAACGCGTGATCAACGACCGCCGCGTCGAGACCGCACGCCAGATGGTGGTGACCCACAAGGACCTGCTCGAGCAGGTCTCGGCCAAGTATGGCGTGCAGCCGCGCTTCATCGTGGCGCTCTGGGGCATCGAGACCGATTTCGGCCGCATCACCGGCGACTTCCCGATCTTCTCGGCGCTGGCGACTCTCGCCTATGACGGCCGCCGCGCGGCGTTCTTCCGCGGCGAGCTGCTGAACGCGCTGCGCATGGTCGACCGCGGCCTCGCCGAACCGCAGCGGATGCGCGGATCCTGGGCCGGTGCCATGGGCCAGAGCCAGTTCATGCCGTCGAGCTTCCTCGCATATGCCGCCGACCACGACGGTGACGGCAAGCCCGACCTCTGGGGGTCGCTGCCCGACGTCTTCGCCTCGATCGCCAATTATCTCTCCAAGAGCGGCTGGAAGGGCGATCAGACCTGGGGCCGCCAGGTCCGGCTTCCTTCGGGAATCGATCCCGCCCAGCTCGACCTCAAGGTCGAGAAGCCGGTCGCCGAGTGGGCGGCGATGGGCATCCGGCGCGCCGACGGCAGCGAACTAGCCGGTCGCGAGATGATCGGCTCGATCATCCTGCCGGGCGGCGCCCAGGGACCCAGCTACCTCGTCTACGGCAATTACAAGACGATCATGCGCTGGAACCGGTCGCTCTACTTCGCGACCGCCGTCGGACAACTTGCGGACCGCATCTCCGGCAGTTAGATTACAAAATATTGATGAACTTGCCGGGCGGCCCACAAGATGATGCGGAAGGCCTGTTCCCTGCCGGTGCTGGGAACGATGGCGGTGATGTTGCTGCTGCAAGGGTGCAACGGCCTGCAGCTCGCCTCCCACGCCGCCAAGACCGTCGGCGAGCGGACTGGCGCCACGTCGAAGCCCAGGGGCTACTACAAGATCGGCGAGCCCTATCAGATCAACGGGGTCTGGTATTACCCGAAGGTCGACTACGACTTGGACGAGACCGGGATCGCCTCGTGGTACGGCGAGCAGTTCCACGCCAAGCTGACCGCCAACGGCGAAATCTTCGACATGAACGATGTGTCGGCGGCGCATCGCACCTTGCCGCTGCCCAGCCTCGTTCGCGTCACCAACCTCGACAATGGCCGCTCGATGATCGTCCGGATCAACGATCGCGGGCCGTTCGCGGCCGGGCGCATCATCGACCTGTCGCGCCGGACGGCCCAGCTCATGGGCATGGACCGGTCCGGCACCGCCAAGGTGCGGGTCCAGATTCTCGCCGACGAAAGCCGGAGCATCGCCGACGCGCTGGCCGGCGGCCGGCCGGAACCGACGATGGTCGCCTCGGCCGGCACGACCGCGACCGACGCGATCCAGGTGCGCCCGGACGCGCCGAACGCTTCGCCCCGGGCATCCGTCGCCGTCCAGGCCCTGCCGGTTCCGGGGGCCGCGGCTCCGGCGACGCCGCCACCGCCTCCGCCCGCGGTCGCCGCGGGTGTCGCGACCGAGGCCGCCAGGGCCGCGGCCGAGCGCCAGGTCGCGGCCCTGCAGCCGGTCCCGCAGGTAGTCACCACAGTGCCGGTGGTCCCGACCGAGATCTACATCCAGGCGGGCGCGTTCCAGAACGTCAACAACGCGGTCAGGCTCTCGGCCCAGCTCACCGAATTTGGGCGCGCGACGGTTGCACCGAGGCAGATCAGGAACCAGCTTCTCTATCGTGTGCGCTTCGGTCCGTTCACATCCGTGGAAGATGCCGATCGCATGCTTGCCCGCATGATCGCCGCGGGCTATCCCGATACACGGGTGGTCGTCGATCAATGATGGCCGGAGGTCTCGCCATGATCCGTCGCCTCGCTCTTGCCGCGGCCTTTGCCTTTGCCGCTCTGCCGGCGCTGGCCCAGCCCATCGAGACCCAGGCCAAGCAGGCCTTCATCGTCGACATCAAGACCGGCGCGGTGCTTTTCGAGAAGAACGCCGACGAGGTCATGCCGCCGTCGTCGATGAGCAAGATGATGACCGCCCACATGCTGTTCGAGAAGCTGCAGAAGGGCGAGATCAAGCTCACCGACGAGTTCCCGGTGAGCGAGCGGGCCTGGCGGATGCAGGGCTCGAAGATGTTCGTGCCGCTGAATGGCCGGGTGAAGGTCGAGGACCTGATCCGCGGCATCGTCATCCAGTCGGGCAACGACGCCTGCATCGTGGTCGCAGAGGGCCTCGCCGGCAGCGAGGAAGCCTTCGCCGAGCAGATGACCAAGCGGGCGCGCGAGCTCGGCCTCACCAAGACGGTGTTCAAGAACGCCAG
>CAXNIC010000349.1:0-5402 GCA_964201945.1 Alphaproteobacteria bacterium
CCGCGGCGAGGTGCTGGAGGGCGATGAGGCGGCCGAAGTGATGAAGCTGCTGAAGGACGATTCCGAGCAGGTCTACGCGCATTACCAGAAGATGCTGAACGTCGACGAGACCGGCGCCGTGCTGGACGAGCAGCGGAAGGGCCTGGCACGCGAGCTGGCGCGGATGAACCTGACGCTGAACTACTACACGCAGTGGTACTGGAAGACCGATCTCCTGAACCTGCTCAACTTCCTCTCGCTGCGTGCCGACCCGCATGCGCAATACGAGATCCGCGTCTATGCCGAGGCGATGCTCGACATCGCGCGCCGCTGGGTCCCCTGGACCTTCGAAGCCTTCGAGCAGTATCGCCTGAAGGGCGTCAGCCTCTCGGCCAAGGGCTGGGACGTGGTGAAGGGCCTGATCGACGGCAAGACGCCCGACCAGGCCGCCTCCGGCCTCTCCAAGCGCGAATGGCGCGAGCTGATGGCGCTCTTGGGACGGGACGAGGACTGAGGATTCTCAGCCTCCCTTTACCCGCGCCACGATGTCCGGAAGCGCCTTGAGGTCGTAGCCCATCTTGGCCGCGGCGGCGGCCAGGGTGGCGGGGTCGGCCTTGCCCGCCAGCGCCTGTCCCGTCGCCCAGAGCGCGTAGGTCCGGGCTCCGGACCGGCAATGAGCGACGATCGGCTTCGGGCTGGCTTCGACGAGCCGCTCGAAGGCGGCGACGTCCGCGGCGCCGATCGAGCCCAGCGTGACCGGAAGATGGGCATAGGCGAGACCGTGCCGCTCCGCCTCGTCGCGCATCACCGCCGCCGGCGGCTGCTCCGGCTCCTCGTCGTCCGGGCGGTTGTTGATGAGGGTCCGGAAGCCCTGCTCGGCCAGGCTGGCCACGTCATCCGGCTTCGGCTGGGCCGCGACGGCCAGGCCTGGGGCGATCTCCGTCGTACGAATCATCGGTGCGTCTCCGTCGGCATCACAGGCGATCGAGGGGCAGCTTGAGGTAACGGACGCCGTTGTCCTCGGGCGGCGGCAGATGGCCGGCGCGCATGTTCACCTGCACCGAGGGCAGGATCAGGCGCGGCATGTCCAGCTTGGCGTCGCGCGCCGTCCGCAGGGCGACGAAGTCGTCCTCGCCAACCCCGTCATGCACATGGATGTTGCGCGCCCGCTGTTCGGCGACCGTGCTCTCCCAGGCGTAGCCGCGGCCGCCGGGCGCATAGTCGTGGCCGGTGAAAAGCCGCGTCGCCGGCGGGAGATCGAGGATGCGCCGGATGGAGCCGAAAAGCCGGCGGGCGTCGCCGCCGGGAAAGTCGGTCCGGGCGGTGCCGTAGTCGGGCATGAACAGCGTGTCGCCGATGAAGGCGGCATCTCCGATGACGTAGGTGAGGTCGGCCGGCGTGTGCCCGGGCGTGTGCAGAACCTCGGCCTCCAGCGCGCCGATGCGGAAGCGCTCGCCGTCGGTGAACAGATGATCGAACTGGCGTCCGTCGGCCGCGAAGGCCGGCTCGGCATTGAATAGCTTGCCGAATACCTTCTGCACCTGGCGGACATGCTCGCCGATGCCGATCCGGCCGCCGAGCGCCTCCTTCAGATAGGGCGCGGCCGACAAGTGGTCGGCATGCACATGGGTTTCGAGGATCCACTCGACGGTGAGGCCGCGGGCGCGGACGGCCTCGATCAGACGGTCGGCCGAGGCCTTAGAGGTACGGCCCGAGTTCGGGTCGAAGTCGAGGACCGAGTCGACGATCGCTGCGGTGTGCGTGGTGGGGTCGGCGACGATGTAGCTGACCGTGTAGGTCGCCGGGTCGAAGAAGGCGGTGACGTCGGGGTTCATCGGGGACTCCTTGGGGTCTCTGGCGAAAAGCCTCGCTCGGGTTATTGACCATGTGGGGTTTATTCTTATATGAGTCAACTATGAAATTAGAATTCGACCCAGCCCAGATGGAAGCCAGCGCCACCGAGGCGGAGGCCTTCCTTCGTTCGATCGCCAGCCGCCACCGCCTGATGGTGCTGTGCAGCCTGCTGGATGGGGAAGTGAGCGCCGGCGAGCTCGGCCGTCGCCTCGGCCTCACCCAATCCAACCTCTCCCGGCACCTGTCGATGCTGCGGGAGGAAGGGCTGGTCGCGACCCGCCGGGAGCGCACCACGATCCACTACCGGATCGCTTCGGAGCGCGTGCGCCCGATCCTGGCGGAACTCTACCGCCTGTTCTGCGCCCCGCCTGGCGCGACCTCTTGAAGGAGACGTTTCTTGCAGAATTTCACGCCGCTTTCGGCGGCTCTCGGCGGTGCGCTGATCGGTCTTTCGGCCGTGATGCTCTGGGTCATGAACGGCCGCATCGCCGGCATCAGCGGCATCGCCGGCGGGCTGTTCCAGCCCCGCGCCGGTGACATCGGCTGGCGCCTCGCATTCGTCCTCGGCCTCATCGCCGGGCCGCTCGCCTATGCCGCGCTCGGCGGCGGGATACCGGCAATCCAGGTGACGCCGTCGACCGGCCTGCTCGTCGCCGCCGGCCTCCTGGTCGGCTATGGCACGCGCCTCGGCGGCGGCTGCACCAGCGGCCATGGCGTCTGCGGCCTCGCCCGCCTGTCGCCGCGGTCGCTGGCGGCGACGGGCGTCTTCCTCGCCGCCGCGGTCGCCACCGTGTTCCTCACCCGCCATGTCCTCGGAGCCTGACATGCCCAAGATCCTCGCCGCCCTCGCCGCCGGCCTCCTGTTCGGGGTCGGCCTGACCGTCTCGCAGATGGTCGATCCGGCCAAGGTTCTCGGCTTCCTCGACCTCGCCGGCGACTGGGACCCGAGCCTGGCCTTCGTTCTCGCCGGCGCCGTGGTGACGACGGCGATCGGCTTCCGGCTCGTCGGGCGGCTCCGCGCAGCCCCTCTATTGGCGGAGTCGTTCCAGACGCCGACGGCGTGGACGATCGACCGCCGCCTGATCGCCGGCGCCGCGATCTTCGGTGTCGGCTGGGGACTGGTCGGCATCTGTCCGGGGCCGGCGCTTGCCGGACTCGCGCTCGCGCCGGCCCAGCTCGCCCTGTTCGTCGCCGCCATGCTGGTCGGCATGGCGGGCTTCGCTCTCACCGAGTCCGTCCTCGCCCAGCGGGCGGGACGGGCCTAGCAGCGCCTCGCCTCCCATGCATGACGGTCTCGCGATCCTCTCCGGAGCGCTAGTCGGCTTCTCGCTCGGCCTCGTCGGCGGCGGCGGCTCGATCCTGGCGGTGCCGCTGCTGCTCTACGTCGTCGGCGTCGCCGACGCTCATACGGCGATCGGCACCGCCGCGCTTGCCGTCGCCGCCACCGCCTTCGCCAATCTCGCCCTCCATGCGCGCGCGGGAACGGTGAAGTGGCCCTGCGCGGCGACCTTCGCCGGCGCCGGCGTCGTCGGCGCGCTGATCGGGTCGACACTCGGCAAGCGCTTCGACGGCGACACCCTCATGCTGATGTTCGCGGCCGTGATGATCGCGGTCGGCGCGACCATGCTGCGGCCGAAGGCCGGCGGCGGCGACCCGTCGGTCCGGATCAGCTGGCCCATCGCCGGGCGGCTGGTCGCGATCGGCCTCGGCACCGGGCTCCTGGCCGGATTCTTCGGGATCGGCGGCGGCTTCCTGATCGTGCCCGGGATCATGCTGGGCAGCGGCATGCCGATCCTGAACGCCATCGGCTCGTCGTTGTTCTCGGTCGGCATCTTCGGCGCCGCGACCGCGTTCAACTACGCGCTCTCCGATCTGGTCAACTGGCGGACCGCCGGCCTGTTCGTCGCCGGCGGGGCGGTGGCGGGCATGCTCGGAATGCGGGCGGCGGCGCGTTTCGCTCCGCACAAAGGCCTGCTCAACCGTGTCTTCGCTGGCGTCATCTTCGTCGTCGCCGGCTACATGCTGATCCGCGGCGGCCTCGCGCTCGCGGCCTGACCGCGCCGACTCACGCGTAGGCTGCCCGCATCCGCTCGAGCTCTTCCTTCATCAGGTCGCGCCATTCGGCCGGCTCGAGGATCTCGGCGCCGGGGCCGAGCCAACGCACCAACTTGAGCGCCAGCGGCGCATCGCTCTCGCCATAGGTCATCACCACCTCGTCCGGGCCTGAGCGCTCGAAGCCGGCGAAGCCGAAGAACCAGTCGCTGCCAAGTTTCCGCGCCTGGGCCGCGGTCATCCGGATCCTCACCGGCGAACTCTTCGCCCAGGAATCCATGGCGTCGCCGAGCCAGCGGCGGCCGAGATGGTTGCGGACGTCGAAGCCCTTGCTGGCGGTCGACTTCAGCGTCGTCGGCTCGATCTCGGCGACGCGGTCGGCGCGCCAGAAGCGCTGGCCGCCGGAGCGGGTCGAGCCGATCTTCTGGCCGATCAAATACCAGCGGTCGCGGTCCCAGAGCAGGCCCTGCGGCTCGGCCTCGACCGGCGAGGCGTTGTCGCCCCGGCGATATGTTGAGCTGTAGGCGAAGCGCACCTGGGTTCCGTCCAGCACGGCCTTCATGAAGATCTCGACCGCACGGGTCTCCAACGCATGCGCGCCGTCGGGATCGTCGGCCGGCGTCAGCGTGCCGCCATGGAAGGCATCGGGCGCCGTGCTCTCGAATCCGATCAGGCGTCGCGTCTCGGCCAGCAGCGCCTTCAGCTTCTCGGGCAGCACCGCGACCAGCTTCTGCTCGGCGCTTTCGAGCTTGCCTGGAAAGGGTGGGACGCGGAGCCCGCGGGCCAGCGCCAGGCCCAGCAGCACGGCGACGATCTCGTCGCGCGAGAAGGCGACCGGCGGCAGGAAGAAGCCTTCGAGCAGGCGATAGCCGCCCTCGACGCCGCGCTCGGCATAGACCGGAACGCCGGTCGCGCTCAGCATCTCCATGTCGCGATAGATCGTGCGGACGGAGACCTCGAAGCGCTCGGCGAGCGCCGGCGCCGTGACCAGGCTGCCGTCGCTTAAGAGCAACAGGATGGCGAAGCCCCGCTCGATCCGCGTCATTCCTGAATGATGACAGAAGAATTCCAAAAAATCACCATACAACGAAGAATTTTCTTAGATACCTGACATGATGCTGGCAGGAAGAGGGCGCTATTCTCCGCGTCGAAGAGGAGACATGCATGACCGCCGTCGTCACGGAAACTGCCCCCGGCCTCGCCATTCTCGCCCGCCGGCCCTACCGGCCGCGCTCGCTGCGCTTCGTCCGCCGCCAGGATCTCGGCGACTGGCGGATGAAGGTCTATGCCATCGCCGCCGACATCGAGCGGGGCGCGCGGCCCGAGCTGATCGAAGCGACGATGGATCTCGCGCGCAAGGTGCTGCCGCAGCCGGCGCGGGGCGAGGAGACGACCGGCATCGGCTTCGTCATCGCCCATGACGCGGCGGCGGCCTCGATCGGCATCGTCTACTGGTGGCAGTCGGTGAACGAGCTGCATCAGCGCTCCTTCATCGGTCCGCTCGAATCGCCCGACCG
>CAXNIC010000350.1:0-5384 GCA_964201945.1 Alphaproteobacteria bacterium
TCTATGTCTTCCACCGCGAGCGCCGCGTGAAGGGTTTGTGAAATCCGGCGCGGACGCTATCCTCTTTGTCTCGAAAGGTTTAACCGGGCTGAACGTCCGATTGGGAGGCTCCGCATGATCCGTAAACTGGTACTGGCCAGCCTGATGGCTGCTGGGCTCGCGCTTCCGGCGCAGGCCCAGACTTTCGCACCCGCCGTCATCTTCGACATGGGCGGCAAGTTCGACAAATCCTTCAACGAGGCCGCCTACAACGGCGCCGAGCGCTTCAAGAAGGAAGCCGGCGGCACCTACGCCGAGTTCGAGGTCACCAACGAGGCGCAGCGCACCCAGGCGATGCAGCGGCTCGCCCGCGGCGCCGGCAACGTGCCGCCGGCCTCGATCGTCGTCTGCATCGGCTTCGCCTTCGGCTCGACCTTGGAGCAGGTGGCGAAGGAGTTCCCGAACACCAAGTTCGTCATCGTCGACTCCGTCGTCGACGCGCCGAACGTGCAGTCGATCGTCTTCCGCGAGCACGAGGGCTCGTTCCTGGTCGGCATGGCCGCCGCGATGGCGTCCAAGACCGGCAAGGTGGGCTTCGTCGGCGGCATGGACATCCCGCTGATCCGCAAGTTCCACAAGGGCTATGAGGAAGGCGCGCTGTTCGTGAAGAAGGACGCCCAGGTGTTCATGAACATGACCGGCACCACGCCGGCCGCCTGGAACGACCCGACCAAGGGCGGCGAGCTGGCCCGCAGCCAGTTCGAGCGCGGCGCCGACGTCATCTACGCAGCCGCCGGTGCCACGGGCTTGGGCGTGCTGCAGGCGGCCAAGGATGCCGGCAAGCTCTCGATCGGCGTCGACTCCAACCAGAACCACCTGCATCCGGGCTCGGTCCTGACCTCGATGGTCAAGCGCGTCGACGTCGCCGTCTACAACGCCTTCAAGACCGCCAAGGCCGGCACCTGGAAGGCCGGCATGCAGTCGCTCGGCCTGAAAGAGGACGGCGTCGGCTACGCCCTCGACGCCAACAACGAGAAGCTGGTCACCGCCGACATGAAGGCGAAGCTGGAAGCCGCCAAGGCCGACATCATCGCCGGCAAGATCAAGGTCACCGACGTCACCGCGAAGTAAGTGACGGCGGCGCTCGCTCTCGACAGCTCCATCGTCCCCCCGCAAGGGGGACGATGGGCGATCGAGGCCATCGGCATCGACAAATGGTTCGGCCCCGTCCACGCCAACCAGGACGTGACCCTGCGCGTGGCCAAGGGCTCGATCCACGGCATCGTCGGCGAGAATGGTGCCGGCAAGTCGACCTTGGTGAACATCCTCTACGGCTATCACCGCGCCGATCGCGGTGAGGTCCGCATCGACGGCAAGCTCGCCGACATCCATCGGCCGTCCGACGCCATCAAGCTCGGCATCGGCATGGTCCACCAGCACTTCATGCTGGTCGAGACTTTCACCGTGCTTGAGAACGTGCTGCTGGGCGCCGAGGGCGGGGCCTTGCTCGCCGACGGCAGCGCCAAGGTGCGGGCCGAGCTCGAACGCCTCGGGCGCGACTACGGGCTCGAGGTCGATCCGGACGCGCTGGTCGAGGACCTGCCGGTCGGCATCCAGCAGCGGGTCGAGATCCTGAAGGCGCTCTATCGCGGCGCCCAGACGCTGATCCTGGACGAGCCGACGGGCGTGCTGACGCCGCAGGAGGCCGACAAGCTCTTTCACTTCCTCCGCGTGCTGCGCGACCAGGGGAAGACCGTCATCCTCATCACCCACAAGCTCCGCGAGATCATGGACGCGACCGACCGCGTCACCGTGATGCGCCGCGGCGCCGTCGTCGCCGATCTGCTCACGGCCAACACCTCGAAGGAGGACCTGGCCGAGCAGATGGTCGGGCGCAAGGTCAGGCTCGGCGGCGACAAGACCCCGGCCAATCCCGGTGCCGTCGTGCTCGAAGTCCTGGACCTGCACGTCGCCGACGACCACGGCAAGCCCAAGGTCCGGGGCGTCAGCCTGAATGTCCGCGCCGGCGAGATCGTCGGCATCGCCGGCGTCTCCGGCAACGGCCAGACCGAGCTGCTGGAAGCACTCGGCGGCATCCGGCCGGCGACCTCGGGGCGCATCGCGCTGAAAGGCAGCGTGGTCTCGACCCGCCGGCCCGGCCTGACCGCGCGCATCCTCCGCCGGCTCGGCCTCGGCCATGTGCCGGAGGATCGCCACCGCATGGGCCTGGTCGCCGGGTTCGCGGCCTGGGAGAACGCCGTGCTCGGCCACCAGGACGAGAAGCGCAACCGCCGCGGCTGGCTCCTCGATCTGCCGCGCATGATCGACCGCTGCGGCGAGTGGATGAAGGGCTACGACGTCCGCCCGGACAATCCGATGCTGGAAGCGCTCTCCTTCTCCGGCGGCAACCAGCAGAAGCTGGTGGTGGCGCGCGAGATGGAGCATGCGCCCGATCTCCTCCTGGTCGGCCAGCCGACCCGGGGCGTCGACATCGGCGCCATCGAGTTCATCCACAAGCGCCTGATCGCCATCCGCGACGCCGGCAAGGGCGTGCTCGTGGTCTCGGTCGAGCTCGACGAGATCATGGCGCTCTCCGACCGCATCCTCGTCATGTTCGACGGCCGCATCGTCGGCGAGGTCTCGCCCGAGACCGCAACCGAACGCCAACTCGGCCTGATGATGGCCGGGATCTCGGAGGCGGCGTGAACGGAGTCTCGCCCCCCATCCTAACCTTCCCCCACGCTCCGCGGGGGGAAGGGACACGATCGTATGCCCTCCCCCCCCTGTGGGGGAGGGTTAGGGTGGGGGGCGTTCGTCGTTGCACTCTCGGCGTATTCGCATGACCCGCGCTGCCGGACTCGGCAAGGCGCCGGCGTGGGTCGGGCTCGTCCTGGTGCCGCTGGTCAATCTGCTGGCGGCGATGGTGGTCTCCGGCATCGTCGTCTTTGCCGTCGGCCAGAGCCCGCTGGAAGCGCTGCAGGTGCTGGTGTTCGGCGCCTTCGGCTATGGCGAGGCGATCGGCTACACGCTCTACTACACCACCAACTTCATCTTCACGGGGCTCGCCGTCGCCGTCGCCTTCCATGCCGGCCTCTTCAACATCGGCGGCGAGGGCCAGGCCTATCTCGGTGGGCTCGGTGTCGGCCTCGCGTGTCTCGCGCTCGGCGGCATCCTGCCGTTCCCGCTGATGCTGATCGTCGCCATCCTGAGCGGAGCCGCCTTCGGCGCGGCCTGGGCCTATGTGCCGGGATGGCTGCAGGCACGGCGCGGCAGCCACGTGGTCATCACCACGATCATGTTCAACTTCCTGGCCTCGGCGCTGATGACCTACATCATGGTCTACGTGCTGATCCGGCCGGGCCAGCAGTCGCCGGAATCGCGCGCCTTCGATCCCTCGACCGCGCTGCCGACGGCGAAGCAGCTGCTCGGCCTCTTCGGCGTCGAGATCGTGGCCTCGCCGCTCAACCTCTCCTTCGTCGTGGCACTCATCGCCGCGGTCTGCGTCTGGATCTTCATCTGGTACACCCATGTCGGCTACGAGCTCCGCGTCGTCGGCAAGAGCGAGCGCGCCGCCGTCTATTCCGGCATCTCTCCCGACCGCCACATCATGCTGGCGATGGCGATCTCGGGCGGGCTCGCGGGCCTGGTGGGATTGAACGAGATCATGGGCGTGCAGCATCGCCTGCTGCTGAACTTCACCGGCGGCGTGGGATATGTCGGCATCGCCGTCGCGCTGATGGGGCGGAACCACCCGGTCGGCATCTGCTTCGCCGCCCTTCTGTTCGGCGCGCTCTACCAGGGCGGCTCCGAGCTCGCCTTCTCCATGCCCGCGCTCTCGAAGGAGATGGTGGTGGTCATCCAGGGCCTGGTGATCCTGTTCTGCGGCGCGCTCGAGAACCTGTTCCGCCCGCAGCTCGAGCGCCTGTTCGCCCGGCCGCTGCCGGCAAAGGCCTGAGGCATGGAAGACGCCTTCTTCATCGCCGTCACCATGGCGTCCGCGACGTTGCGGGTGGCGACGCCGCTGGTGCTGGCGGCGCTGGCCGGTCTCTTCGCCGAGCGCTCCGGCGTCGTCGACATCGGGCTCGAAGGCAAGATGCTGGGCGCCGCCTTCGCTGCCGCCGCCACCGCCGCTGTCACGGGATCCGCCTGGCTGGGACTGCTCGCCGGCATCGCCGCCTCGACCGCGCTGTCCTTGATCCATGCCTTCGCCTCGGTCACCCACAACGGCAACCAGGTCGTCTCCGGCATGGCGCTCAACATCATGGTCGCCGGCCTCTGCCCGGTGCTGGCGACCGCGTGGTTCAAGCAGTCGGGGCAGACGCCGATGCTGGGCCAGCAGGCGCGCTTCGGGCCGATCGAGCTGCCCTTCGCGGCGGCGCTCGCCAAGGTTCCGGTGCTGGGGCCGATCTACGCGCAGGTGATCTCCGGCCATAACATCCTGGTCTACATCGCCGCGATCGCTGTGCCGGTGGTGGGCTTCGTCGTCTACCGCACTACCTTCGGACTACGGCTCCGCGCCGTCGGCGAGAACCCGGAGGCGGTCGACACCGCCGGCGTCTCGGTCGCGCGCCTTCGCTACCAGGCGCTCATCCTCGCCGGCGTCCTCTGCGGCATCGCCGGCGCCTATCTCTCGACCGCGCACAATGCCGGCTTCATCCGCGACATGACAGCCGGCAAGGGCTACCTGGCGCTGGCGGCGCTGATCTTCGGCAAGTGGAAGCCGGTGCCGACCCTGCTCGCCTGCCTCCTGTTCGCCTTCGCCGACGCTGTGCAGATCCGTCTGCAGGGCGTGCCGATCCCCGGCATCGGCGCCATTCCCGTGCAACTGATCCAGGCACTGCCCTATCTCCTGACCGTGCTATTGCTGGCCGGCTTCGTCGGCAAGTCGGTCGCGCCCAAGGCGAGCGGCATTCCCTATCTGAAGGAAAGATGAGCGACGATCTGTTCCGCCGGGCGCACGCTGTTCGCGAGCACGCCTATGCACCCTATTCCGCCTACAAGGTCGGCGCCGCGATCCGTGGGGCCGCCGGCGGCATCCATGTCGGCGCCAATGTCGAGAACGCCGCCTACCCGCAAGGCCAATGCGCCGAGGCGACGGCGATCGGCGCGATGATCGCCGCCGGCGAGACCCGCATCGCCGAGGTCGCGGTGATCGGCACCGGGGACGCGCTCTGCACGCCCTGCGGCGGCTGCCGCCAGCGCCTTCGCGAATTCGCCGCCGAGGAGGTGAAGATCCATCTCTGCGGCGCGAAGGGCATCCGGAAGACCGTGACGCTCGGCGATCTCCTGCCGCTTTCCTTCGGTCCGGCGCATCTCGGCGCCAAGGCGGCGGTCAAGCCCGCGGCCGACGCCGCCCAGGTGATCCGCACGCGCGCGCCGAAGCTGAAGCCCCGCGCCGTCCTCAT
>CAXNIC010000351.1:0-5383 GCA_964201945.1 Alphaproteobacteria bacterium
CAGAGGCCGGAATGCTCGCGGCCCTTGCGGACCAGGCGCACGCGCCGGCTGACGACCGAGGACAGCGTCACCCGGTCGCGGATCTCATCCAGGAATTCCGGCTTGAGGCTCACCCCGCCCGCACGAGGCTAGCCGATGGACTGGCGAACGAGCCCGCTCGCCTTGGTGAAGTCCATCTGGCCGGCATGGCGTTCCTTCAGCGCCGCCATGGCCCGGCCCATGTCCTTGATGCTGGCGATGCCGAGCTCGGCGACCACGGCCTTGATCGCCTCCTTCATCTCGTCATCGCTCATCTGCTTAGGGAGAAAGCGCTCGATGACGACGATCTCGGCTTCTTCCTTGTCGACCAGGTCCTGGCGATTGCCCTTCTTGAACATCTCGACCGATTCCCGGCGCTGCTTGATCATCGACTGCATCAGGCTGTGGATGTCGGCGTCGCTAAGGCCGTCGGGCTTGGCAGTGCCTCGGGCGGCGATGTCCTTGTCCTTGAGTGCCGACAGAATCAGGCGGACGGTCGCGGTCGTACGCTCGTCACGCGCCTTCATGGCGTCCTTCATGGCCTCGGACAGGCGCTGCCGGAGCATGGGTGACCCTCGCGGTTATTCTCAGGGAAAGAAGTGACCTTAACCCAAGGCGCGGCGTTTGGCAAAACCGTCGCGCCTATTTAACAGATTGAATTTCCACGTCTTTTTGGCTTGTCACCGACTTGACGTCAGGCCCGCCTTCCCGTAAGAAGTCGCGGCTTCGCCGAAGCCCCGACATTCGTGCCTGCCTTGCCTCTCGACGCCAACTGAGCGCGCCGGGAAGCCGAGGCGCGACCTGCAGGACGACCGAGAGATGACCAACCCCGCCCCGACCCCGCCCCCTGGCTCGACCGCCGTCCTGGTGCTCGCTTCGGGCCGGATGGTATGGGGCCGCGGACTGGGCGCCTCCGGCCATGTCGTCGGCGAGGTCTGCTTCAACACCTCGATGACCGGCTATCAGGAGATCCTGACCGATCCCTCCTATGCCGGGCAGATCATCACCTTCACCTTCCCGCATATCGGCAATGTCGGCACCAACGAGGCCGACGTCGAAACGACGACCGCGGCCGCCCGCGGACTGATCGTGCGCGAAGACATCACCGATCCCTCCAACTACCGGGCGACCTGGCATCTGGATGCCTGGCTGAAGTCGCAGGGGCTGATCGGACTTTCCGGCGTCGATACCCGCGAGATCACCCGGCTCATCCGCGACGCCGGCGCCCCCACGGGCGTCCTCGCTCATGCGCCGGACGGCAATTTCGATCTGCCGAAACTTCTGGCCGAGGCCAAGGCCTGGCCCGGCCTCGAGGGCATGGACCTCGCCAAGGACGTCTCCTGCCGGCAGAGCTACGGCTGGGACGAGACCACCTGGACCTTTGGCCCCGATGGCTACGGCAAGCAGGAGAAGCCGATCTACAACGTGGTCGCCGTCGACTTCGGCGCCAAGCGCAACATCCTCCGCTGCCTCGCAGCCTCCGGCTGCAAGGTGACGGTGGTGCCGGCGAACGCCACCGCCGAGGACGTGCTCCGCCACAAGCCGGACGGCGTCTTCCTCTCCAATGGCCCGGGCGACCCCGCCGCGACCGGCGTCTACGCCGTGCCGATGATCAAGGAAGTGATCCGCCGGGAAGTCCCGCTGTTCGGCATCTGCCTCGGCCACCAGATGGTTGCGCTGGCGCTCGGCGGAAAGACCAAGAAGATGGGCAAGGGCCATCGCGGCGCCAATCATCCGGTCAAGGACCTCAAGACCGGCAAGGTCGAGATCACCAGCCAGAACCACGGCTTCGAGGTGATCCCCGAGAGCCTGCCGGCTGACGCCGAGGTGACCCATGTCTCTCTGTTCGACGGCTCGAACGAGGGGCTCCGCCTCACCTCCCGGCCCGTCTTCAGCGTGCAGTACCACCCGGAAGCCTCGCCCGGCCCCTCCGACAGCCACTACCTCTTCGATCGCTTCGTCGACCTGATGGCGAAGAACAAGAAGTGAGCCAGCCGACGTTCGCCCTTTCGCCGATGATCCGGATCTGACCCATGCCAAAACGTACCGACATCAAGTCGATCCTCATCATCGGCGCCGGCCCCATCGTCATCGGCCAGGGCTGTGAGTTCGACTATTCCGGGACCCAGGCCTGCAAGGCCCTCAAGGACGAGGGCTACCGCATCATCCTGGTCAATTCGAACCCGGCGACGATCATGACCGATCCGGGCCTGGCGGACGCCACCTACATCGAGCCGATCACGCCGGCGATGGTGGCCAAGGTGATCGAGAAGGAGCGCCCGGACGCGCTGCTGCCGACCATGGGCGGACAGACGGCGCTGAACACGGCGATGGCGCTGGCCGACGACGGCACGCTGGACAAGTTCAACGTCAAGCTGATCGGCGCCAACCGCGACGCCATCGCCAAGGCCGAGGACCGGCTCAAGTTCCGGGTGGCGATGGACGGGATCGGCCTCGAGAGCCCGCGCTCGCGCCTGGTGCGTTCGATCGAAGAGGGCCGCGCCGCGGTCGAAGCGATCGGGCTTCCGATCATCGTGCGGCCGTCCTTCACCCTCGGCGGCCAGGGCGGTGGTGTCGCCTACAACATCGAAGAGGCCGAGGAGATCATCACCGGCGCGCTCCGCCTCTCGCCCGTGCACGAGACCCTGGTCGAGGAGTCGGTGCTGGGCTGGAAGGAGTACGAGATGGAGGTGGTCCGCGACACCGCGGACAACTGCATCATCGTCTGCTCGATCGAGAACATCGACCCGATGGGCGTCCACACCGGCGATTCCATCACCGTCGCGCCGGCGCTGACGCTGACCGACAAGGAATACCAGCGGATGCGCGACGCCTCGATCGCGGTGCTCCGCGAGATCGGCGTCGACACCGGCGGCTCCAACGTTCAGTTCGCGGTCAATCCTGCCGACGGGCGCCTGGTCATCATCGAGATGAATCCGCGCGTTTCGCGCTCGTCCGCGCTGGCATCCAAGGCGACCGGCTTCCCCATCGCCAAGGTCGCGGCCAAGCTCGCCGTCGGCTACACGCTGGACGAGATCCAGAACGACATCACCAAGGTGACACCGGCCTCCTTCGAGCCGACCATCGACTACGTCGTCACCAAGATGCCGCGCTTCACCTTCGAGAAGTTCCCCGGCGCCAAGGCGCTGCTGACCACCTCGATGAAGTCGGTCGGCGAAGCGATGGCAATCGGCCGGAACTTCCAGGAATCCCTGCAGAAGGCGTTCCGTTCGATGGAGACGGGTCTGACCGGCCTCAACCCGGTCGAGCTTCCCGGCGTCGATCCCGAGGCCGTCGATCCGCAGGCCGTCCGCCGCGTGCTGGCCGAGCCGACGCCGGACCGGCTGCTCCGCATCGCCCAGGCATTCAGGCTCGGCGTCTCGATCGAGGACGTGCATGCCGCCTGCCATTACGATCCCTGGTTCCTTCGCCAGGTGAAGGCGCTGATCGACACCGAAGCCGAGATCGCCCGGGCCGGCCTGCCGGCGACCGCCGAGGGCTTCCGGCGGCTGAAACGCATGGGCTTCTCCGATGCGCGCCTGGCCGAGCTCACCAAGGTCGAGGAGGACGAAGTCACCGCGCGTCGCCGCAAGCTCGACGTCCGCCCCGTCTACAAGCGCATCGACACCTGCGCTGGCGAGTTCGCCTCGCCGACGCCGTACATGTACTCCACGTATGACGGCCAGACCGAGGTCGAGCCGTCTGACCGCAAGAAGGTGGTGATCCTCGGCGGCGGGCCGAACCGCATCGGCCAGGGCATCGAGTTCGACTATTGCTGCGTCCATGCCGCCTACGCCTTGAAGGACGCCGGCTTCGAGACGCTGATGGTCAACTGCAACCCTGAGACCGTCTCGACCGACTACGACACTTCCGACCGCCTCTATTTCGAGCCGCTGACGGCCGAGGACGTGATCGAGCTGGTGCACGCCGAGCAGGCGAACGGCACCATCGTCGGCGTCATCGTCCAGTTCGGCGGCCAGACGCCGTTGAAGCTGGCCGCCGCGCTCGAAGCCGCCGGCATCCCCATCCTCGGCACCTCGCCGGATGCGATCGACCTGGCCGAGGATCGCAAGCGCTTCCAGCAGCTCCTGAAGAAGCTCGGGCTCCGCCAGCCGGAGAACGGCACCGCGACCTCGGTCGAGGAGGCCGAGGAAGTCGCCCAGCGCATCGGCTATCCGATCGTCATCCGTCCCTCCTATGTGCTGGGCGGGCGGGCGATGGAGATCGTGCACGAGATCACCCAGCTCCGCCGTTACATGAAGGAGGCGATGCGCGCCTGGGGCCGGAACCCGGTGCTGATCGACCGTTTCCTCCGCAACGCCGCCGAGGTCGACGTCGATGCGCTCTGCGACGGCACCGACGTCTACATCGCCGGCGTCATGGAGCATATCGAGGAGGCCGGCATCCATTCCGGCGACTCCGCCTGCTCGCTGCCGCCGCAGACCCTGCCGCGCGAGGTGGTCGAGGACATCCGCCGCCAGACCGCAATGCTGGCGAAGGCGCTCAACGTCGTCGGCCTGATGAACGTGCAGTTCGCGGTCAAGGACCAGGACGTCTACATCCTCGAAGTCAACCCGCGCGCGTCCCGCACCGTGCCCTTCGTCGCCAAGGCGACCGGCGTCCCCATCGCCAAGGTCGCCGCCCGCGTCATGGCCGGCGAGAAGCTCGCGAGCTTCAAGCTGCCGACCTCCGATCCCAAGCACGTCGCGGTGAAGGAAGCCGTCTTCCCCTTCGCCCGCTTCCCCGGCGTCGACATCATCCTCGGCCCCGAGATGAAGTCGACCGGGGAGGTCATGGGCATCGACACCGACTTCGCCAAGGCGTTCCTCAAGTCGCAGATCGCCGCCGGCACGCTTCTTCCGGACTTCGGCACGGTGTTCATCTCGGTGAAGGACTCCGACAAGCCGACGATCGTGCCGATGTGCCGCGATCTCGTCGCCATGGGCTTCAAGCTGCTCGCAACCCGAGGCACCGCCGATGTGTTGAAGGCCGCGGGGTTGCCGGTCGCGCGCGTCAATAAGGTCGCCGAGGGTCGCCCCCACATCGTCGACAACATGAAGTCCGGCCATGTGGCGCTGGTCTTCAACACCACCGAGGGGGCTCAGGCGATCAAGGACAGTTTCGACTTGCGCCAGGCGGCGCTGACTTACAATATTCCCTACTATACGACCGTTGAGGGGGCACGCGCGGCAGTCCGCGGGATCAATGCCCTCAAGCGCGGCAAGCTTGAAGTAGCTCCCTTGCAATCCTACGTGAGCGGCTCTTTTTGAACTCCGTCTCGCTTCTGCAAGGCGGGTGAGGAGGGTCTGTGACGGGCATGACTGGTATCGACAAGGTTCCGATGACGCTCTCCGGCTATGAAAGG
>CAXNIC010000352.1:0-5379 GCA_964201945.1 Alphaproteobacteria bacterium
GAGACCGTCGTCAAGGCCGGCACCGCCGCCGCCAAGGCTTCCTACGAGCAGGCGATGGAAATGACCAAGAGCAACGTCGAGAAGGCCTCGCAGAACTTCTTCAAGGGCTACGGCGAGCTCGCCAACCTCGGCAAGCAGAACCTCGAGGCGTTCGTCCAGTCCTCGACCGTCGTGGTCAAGGGCGCCGAGACCTTCGGCAAGGAGTGGATGGGCTTCGCCCAGGCCGCTGTCGAGCAGAACGTCGCCGCCATCCAGAGCCTGGTCGCCGCCAAGACCCTGAAGGAGGTCGTCGAGCTCCAGAACGACTGGGCGAAGAAGACCTTCGACACCGCCGTCGCCGAGAGCGCCAAGCTGTCGGAGATGGGCGTCAAGACCGCCAACGACGCCTTCGAGCCGATCAAGGCTCGCGTGAACGTGAGCGTCGAGAAGCTGTTCAAGCCTGTCGCCGCGTAACGCTTTCCCTCACGGGATTCGCGCCGTTGACGGCCCGGCAGGGTTCTCCTGCCGGGCCGTTTGCTTTTTGGCGATCCGATGCCCATCTGAGTAGGCCTCTGCCGCACCCGGACTTTCGCCATCTTCTCCGCCGACACTTCGGTCCAACCCTTCCCCTCCTGGTTCCACGACCCTATGATTTCCTCTGATCCGATCGTCTCCAGGAACTGCGTATCGTGAGCGACCCAACCATCGGCAACGGCAAGGGAACAAACGGCGGTCCGCAGACCGGCGTCGTGGTCAAGGCCAAGCCCAAGACCAAGAAGCCGTCGATGTACAAGGTCTTGATGTTGAACGACGACTACACGCCGATGGAATTCGTCGTCCACGTGCTCGAGCGCTTCTTCTCGAAGACCCGCGAGGAGGCGACCAGGATCATGCTCCACGTGCATCACCGCGGCGTCGGTATCTGCGGGGTCTTCACCTACGAGGTGGCCGAGACCAAGGTCACCCAGGTGATGGACTTCGCCCGTCAGCACCAGCATCCGCTGCAGTGCACGCTTGAGAAGGACTAGGAGGGCTTACGTGGGCATGCTGTCGCGCAACCTCGAGAAGTCGCTCCACCGCGCTCTCGCGCTCGCCAACGAGCGCCGGCACGAATACGCCACTCTCGAACACCTTCTCCTGTCCCTGACCGAGGACCAGGACGCCATCGCCGTGCTCCGCGCCTGCGGGGTCGAGGTCGAGAAGCTGCGCCGCGATCTCGCGGGATACATCGACAACGAACTCCAGGCGCTCGTCTCCAAGCGCGGCGAGGAGGCGAAGCCGACCGCAGGCTTCCAGCGCGTGGTTCAGCGCGCGGTGATCCACGTCCAGTCGTCCGGCCGGAGCGAAGTGACCGGTGCCAACGTGTTAGTGGCGCTGTTCTCCGAGCGCGAGAGCCACGCCGTCTATTTCCTGCAAGAGCAGGACATGTCGCGCTTCGATGCAGTGAACTACATCTCCCACGGCATCGCCAAGGTCGCCGGCCGCACCGAGCAGAAGACGGTGCGCGGCGCCGACGAGGATCAGCCGGCTCAGGAGAAGCCGAACAAGAAAGGCTCCGACGCGCTCGAGTCCTACTGCGTCAACCTCAACCGCAAGGCCGCCGCCGGCAAGATCGATCCCCTGATCGGCCGCGCCGACGAAGTCGAGCGCACCATCCAGATCCTCTGCCGCCGCACCAAGAACAACCCGCTTTATGTCGGCGATCCCGGCGTCGGCAAGACCGCCATCGCCGAGGGACTGGCGCGCCGCATCGTCCAGGGCGAGGTGCCGGAGGTCCTGAGGGACTCGGTGATCTTCTCGCTCGACATGGGTTCGCTGCTCGCCGGCACGCGCTATCGCGGCGATTTCGAGGAGCGCCTGAAGGCGGTGATCACCGAGCTCGAAGCGCAGGACAAGGCGATCCTCTTCATCGACGAGATCCATACCGTGATCGGCGCCGGCGCGACCTCGGGCGGCGCCATGGATGCGTCGAACCTGCTGAAGCCGGCACTGGCCTCGGGCACGCTGCGGTGCATCGGCTCGACCACCTATAAAGAGTACCGGAACTATTTCGAGAAGGACCGGGCGCTGGTCCGGCGCTTCCAGAAGATCGACGTCAACGAGCCGTCGATCGAGGACTCGATCAAGATCCTCCAGGGGCTCCGCCCCTACTACGAGGAGCATCACAAGGTCCGCTACACCGCCGAGGCGATCAAGTCGGCGGTCGAGCTGGCGGCCCGCTACATCAATGACCGGAAGCTGCCCGACAAGGCGATCGACGTCATCGACGAGGTCGGCGCCGCCCAGATGCTGCAGCCGCCGTCCAAGCGCCGGAAGACCATCGGGGTGAAGGAGGTCGAGGCGATCGTCGCCAAGATCGCCCGCATTCCCCCGAAAAGCGTCTCGGCCGACGACAAGGCCGTGCTGAAGGATCTCGAGCGCGATCTCCGCACCGTCGTCTTCGGCCAGGACAAGGCGATCGAGGCCCTCTCGGCCGCGATCAAGCTGTCGCGGGCGGGACTTCGCGAACCGGAGAAGCCGATCGGCTGCTACCTGTTCTCAGGCCCGACCGGCGTCGGCAAGACCGAGGTCGCCCGCCAGCTCGCCAAGGTCCTGGGCATCGAGCTCACCCGCTTCGACATGTCGGAATACATGGAGCGCCATTCGGTCAGCCGGCTGCTCGGCGCGCCGCCGGGCTATGTCGGCTTCGACCAGGGCGGCCTCCTCACCGACGCGATCGACCAGCACCCGCATTGCGTGCTGCTGCTGGACGAGATCGAGAAGGCGCACCAGGACCTGTTCAACATCCTGCTGCAGGTGATGGACCACGGGAAGCTGACCGACCACAACGGCAAGGCGGTCGACTTCCGCAACGTCATCCTGATCATGACCACCAACGCCGGCGCCGCCGACCTGGTGAAGGCGCCGATCGGCTTCGAGCGTTCGCACCGCATCGGCGAGGACACCGAGGCGATCAACCGGCTGTTCACGCCCGAGTTCAGGAATCGCCTGGATGCCATCATCGGCTTCGCGGCGCTGACATCCGAGACCGTCAGCAAGGTGGTCGACAAGTTCGTCTCCCAGCTGGAAGCCCAGCTCGGCGAGCGCAATGTCGAGATCGAGCTGACCGAGGCCGCCAAGGGCTGGCTCGCCGAAAAGGGCTACGATCCCCAGTTCGGCGCTCGGCCGCTCGGCCGCATCATCCAGGAGCACGTGAAGAAGGCGCTGGCCGAGGAACTGCTGTTCGGCAAACTCTCGAACGGAGGGCGCGTCCGCGTTGACTTCGACGGCGAGAAGCTGGTGTTCGACTATCCGGCCCCACCGGCCCCGCGCGAAGAGCCGAAGGTCCCCGCGCTGGTCGAGTAGTCGTCTCTCGAGGTCGGGTCGCAGAAGAGATAAGGCCCGCTCCTCACGGAGCGGGCCTTAGTCACGACTGGAGGACGACTTGGATCAGGCGGCCTGGTCGGTCTCGTCGATGAGATCGGCCTCGGCGGCGCCGGCGATCTGACGGATCAGATCGCAGAGGCGGCGGCGAACGGCAACATCCTGGATTCGGTAATAGGCGCGGACGAGTTCGAGGGTCTCGCGCTTGTTGAGCGGATCGGCGCTCGCCTTCATCGACTCGGGCATCTCGCGGACCGGCACCGGCTGGGTGTCGGGCTCGAGGCCTTCGAAGAAGTAGGTGATGGGCACGCCGAGTACGCGCGACAGCTCCCAGAGCCGGCTGGCGCCGACCCGGTTGAAGCCACGCTCGTATTTCTGGACCTGCTGGAAGGTGAGGCCGAGGGCCTCTCCGAGCTGGGTCTGGCTCATCCCCAGCAAGGTGCGCCGCTGGCGGACCCGAAGGCCGACATGGGCGTCGACCGAACTGGCTCCGCGGGGGTTGTGATGGTCGCTCTTTGCCGACTTCGCGGCAGCTTTCCTCGGCATAGCGAGACTCCTGGTTTCACGTGCTTTGCACGCGGGATTCTTGGAGGCTTGACCTCTTCTGTCACAATTTGGGGCCGTGCGCGACCCGAAACAATACCAGCATCGGTCATTTCCAAACAATTTTCAATAATTTTACACCAAACCCTAAACGTTGATCATGAGAAGCAATCTCGGCTGTCGCCGGCGTTAACTCTCTAGAGGATTGAAAGTAACGCCTGTAAATCAAACCAGCATTGTGGCGAGAGCCTCAACAGCTCGGCTCACATTCCCGTGATCATCGTCGACGTTCTGGGCTCAGCTCCTTCTCGAGATACTGACTGTATTTCGACATGGTGAAGCAGAAGACGAAATAGACGGCGGCGGCGAAGAAATACGCCTCGGTCGAGAAGCCGAGCCACAATGGATCGGCCAGCGGCGCCCGGACCGAGAAGAGGAAGTCGAAAAGTCCGACGATGATGATCAGCGTCGTGTCCTTGAAGAAGCCGATGAAGGTGCCGACCAGGGGCGGGATCACCATCTTGAGCGCCTGCGGCAGCACGATCAGCCTCATCGACTGCCAGTAGGTGAGGCCGAGCGAGTCGGACGCCTCGTACTGGCCGCGCGGGATCCCCTGCAGGCCGGCGCGCACCACCTCCGCCAGATAGGCGGCGGCGAACAGGATGACCGCGACCTGGGCCCGGAGCAGCTTGTCCATGGTGGTCCCGGCCGGCAGGAACAGCGGCAGGATCACCGAGGCCATGAACAGGAGCGAGATCAGCGGCACGCCGCGGATGAGCTCGATGTAGCAGACCGACAGCATGCGGATCAGCGGCATGGTCGACCGCCGGCCGAGCGCCAGCACGATCGCCAGCGGAAAGGCCAGCACCAGGCCGAACAGCGAGAGCAGCAGGGTGACTGGCAGGCCGCTCCAGCGGTTGGTAGCCACGGGCGCCAGGCCGAACACGCCGCCCGCCATCAGGATCAGCAGCACCGGCACCGTCACCGCCCAGGCGTAGAGCAGCTCCTTCCGCCACAGGGCCTTGAACATCGAGGCGACGACCATGGTGACGAACAGGCCCATCATCAGGGTCGGACGCCACAGCTCTTCGGCCGGGTAGACGCCGAAGATCATCACCCGCCACTTCTCGCCGAGGAAGGCCCAGCAGGCGCCCGCCGACTTCCGGCAGTCCTGCGCCGTGCCGGAGAAGGTCGCGTCCAGGATCAGCCAGTTGACCGCCTTCGGAATGAACCAGGCGAGGACGAGGATGCAGGCGACCGAGATCGCGCTGTTGAGCGGAGTGCCGAAGAGGGCGCGCCAGGTCCTGAGTCCCAGGCCGCCCTGCTGCGAGGGCGGCGGGCCGATCAGGTTCTTCGCCGAGGAGAAATCGGTGGCGATCTGGGTCATGGGTTTCTGGCCTCCGCCTCGATCACCGCTCGAGGAGCGCGATCTTCTTGTTGTACCAGTTCATGAATGCCGAGATGAGCAGGCTCAGGGTCAGATAGACCGACATG
>CAXNIC010000353.1:0-5372 GCA_964201945.1 Alphaproteobacteria bacterium
CCGGACATGCCGCCCTTGATGCCGTTGTAGCCGAACTGCTTCGGGTTGGCCTTCGACCATGCCTCGATGTCGGCATAGGTCTTGGGCGGGGTCTTCACCAGCATCGGGTTGTAGGCGATGGCGGTCTGGCTCTGGAACATCGGGATGACATAGCCCTGGACGTTGGCGCCCAGCGCGTTCTTCGAGGATTCCGAGGTCGCCAGCTTGCCGCTCGCGATGTCCTTGGTGTAGGGCGCGAGCAGGCCCGCCTTCACCATGTCGCCGGCCATCTTCTGGTGTACGACGGCGACGTCGACGTCCCACGCCGCCTGCGCCTTCTGGGCGTCCAGCTTCTCGGCGATCTTCTGCGATCCGGCATCGCCGGGGCCGGTGCCGACGGCGCGGACCGAGACGTTGGCGTTCGCCTTCTCGAACATCGGGCCGAGATAGTCCTTGATGTAGTCGACCATGTTCTGGTCGCCCGCCGTCGCCACGTTGAGCGTGACTCTCTGCGCGCTGGCGCCGGACGGCACGAGAGCGAGTGCGAGGGCCGCGGCCGTCGCAAGCGTGAATGCACGTTTCATCAGGATCCTCCTTGGGATGAGCGAACTAGGCACGATCCGCCGGCGAGCCGGCGGCGAACAGATGCAGAGACGAGAGCGGCAGGCCGATGCCGACGGCATCGCCGACGCCGAGCCGGCGGGTGTCGTCGACCATGAACTGCTGCGAGCCGACGGCGACGCCGTAGCGCCAATGGCCGCCGGGATACGAGGCCTGGGCGATGTGGCCCTTCAGCACCAGCATGCCGGGATCGGCCGCATCGGGGGCACCTAAGCTGGCCGCCTCGCCGCGGAAATGCGCGATCACCTGGTTGCCTGCGGATCCCGAGATGCTGTCATGCGGCACGCGGATCTCGTTGGAGAGATCGCCGGCGCCGAGCACGATGCGGTCGCCGTCGTTGCGGGCCGCGAGGCAGATGATATTTCCGGCGCCCATGAACGAGGCAACGAAGGCCGACGCCGGCCGGTTGTAGACCTCCTCCGGTGCGCCCACCTGGGCGATTTCGCCGGCATCGAGGATGACGATGCGGTCGGCCATCACCATCGCCTCCTCGCGGTCATGCGTCACATGGATGGCGGTGATGCCGAGCTTGTTCTGCAGCGCCTTGATCTCGTGGCGCACATCCTCGCGGATGCGGGCGTCCAGGTTCGACAGTGGTTCATCCAGCAGCAAGATGCGCGGGTCGATAGCGAGCGCGCGGCCAAGCGCGACGCGCTGGCGCTGGCCACCGGAAAGCTGGGTCACCATGCGGTCGCCGAGCCCGTCCAGCTTCAGCATCGCCAGCATCTGGTTCACGCGCTCGGCGATGCGCGGCTTGTCCCAGCCGCGGAGCTTGAGGCCGTAGCCGATGTTGCCGGCCGCGGTCATGTGGGGCCAGAGGGCATAGGACTGGAAGACCATCGCCATGCCGCGCTTGTCCGGCGGCAGGCTGGAGATGTCGCGACCGTCGACCAGGATGCGGCCGCCGGCGACGGGGACGAATCCGGAGATGGCACGGAGCAAGGTTGTCTTGCCGCAGCCGGACGAGCCCAGGAGGGCGACGAACTCGCCCGGCCGCACGGCCAGCGAGACGCCCTTCAGCACCTTGACCGCGCCATAGGCGGCCTCGACCCGCTCGATCTCCAGCGACGCGCCGGCCATACAGATGCTTCCTCCCCGCTCACCCGCTCTTTACGGCGAGTTTCGCGTCGATTTCATGACATGACAGTTTTGTGAAAGTCTGACAGGAGCGCCCGGCGGCGGCAAGCCGGGACCCGTTGTCGTGTTTCCCTTACGAGGATACCGTGCGGCCATGACGTCGCCTGCCACCCGTCGCCGCTGGGTCGCCTGGGGAACCATCGCGGCCATCGCCTTCCAGGCGCTGGTGCTGGTCCTGCAGACGCCGATGGCGGTCGCCCGCGGCCTCGGCGCGACGGCGGTACAGGCCGAGCATTGCGAGGGTGAGCCGGCCGGCCATCACGGTCGCCCGACGCAGCCGGGCGACGCCTGCTCGCTCTGCCTCGGCGTTCAGATCGCCGGCCACGGCGTCGTGCCCGCCGCCCCCGCCCTGCCGGTTCCGGTCCTGGCACCGGAGCCGTCGATCCACTTCAGCGCGGCCGGGGTTCCCGGTCTCGCTCGCCGCACCCCGCAGAACCCGCGCGCGCCGCCTCTTCCGGTCTGATCCCCGCCACCGTCGTTCTTCCGATCAGACTCGAAGGAGATTCCCCATGCGCGCTCTCAGCGCCGTCATCGTCGTTCTCGCCGCGCTCGCTCATCCGGCGACAGCGCACGTCACCTTAGAAACCCAGCAGGCCGTCGCCGGCACGACCTACAAGGCGGTCTTGCGCGTGCCCCATGGCTGCGGCACTTCGCCGACCCACACCATCCGCGTCCGCATCCCCGACGGCATGACCGGCGTGAAGCCGATGCCGAAGGCGGGCTGGCAGCTCTCCACCGTCAGCGGCAAGCTCGCCCAGCCGATCTCCGACGGCCATGGCGGGCAGATCACCGAGGGCGTGCGCGAGGTCGTCTGGGCCGGGGGCAAGCTGCTGGATGCGCATTACGACGAGTTCGTGTTCCGCGGCGCGCTGCCGAACCAGCCGGGCGAGATGCTCTACTTCCCGGTGGTGCAGGAATGCGAGCAAGGCATCGACCGCTGGATCGAGATCCCGGCGGCCGGCAAGTCCGCCGACGACTACAAGACCCCGGCACCCGGCCTGAAGCTGCTGCCGAAGCCGTGAGGCGTCTCGCGCTTGCGGTCCTGCTGTGGCTCGGCGTCGCCCTCGGGGCGGCGCCGGCTGCCGCCCATGCCGTGCTTCAATCGACCCAGCCGGCGGACCGCGCGGTCCTGGCCCAGGCGCCGGCGACGGTCATGCTGACCTTCAACGAACCGGTGACACCGATCGCCGTCCAGGTGCTCGACTCGGCCGGCCGTGCAGTAACGCGAGAGGCCGCGACCGCAGACGGCAAGCTGCACATACCGCTGCCCCCCGGTCTCGCCGGCGGCACCTACATCGTCTCCTGGCGCGTCACCTCTCTCGACTCGCACCCGGTCGCGGGTTCGCTGATGTTCGCCGTGGGGGCCCCACCGGCCTCCTGGTCCGCCGCGCCGGCCGAAGACGACGGAAGCTGGAAGATCGCCTTCGCCCTTGTCCGCGCCGCCCTCTCGATGTCTCTTATCCTGACCGCCGGCGGCGTGCTCTTCATCGTGCTGGTGCGCCCGGCGCCGGCGCTGCATCCGCTGCTGATCCGGCTCGCCTGGGCCGGCGTCGGCCTGTCGATCCTGGTGCTCGGCGTTCAGGGCGGGCTGCTGAAGGGCGGGGCCATCGCCGACCTGCTCCTGGCCAGCACCTGGCGGCTCGGCGCCTCCACCAGCCGTGGCCTCGCTGCGACCACCGCCATTGCCGGGCTGCTGCTGATCCTGGCCTCTCTACGCCTGGACCTGCGCCCCCTCCTGGTAATAGGAGCGCTGACCGCCCTCGGCAGCGTCGCCCTCACCGGCCATACCGGCACCGCGAGCCCACGCTGGCTGATGGGACCGCTGCTGGCGCTGCATGCGACGCTGGCCGCCTTCTGGCTGGGATCGCTGATCCCGCTGCTGGAGGCGCTGGAGACGAAGAAGGAGACGAAGCAGGTCGTAGCCCGCTTCTCGCGCCTTGCCGTCTTTGCCGTCCCGCTTCTCGTCTTCCTCGGCGTGATTCTCGCCCGCCTGCAGCTCGACGCCTGGGAAGCGCTGACGGAGACGCGCTACGGACTCCTGGTGCTGGCGAAGGTGGCGCTGGTCCTGCTCCTGCTCGGCCTCGCCGCGCTCAACAAATGGCACCTGACGCCGCGCCTGCCGAAATCGGCGGGCAGGCTTGCGCTTGTCATTCGCGCCGAACTCTGCCTCGGCCTTGCCATCCTGGCGCTCACCGCGCTGCTCTCGCAGACGCCCCCACCGGCGAGCACGCACCAGCATCTTCACGACCCCGGCCATTCCCACGGCATCGCCGCACGGATGGACTCAGGAAAACATGTCGCCGAAATCGAGATCACGCCCGCGAGGGCCGGCCGCAACCTGATCGTCGTCCGCCTCGACCTGGCCGACGAACCCAAGGAAGTCGCGATCGAGCTGTCCCAACCCGCCGCCGGCATCGAGCCGATCCGGCGTCTGATGACGGCCGACAATGGCAGCTATCTCCTGGAAGGGCCGGAACTCGCCGTTCCCGGCACCTGGACGATCCGCCTCGACGTGCTGATCGACGATTTCGAGAAGGCCATCTTCGAGACCGCGATCCCGATCCGCTGACGGCACGACCGTCCACAGTTGTTGCCACAACTAGTCCAATGGACTACTATAGAGAATGGCCGGGTCGGCTCCGATCACCGTCGTGGAAACGCCGGAGTTCCTGTCGGCGACCCGCAAGCTCATGGATGATGGCGAGCGTTCGCTCTTGGTCGCGTATCTCGCACACCATCCGACCGCAGGCGATCTGGTTCCCGGCACCGGCGGCGTCCGAAAGCTGCGATGGGCGCTGGAAGGTCGCGGAAAAAGTGGCGGTGCCCGCGTGATCTACTTCTTCCACAGCGCCCGTTTGCCGCTGTTCGCTTTGACTGCCTATGCGAAGAACGAACGCTCCGACTTGAGCCAGAGCGACCGCAACGACTTCCGGCGACTGACCAAGCTTCTGGCCGAGACCTACGAGGGAAAGACATGAGCAAGGTGGCCGACAGCATCCGCCGCGGACTCGAGCAGGCGATCACCTATGCGGAAGGTCGCGCCGACAAGGACCGATATCGTGTCCACGTTCCAGAGCGCATCGACGTCCGCGCCATCCGCGCGCGCCTCGACATGACGCAGGAGGAATTCGCACGGCGTTTCGGTTTCAGCATCAACACGCTGCGCCACTGGGAGCAAGGCAAGCGCCAGCCCGAAGGACCGACCCGGGCCTATCTGCTGGTCATCGACCGGGCGCCGGACGTCGTGCAGAAGGTGCTCAGGGCAGCGTAACCGCTCACCCCACCATCTTCGCGAGATCCGTCATCAGGCGGCGCATGCCCTGGATGCGGTCCTTCTCGTTCTCCCAGCCGCGCTGGAAGACGATCCTCTGGTCGGGGCGGACCTTGGCGGTGCCGGCCTGGCGGCCGATGAAGTCGACCAGCTTCTCGGGCCTGGCGAAGGTGTTGTGGCGGAGCGTGACGACGGCGCCCTTCGGGCCTGCCTCCACCTTCTCGACGCCGGCGGTGCGGCAGAGCCGCTTGATCGCGATGATCTCGAGCAGGTTCGAGACCTCGTCCGGCAACTTGCCGAAGCGGTCGACCAGCTCGGCGGCGAAAGCATCGATCTCCTGCTGGTCGATCAGAAGCGAGAGCCG
>CAXNIC010000354.1:0-5356 GCA_964201945.1 Alphaproteobacteria bacterium
TGGATCAGGCTCCTGGTGCCCTCGATCATCGTCACGTTCGCCTCGTAGCTCCGCTGCGCCTCGCGCATGTCCATGACCTCGATCAGCGAGTTCACGTTCGGCATCTTAACATAACCGTCGGGATCTGCCTTGGGATGCGTTGGATTGTAATCAATGCGGAAATCCGACTGGTCGTAAGAGAGCGGGTTGACCTTGACCACGCTGGCGTTGGAAGCCCGATCGACCTCGTTCTTGAAGGTGATGACCTTGCGCCGGTAGGGATCGAAGCCGTCGGCACCGATCACCGTGTCGGCGTTGGCCAGGTTCTCGGCGATGATCTTGAGGCGGGTGCCCTGGGCCCTCATGCCCGAGGCGGCGATCTGGCTCGACTTGGAAAGATCGAGGGTCATGGTTCAGCTCCCGTCGTCGCGCTTACTGGCTCCGCCCGATGGCGGTGCGCAGCATTCCGAGGTTCTTCTGATAGAGGTTGGCGGCCAGCTGGTAGTTGGCCTGCAGCTCGGAGACCTTGATCATCTGCTCTTCAAGGACCACCGCATTGCCGTTGGGCGAGGTCTCGTAGCTCTTGCCGAAGCCGGCCTTCTCGACCTGGAACTTGTTGCCGGGGGTGACGCCGGCGAGGTGCACCTGCTGGGTGGTCGCCAGCTTGATCCGCTGGTCGCCGCGCAGAACGGCCTGGAAGTCCATCGCCTTGAGGTCGCTCGGGCGGTAGTGCGGGGTATCGGCGTTGGCGACGTTCTCGGCCAGGACCTTCTGGCGCTCGCCGAGATAGCCCATCCGGGCCCCGATGATCTTGAAGAGAGAGAGATTGCCGAGATCCATGACCGAACGCCTCCGTGAACCGACGCCCATACTCAAGCAAGCGGCGTGCCACCGACCGGCCTTCGCCCAGCCGGAGACTCGGTTATAGTGGTCCCGTGTCCAGGAGCCTCGTTCCCCTAGATCCAAAAGGCCGCCCGATACCGGCGCCCGCCCCGGCCGGGCCGGAGCGAGTCGACATGGTCGAGGCTGCGGAGGCAAAGCCGCAGCTGCCGGCCCGCCGACGCCGGCAGGTCGCCATTGCCCTTAAGCACAAGCTGGGCCAAGAGGCCGCCCCCCACGTCGTCGCCAAGGGCTATGGGGCGGTCGCCGAGAAGATCATGAAGCTGGCCTTCGACAACGATGTCAGGGTCCGCCACGATCCCGATCTGATCGAGGTCCTGGCCGCCGTCGAGGTCGATTGCCAGATCCCGATCGAGGCTTTTGCCGCCGTGGCGGAAATTCTTTCCTACGTCTACCAGGCGAATGGGCATCTCCCGCCGGGGGAAAAAGAGCCATGAGCCTGCTCGCAGAAGTCGAATCTCGGCTCGGGCGGACGCGCGACCGGCTTGTGGCCGCCCTTGAGGCAGCCGGGTCCGGCCAGCAGGTCGAGCTCGGCGATCTGGCCGAGGTGGTCGACGCCCTCTGCCGGGACATCGTCCGCCTTCCGCCTAAGGAAGCCCGTCCGCTCGCGGAGTCGCTCGCCCTCTTGATCCGCGGGCTCGACGAGCTCGAGAACCGGCTCCGCCAGCTCAGGGCGCGGGAGTCGGGCCGGGGCGATGCCGTGCCGATCCGAGCCGCGCGCGCCTATGGCCGCCCGCCGGGGAGCTGAGCCGGGCATGGATCTCGCGACCTATTTCAAGTTCGTGGCCTCTCTGCTGCTGGTCCTCGGCCTGTTCGCCCTCGCCGCCTGGGCCGCCAAGCGCTATCTCCCTGCGACCCGGGTCGGCGTCCGCCCAGGCCGGAGGCTCGCAGTGATCGAAGTCGCCATGCTGGATACCCGCCGCCGCCTGGTGCTGGTCCGCCGCGACGACGTCGAACACCTGATCCTGCTCGGCCAGTCGTCGGAGATCGTGATCGAGAGCGGCATCGACGGCCGGAAGAGCTTCGCCCAGCACCTCGTCCCACCGACGGAGTCGCCTTAGAGATGAGCCGACGCGCCCTCCTCCTTGCGGTGTCGCTCGGCGGTGCCGCACTGTTCGCTGCCGGCACCGTCCTGGCGCAGAGCCTGACCCTGGACCTCGGCGGCCCCTCCGCCGGCTCCTCCACGGCGCGCATCGTCCAGATCCTGGCGCTGATGACGGTGCTGACGCTGGCACCCAGCATCATGGTGATGGTGACGTCCTTCACCCGCATCGTCATCGTCTTGAGCCTGCTCAGGACCGCGCTCGGAACCCAGTCATCGCCCCCCAACGTGGTGATGATGAGCCTGGCGCTCTTCCTCACCGGCTTCGTCATGGCTCCGACCTTCACCGAGGCCTACAACAACGGCATCTCGCCCCTGATCGAGGAGCAGATCACCGAGGCGGAAGCCTTCGAGGCCACCAGCCGCCCGTTCCACTCCTTCATGATGAGCCATGTTCGCCAGCAGGATCTCGACCTGTTCATGGGCATGGCCAAGGCGACGCCCGAGCAGGCGGGAGCCAACACGCCGTTCCACGTTCTCATCCCCGCCTTCATGATCTCGGAGCTCCGGCGCGCCTTCGAGATCGGGTTCCTGCTCTACCTGCCCTTCCTCGTCATCGACATGGTCATCGCCTCGGTCCTGATGTCGATGGGCATGATGATGCTGCCGCCGGCGCTGATCTCGCTGCCGTTCAAGCTGATCTTCTTCGTGCTGGTCGACGGCTGGTATCTCGTCGCCGGCAGCCTGGTGAGAAGCTTCGGCACCTGAACCGACGGAACGCTTTCAGCGTTCCGTCCATTCCGATGACCTGCCCCGGGCCTGGCCGTGGGGCCTGCGTCGCCGTGATCCCGCCGACGATGGCGCCGCTCAGTTGATGGCGCTGAGCAGCGTGGTCTTGAGCTTGTCCCGATAGCTCGCCATGAACGACTGGAACCGGTCGATCTCCTGGTAGCGCGCCGACAGCTTCGAATAGTCGTTGAGCGCCCCTTCCGACGGATTGGTGATCAGCCGGAAGGCCTCGCGGAACTGGGTTCGGTCCATGGCCGAGCCGAAGCGTGCGCGGACCTGGCCGAGACGGGTCGAGTCGCCGGCAAGGGCGAGCGAGACCGCATAGTTGAGAACGAGCTGGGCGCGCCTCTCATCGACGGTGGCGGCATCAGCCTCGCCGGCGAGCCGGCCGAAGACATCCGCCGCTTCCTTCCACTTGGCCGTCTTCCAGGTGATCTCCGCCCTGAGCAGGTCGGCGTCGCGGCTCGGATCGGAGGCGATCAGCCTGAGCGCCTCGTCGGGCCGCTCGAGTTCGAACACCGCCCTCGCCCTCAGGCGCGCCCGCTCGGCGGCGACATCGGCCGGAATGCCGCCGACTTCGGAGTCGGCGAGCGCCTTGACGGCCGCATCGGGCTTGCGGTCGAGCAGGCGGATCACCGCCAGCCGCGCGCCGACGCGCGCCTTGTCGATCCCTTCCAGGCGCGACTTGACCTGCCGATCGAGAAGGTTGGCGGCCCGCTCCAGGAGCTCGACGGCGACCAGCCGGTCGGCGAGGCGGTTGATGATCTCGTTTCCTTCAGGGCCTGGCGGGGTCAGCTCGCGAAAATCCTCGTAGAGCGCCAGCGCCGCCAGCGGCGGAAGCGCGTTGGCTCCACCGCCCTGAAGGTAGAGCTTAGTGAACGCCTCGGTCATCGTGCGGGTGATGTCGCGGGTCGCGGCGCTGTCGGGGAAGGCCGATGCCGTCTGCTTGAGGACGGTGAGGCCGTTCCGGATGTCACCCTCCTCGAGGTAGAGCTGGCCGAGCCGCGTCAGCATGTCGAGCTCGATGCGGTCGCCGCGCCAGACGAAGCGCAGCGACTCGAGCTTCTGGATCGCCTCGCCCCGCGTTGTGGTCTTCCGCGCCAGATTCTCGTCCAGCAGCGCGAGTTCCGAACGGATCCGAGCCCAGCGATCCTCGCCCTGCACTAGCCGTGTCCAGATCTCCACCGCTGACTCAATATCGCCGGCGGCCGCGAAGATACGGCCGCGGTAGTAGTCGACCCGTGCCTGCTCGGCCAGTCCTGGGCGTGTGTCGTTGACCGCGTCGAGATAGGCACCGGCGGAGCGGAAATCGCGGTTGCGAAGCGCGGTCTCGGCGCCCAGCAACGCGATGTCGGCGACGAAGTTGGGCGGGTAGCCGGGCGGAATGGTGCCGGCCCTCGAGAAGTTCTGCATCGCCGCTCGGTAATCCCCGAGCGCGGTGTTGGTGGCGCCCCGCCACAGCTCGACCTCGGACTTGCCGTTGAGCGAGGCGTCGAAGAGGGCGAGCCCGGCCTCGTCGTAGCGGGTCAGCGCGAACTTGGTGGCGCCGCGAAGCGCGAGGACGTCCGGCCGGCCGGCGAGATCCGGATCCTCGACCTCGATCGTCCGGAGCAGCCCCATCGCCTCGGCGGCGAGGCCGTGGGCGAAGTAGAACCCGGCGAGGTCGAGCCGGGGCTGGCTGCGCGTCACCCGCGTCGCCTCGGCGACCCGTCGCTGCAGGAGCTGCTTCTGCGCCTGGAAGTCGCTGACATTGCCGCGCCGCCAGGTGACCATGTCGAAAACCCGGCCCGGCGGTAGCGCGCCGAAGGCGTTGGGTGCGCCCTCGTTCGCGATCTGGGCCAGCACGTCGGGATTGGTGAAGTTGAGGCCCTCGGGCGTCACGAAGGTGATCCCGTCGGGGATCGCCCGGATCGTCAGTCCGTCGGTCATGGGCTTGGCGACGATCCCCTGCGCCGTCGGCAGCAGATGGAAGTCGGCGTATTGCCGTTCGCCGTCGATGCCGCGGCCGAGCTGGGCCAGCGGCACCACGGTCAGCTCGTCGCCGACCTCGGGATCGCGAAAGCGCAGAGGATCGGCGGGATCGGGAATGGCGATGAACATGCGCAGCCCCTGCTGCCCGGTCTTCTGCACCTCGGGCTGCAGTCCGATGTCCGGGCGGAGCTCGGCCGCCCGCAACTCGAGCACCCAGGCGAGCCCGTCGCGCTCCATATGCGGGTTGACACCGGGAAGGATCGCCATGCGGACAACCGTCCCGGCCGAGGACGGAACCTGCTCGAGCGCGGCAACCACCTGGGGATTGGCGGCCTCGATCGCCGAGAAGTCGGCGGCGCCCGGCTGGTCGAATGCGACCCAGAGATATCCGGCGCGACGGAAGGCGGCCGCTGCGGAGGCGGCCGGCCATTCGAAGCGGATCGTCATCGCGTCGCCGCGTGGCACCGCCTTGACCGGAACCGTGGTGCCCGACACCGCCTGGGGCGTGACCGACGCCACCGGTGCGGCCTGGGGTGTCAAATCGCTTCCAACCGTGACCCCCTTTTCGCGTCCAATTCCGACCCCTCTGGGCGGGGAGGAATGGGCTTATCCGCGTAGTGCATAGGGGGGACCCGCGCCCGTAGCGCAGCGCCCCCGGCGTTGCGCGTAGCGGAG
>CAXNIC010000355.1:0-5326 GCA_964201945.1 Alphaproteobacteria bacterium
CGCCGCGCGCGCTCGGCCGGCGTGCGGTCGTCCATCGGCCATTGCAGCGCGAAGGCGAGGAGGCCGATGGCGATCAGGCCGGCCCAGGCGGCGCCGTAGTTGCCGGTCAAGTCGAAGACGAAGCCGCCGAGCATGACGCCGCAGAACGAGCCGACCTGGTGGCTGAGGAAGACGAAGCCGTAGAGCGCGCCGAAATGCTTGAGGCCGAAGACCCGGCCGACGAGCCCGCTGACCAGCGGCGCCACGGTCAGCCAGAGGAAGCCCATGGCCGCGGCGAAGACCAGGACCGAGGTCGGGCTCGCCGGCACCGCGAGAAACGCCACGATCACGATCGTGCGGAGAAGATAGACCAGCGCCAGCAGGCGCTTCTGGCTGTAGCGCGCGCCGAGAAGGCCGGCCGCATAGGTGCCGAAGGTGTTGCAGAGCCCGATCAGGCCGAGCGCCGCCGCGCCTAAGCTCGGCGCCAGGCCGCACAGCGCCAAGTATGACGGCAGGTGCACGTTGATGAACATGAGCTGGAAGCCGCAGGCGAAGAAGGCCGCGGTCATCGCCAGGTAGCCCGGATGCGTGAACGCGACCCGCAGCACCTCGCCGAGCGGCTGCTTGTCTTCTGCGGTGGGCGAACCGGCATCGCGCGGCGCGTCTTCCTTCATCGGCAGCGCGAACAGCACCATCGCCGCCGCGATGCCGGCGAAGGCGAAGAACGCGGCGCGCCAACCATAGCCGTCGATCAGCCCCTGCCCCAGCGGCGCCAGCACCAGCGTGCCGAGCGACCCCAACGCCGCGACGGCGCCGACCGCCTGGCTTCGCCGCTCCGGCGCGACCGCGCGCGAGACCGTGCCCAAGACGATGCCGAGCCCGGTGCCGGCGACGCCGATGCCGACCAGAAGCCCGCCGCCGAGATGGAGCGCGAGCGGACCCTCCGCCGTGCCAGCGATCGCCAGACCCGCAGCCAGGACCAGCGCCGATCCTGCCAGCACCGGCCGGGTGCCATAGCGGTCGGCGAGCATGCCGATGAAGGGTTGGCTCAGGCCCCAGACCAGGCTTTGCATCGCGGCTGCGAAGCTGAAGGCGACCGCGGTGATGCCGATCGCCGTCATCGGTGCCATGAACAGGCCGAAGCTCTGCCTGAGGCCGGCGGTGATCGAAAGGATGATCGTCGCCAGGATCAGCAGGAGCATCGTCCGCGACGGCCGCCAGGAGGACGTTGACGCTTGCATGGGCTTGCCTACACAGATCTGTGTAGTTAGCTTGGAGAGAGCATGCCAGCCGGTCAAGAAAAAAGTACACAAGTCGGTGTAATCTCGCCCCGGACGGTCGCCGGCGAGGCGATGCGCGAGCGCATCCTCGAGACCACCGACCGCTTGTTCTACCGCCAGGGCATCCGCGCCGTCGGCGTCGACACCGTCGCTGCCGAGATCGGCATCAGCAAGCGCACCCTCTACAACTACTTCCCGTCCAAGGACGCGCTGGTCGTGGCCTATCTCGAGCGGCGCTTCACCCCGATCCCCACATCCGAGCGCTCCCCCGTCGAGCAGATCCTGGATGCCTATGACCGCGTCGGACGACTCTTCGCCGCCGACGCGCTGCGCGGCTGCCCGTTCGTCAATGCCGTCACCGAGCTCGCCGATCCGGCGCATGACGCGGCGAAGATCGCGCTCGCCTTCAAGGAGCGCCGCCGCCTATGGTTTCGCGATCTGCTGGTCGCGGCGAAGGCGAAGGGCGCCGACAATCTCGCCGGCCAGCTCGCCGTGCTGCTCGACGGCGCCATCGTCCAGATGCTGGTGCGGAACGATGCCGGCATGGCCGAGGTCGCACGCCAGGCGGCCTCGACGCTGCTGAAGGCTGCCAGCGTGAAGCTCGCGTCAGCACCGACGCGCCGTCGCGCGAAACCCTAGGGCCACGGAGACATTATCTTGAACGAACAGGGGCAGCCGTCCGTCTCAGCCTTCCGCTCCATTCGCGCCATCGACTACACGGTCATCATCGTGCGCGACATGGCGGCGATGCGACGCTTCTACGAAGACGTCCTCGGCTTTCCGCTGATACGGGAGCTCTCGCCGAACTGGATCGAGTACCGGGTGGGCGAGCATACCTTGGCCTTGTCGCGGCCAGGCTGGACCGCCGCCGATGCGCCGACGCCCCAGGGCAGCGCCGCGCTTCAGCTCGCCTTCAAGGTCTCACCTCCTGAAGTCGATCAGTGCGCCGACGAGCTCGTGCGCAAGGGCGTCGCTCTGTTTTCACCGCCCACCGACCGGCCCTTCGGACATCGCACGCTGTTCTTCCGCGATCCGGACGGCAACCTGCTCGAGGTGTATGCCGAGATCTAGAGACTGCTAGGCGACCGAACGCTTCGGCGCGTCTGCCGTCTTGGCGCCGCCGACGAGGTAGCTCATCGCCGCCTGGGCGCCGCCGGCCGTATGCGGCACCGCAGCCAAGCCCAAGCCCATCTCGACGCCGCAGAGCGTGCCCATCAGCATCAGGTCGTTGAAGCTGCCGAGATGGCCGATGCGGAAGACCTTGCCGGCGACCTTGGTGAGGCCGGCGCCGAGCGAGAGGTCGTATGCCGCCAGCGTCTTCTTCCGGAATTCATCCGCATTGTGCCCGGCCGGCATCAGCACGGCGGTGAGAGAGCTCGAATATTCGGCCGGGTTGACGCAGAGGATCTCGAGCCCCCAGCCCCGCACCGCCCGGCGCGTCGCCTCGGCGTGGCGGTCGTGGCGGGCGAAGACGTTGGCGAGCCCCTCCTCCATCAGCATCTCGATCGCCTCGTTGAGGCCGTAGAGCAGGTTGGTCGCGGGCGTATAGGGGAAGTAGCCGGTCTTGTTCGCCGCCAGCATGGTGCCCCAGTCCCAGTAGCTGCGGGACAGCTTCGCCGATTTCTGGGCGGCCAGCGCCTTCGCGCTGATGGCGTTGAACGAGAGGCCCGGCGGCAGCATCAGGCCCTTCTGCGAGCCCGCGACGGTGACGTCGACGCCCCACTCGTCATGACGATAGTCAATCGAGGCGAGCGACGAGATGGTGTCGACCATGAACAACGCCGGATGCTTCGCGGCGTCGATGGCGCGGCGGATTTCGGCGATGCGGCTGACGACGCCGGTCGAGGTCTCGTTGTGGACGACCATCACCGCCTTGATCGCATGTCCTTTGTCCTCGGCGAGCCGGGCCTCGACCTGCTTCGGATCGACGCCCTGGCGCCAGTCGCCGGAAACGTAGTCGACGGCGAGGCCGAGCCGCTCGGCGAGCTCCCGCCAGAGCGAGGCGAAATGCCCGGTTTCGAACATCAGGACGCGGTCGCCGGGCGACAGCGTGTTGACCAGCGCCGCCTCCCAGGCCCCGGTGCCGGAGGCCGGGTAGATCACCACGTCGGCCTTGGTCCCGAAGATCGGCTTGATCTCGGCCAGGATCTTCCGCCCCAGCGCGCCGAACTCAGGCCCGCGATGGTCGATCGTCGGGTTGTCGATCGCCCTCAAGACCCGGTCGGGCACGTTGGTCGGCCCGGGGATCTGCAGGAAATGGCGACCGCTCAGGGCATTGCTCAGCTTGACCATGGGGAGGGATCCCGTCCTTTAGGCGTGGTATCGATCGGCGGTATTGCATGTAATCTTACGGCCGGGCCGGAAGCGGAGGAAGGGCGGATCATGGGGGTCGAGACGCGAGGCACCGGACCGGGATCGCGGTTGCAGGCGCGGCTCAAGCGCGAGCTGCGCGGCACGGCCAGTTTTGACGCGGCTACGCGCGGGCGCTATGCGACCGACGCCTCGATCTACCAGATCGACCCGATCGGCGTGGTGATCCCGGCCGACGAGGACGACGCCATTCTCGCCATCTCGATCGCCGCCGACGAAGCCGTCCCGGTACTGCCGCGGGGGGCCGGCACCTCGCAGTGCGGCCAGACCGTCGGCGAGGCCGTGGTCCTGGACACCTCCCGCCATCTCAACCGCATCATCTCCTTCGACAAGGACACTGAGACCGTCGTCGTCCAGCCCGGTGTCGTCCTCGACCAGCTGAACGCGTTCCTGAAGCCGCACGGGCTCTGGTTCCCGGTCGACGTCTCGACCAGCGCGCAGGCGACCATCGGCGGCATGGCCGGCAACAATTCCTGCGGCTCGCGCTCGATCCGCTACGGCAACATGGTGCACAACGTCACCGGCATCGACGCGGTGCTTGCCGACGGGACTCAGGCGTATTTCGGCCCGATCACCGGCAATCTCTCCGGCCTCTCCGGGCCTCCTCGCCTGGTCGACATCGCCGAGCGCATCCGTGCTATCGCGGCCCGCGAGCGCCACGAGATCGAGGCGCGATATCCGAAGCTGCTGCGCCGGGTCGGCGGCTACAATCTGGAAACGGTGCGGCCCGAGGGCCACAACCTCGCCCATCTGCTGGTGGGGTCGGAAGGCACGCTGGCCTATTCGCGCCGCCTCCATCTCAAGCTCTCGCCGCTGCCGACGCACCGCACGCTGGGCATCGTCCACTTCCCGACCTTCTACCAGGCGATGGATCTGACCCGGCACATTGTCGGCCTCGGCCCGACGGCGGTCGAGCTGGTCGATCGCACGATGATCGATCTCGCCCGCCAGAACCCGGCCTTTGCCGGCACCGTCGCCAAGTTCCTGAAGGGCGAGCCGGACGCGATCCTGCTGGTCGAATTCGCCGGCGACGATCTCGCCTCCGAGGTCGCCAAGCTCAAGGACCTGGTCACCCTGATGGCGGATCTCGGCCTCCCGGGCACCGTGGTCGAGGTAACCGACGCCGGCCTGCAGAAGGACATCTGGGAGGTCCGGAAGGCCGGCCTCAACATCATGATGTCGATGAAGGGCGACGGGAAGCCGGTCAGCTTCATCGAGGACTGCGCGGTGCCGCTGGAGCATCTGGCCGAGTACACGCGCCGGCTGACCGAGGTGTTCGAGAAGAATGGCACCAAGGGCACCTGGTACGCGCATGCCTCGGTCGGCTGCCTCCATGTCCGCCCGATCCTCAACATGAAGACCGAGGAAGGGCCGAAGCAGATGCGGGCGATCGCCGAGGAGGCGGCCGCCATGGTGCGCGAGTACAAGGGCGCCTATTCCGGCGAGCATGGCGACGGTCTGGTGCGCTCCGAATGGGTCGCGCCCTTCTTCGGCCCGCGCCTGACCGCGGCCTTCGAGGAGATCAAGGATCTCTTCGATCCGAAGGGCCTGATGAACCCCGGCAAGATCGTGCGGCCGCCGCGCATGGACGACCGGCGCCTCTTCCGCTTCGGGCCGAACTACCAGCCGGCGCCGTTCTCGCCGGCGCTCGACTGGCCGGAGCTGGGCGGCTTCGCCGGCGCGGTCGAGATGTGCAA
>CAXNIC010000356.1:0-5308 GCA_964201945.1 Alphaproteobacteria bacterium
GCAAGAGGCGGAACGAATGGGGGACAAGGGGCCTCGGCGGCAAGGGGGGGCGGCGGTGATGCGCAACCCACCTCTCCTCCAGGCGTTATTGATCAGTCCTCCCAAGGCGTTATCGCGAGACATCTGGAAAATCAGGGGGCTGAGCGGACCCGAGTCGGTCGGGACGTGCGGGACAGGGGTTTCATGGACGGCATGTCGAGCATTCCGGAACTCAACCCCCGACACGACTGGGCCTTGTTCCTGGACGTCGACGGGACGTTGCTCGATCTCGCCGCGACGCCGGACGCGGTCGTGGTGCCGGACGGCCTGATCTCGGCGCTGGTGCGCGCGGCCAAGGCGCTGGGTGGCGCGCTGGCGCTGGTCAGCGGCCGTGCCATCAGCGACATCGATTCACTGTTCCATCCGATGCAGTTCCCGGCTGCCGGCATCCACGGTTTCGAGCTGAGGCCGAAATCCGGCCCGCCGCTCCGCGTGGCGCCGCTGATGACGGTGGCGCAGAGAGTCATGCTGACGGAGGTGGCGACAGGCCTCGATGGCGTGCTGGTCGAGGACAAGGGGGGCGCGATGGCGTTCCACTATCGCCTGGCCCCGGATGTCCGCGAACTGCTGGCGCGTCGCATCGAGGCGGTGCTCACCAGCGACGGGTTCGGCGACTTCGATCTTCGCCCGGCAAAGATGCTCTGGGAGGTCCGGCGGAACGGCATCGACAAGGGGAAAGCGGTCGAGGCGCTGATGACGAATCCTCCGTTCAAGGGTCGCATTCCGGTCTTCGTCGGCGATGACGAGACCGATCTAGACGGCTTCTCTGGCGCCCGTCGCATGGGCGGGATTGCGTTGCCGGTGAAGGACGTGAGCCCCGGACCCGGTTTCGATGGGCCGGCGGAAGTGCGGAGATGGATCGCGTCGCTCCCGTCGATGATAGAGAGGAGGGTCCTGGCATGAGCGTAGCGGATCTCGATCTCGCGCCCGTCGGCAACTGCACGGTCGCCGCACTGGTGGATCGCCAGGCCCGCATCGTCTGGTGGTGCATGCCGAGGCTCGACGGCGATCCGGTGTTCTGCAACCTGTTGGCCGGTGCCGGCGACTGGGGCTTCGCCGACGTGGTCCTCGCCGACCAGGTCGCCTCGCGGCGGAGCTATCTCCGGAACACGCCGATCCTGGAGACCATGCTCGTCGACAAGTCCGGCGCCGAAGTGCGCATCACCGACTTCGCGCCGCGCTTTCGCAATCACCGCCGGACCTTCCGGCCGATCATGCTGATCCGGCGGATCGAGCCGGTGAGCGGCCGCGCACGCATCCGCATCCGCGTCCGCCCGCGCTTCGACTACGGCAGCACCGAGCCGAAGCGCACGCTCGGCAGCAACCACATCCGCTTCGTCGGCCGGGATTCGGCGATGCGCGTCACCACCGACGCGCCGGTCTCCTACATCGAGCACGAGACCATGTTTGTGCTCGACCAGCCGATAAGCTTGATCTTCAGCCAGGACGAGAGCTTCGAGAATCCGATCGCGCACACCGCGCGCGACTTCGGCGAGCGCACCAACGAGTACTGGGTCGAGTGGGTGCGCGACCTGGCGGTGCCGTTCGAATGGCAGGAAGCGGTGATCCGCGCCGCCATCACCCTGAAGCTCTGCGCCTTCGAGGAGACCGGCGCGATCGTCGCGGCGCTGACCACCTCGCTGCCGGAAGCCGCCGGCAGCGGGCGCAACTGGGACTATCGCTTCTGCTGGCTCCGCGACACCTACTTCGTCGTCCATGCGCTGAACCGGCTCGGCGCCACCAAGACGATGGAGGACTACCTCACCTACATCGCCTCGGTGACCGCGGCCGAGCCGGAGGCGCCGCTGAAACCAGTCTACGGCATCGTCCCGGACCAGCCGCTGACCGAGCGCATCGTCGAGGAGCTGGTCGGGTATCGCGGCATGGGGCCGGTCAGGGTCGGCAACCAGGCGGCCGAGCAGATCCAGAACGACGTCTATGGCAGCGTCATCCTCGCGGCGGCCCAGATGTTCTTCGATATGAGGTTGCCCAGGCCCGGCGGCGAGGCGCTGTTCGCGCAGCTCGAGCAGCTGGGCGAGGTCGCCGCCCGCGTCGCCCTCGAGCCCGATGCCGGCATCTGGGAGTTTCGCGGGCGAGCTCGCGTCCACACCCATTCGGCGGCGATGTGCTGGGCCGGCATCAACCGTCTGGCCAAGATCGCAGCGCATCTGGGGCTCGAGGAGCGTGCCGGATACTGGAAGGGCGAGGCGGCGCGGATCCGGAAGGCGATCCTCGACAACGCCTGGGACGAGAAGGCCAACACCTTCGTCGAAAGCTTCGGCGGCGTCGACATCGACGCCAGCCTGCTGCTGCTGCAGGAGATCGGCTTCCTTACCGCCGACGATCCGCGCTTCATCGGCACGCTCGCCACGATCGAGCGCAAGCTCCGCAATGGCCGCCAGATCTTCCGCTACGACGCGCCCGACGATTTCGGCAAGCCTGCAACTTCCTTCACCGTCTGCACCTTCTGGTACATCGACGCGTTGGTCGCCGCCGGCCGGCGCGACGAGGCGCGGGCGCTGTTCGAGGAGACGCTGACCTGGCGCACGCCGCTGGGATTGCTCTCGGAGGATCTCGATCCGGTGACCGGCGAGCTCTGGGGCAACTTTCCGCAGACCTACGCCATGGTCGGCCTGATCAATTCGGCGATGCGGTTGTCGAAGACCTGGGAGGAAGCATTTTGGCGAGGCTCGTGATCGTCTCCAATCGCGTCGCGGTTCCCGGCGATCGGGCTCTGAAGGCGGGCGGCCTCGCCGTCGCGCTCAAGGAGGCGCTCGAACCCGAGGGCGGGCTCTGGTTCGGCTGGAGCGGCAACACCATGCCGAAACCGGCGGCGGAGCCGAAACGCGTGAGCGTCGGCCGCATGGACTACGCCACCCTCGATCTTTCGCCGGAGGAACACGAGACCTTCTACGCCGGATTCTCCAACGCGACCCTGTGGCCGCTCTTCCACTATCGCCTGGGCCTGATCGATTTCCGCCGGGCCCAGCTTCGGGGATATCTCGGTGTCAACGCCCGCTTCGCCCGCGCGCTCGTGCCGCTGCTGAAGCCCGACGACATCATCTGGGTCCACGATTATCACTTCATCCCGCTCGCCGAGATGCTGCGGCGCGCCGGCGTCAGGAATCCGATCGGCTTCTTCCTGCACATCCCGTTTCCGGCGCCGGAGGTGCTGTCGGCGCTTCCCGGGCACGAGCAGCTGACGCGGGCGCTCCTGGCCTATGACCTCGTCGGCTTCCAGACCGAGATCGACCGCCACGCCTTCGAGCGCTGCGTCATCGAGCACGGCCAGGGTGAGAGCGCAGGCCCCAACCACCTGGTCTCGGATGACCGCGCGGCCCTGACTGGTGTGTTTCCGGTCGGCATCGATGTCGATGAGTTCGCCAGATGGGCGGAGACGGGCGCCACTGCCGATGAGACCCAGCGCCTGGTCGAAAGCCTGAGCGGCCGCAAGCTGGTGATCGGCGTCGACCGCCTGGACTACTCGAAGGGAATACCGAAGCGCCTGGAGGCGTTCCAGGAGCTGCTCGACATGTGGCCCGAGCATCGCCGCCACGTGACCTTCCTGCAGGTGACGCCGATCTCCCGCGGCGAGGTGGCGCAGTATCGCTCGCTCCGGCGCGAGCTGGAGGCGCTGGCCGGCCGCATCAACGGCAAGTATGCGGAGTTCGACTGGAATCCGATCCGCTATCTTAACAAGCCGGTGCAGCGCCAGGTGCTGGCCGGCTTCTACCGGCACGCGCGGATCGGGCTGGTGACGCCGGTCCGCGACGGGATGAACCTCGTCGCCAAGGAGTATGTCGCGGCCCAGAACCCCGAAGATCCCGGGGTGCTCGTGCTCTCGCACCTGGCCGGCGCGGCACAGGAGCTGGACGCGGCGCTCCTGGTCAATCCTTTCGACGTCGAGGGCGTCGCCGAAGCGATCCATCATGGCCTGGTGATGCCGCCGGAGGAGCGCCGCGACCGCTGGCAGCGGATGCGGACCGTTCTCGGCCACACGACCCAGCGGGATTGGAGCCACCGCTTCCTGAAGGCGCTGGGCGAGGCGCGCGCGACGCTACGGCCGCCCGCGGACGCGGCGGCTTGACGGGTATCCGAGTGTGTCCTATTTTATGACTGACTGGTCAGTTATAAAATGCCTGACATCGAACCTCTCACCCGCCGGCGGGGCCGGCCGCGGAAAGTCGCTGGCCCGGATGACATCCTGGCCGCGGCGCTGCGCGTCTTCGCCGAGACCGGCTTCTCTCGAGCCAGGCTCGAGGACGTGGCGCGCGAAGCCGGCATCTCGAAGGCCACGCTCTATCTCTATTTCGACAGCAAGCAGGCGATCTTCGAAGCGCTGATACGTTCGGCGGTCGTCCCCAATGTCGAGCGGCTGGAAGCGCTGGTCGCCGGCGCGAAAGGCAGCTCGGCCGATCTCCTGCGCACCCTCGTCCAGGCGATCGGGCGTGTGGTGATCGAGAGCGAGCTGTCGGCGTTCCCGAAGCTCATCATCGCCGAGGCCGCGAATTTTCCGGATCTCGCACAGTTCTACCGAGCCCAGGTGATCGAGCGGGTGCTGGGCGTGCTCGCCTCGATCGTGGCGCGCGGTGTCGCTTCCGGCGAGTTCCGGCCGACCGATTCCCGGCTCGCGGCACGGCTGGTGATCGCGCCCCTGCTGTTCTCGACGCTCTGGAAGACCTGCTTCGTTCGAGAGGACGAGCCCGGCTTCGATCCGGCGCCGCTGCTGTCGCTCCACGTCGAGACTCTGATCCGGGGGCTCGCATGAAACGCCTGACTTGCGCCGTGCTCCTCCTCGCGCTTGCCGCCTGCGATGAGAAACCGAAGGAACGCGTCTATCTGGGCCATGTCGAAGGCGAGCGCATCACCGTCGCCGCGCCCGAGGGCGGCTGGATCGAGGAGATCTTCGTCGGCGAAGGCGACGCAGTCGTCGTCGGGCAGAAGCTGTTCCGTCTGGAAGCCCGCCGCGAAGCCGCCCAGCGCGATGCCGCCAAGGCGCGGCTCGATCAGTCCGCGGCCGAGCTCGCGGACCTCCTGACGGGAAAGCGCGTCGATGAGATCCGGGCGGTCGAGGCGCAGATCGCGCAGGCCGAAGCCAATCTCGGTCTCGCCCAGCGCGAGCGTGTCCGCCAGCAGGAGCTGTCCAGCTCGCCGGCCGCGAATCCGCAGCGGCTCGATCAGGCACGCGCCAACTTCGAGGCCGATCGCGCTCGCTTGGCCGAACTGCAGGCGCAGCTCCGGGTCGCGCGCCGTCCCGCCCGCGAAGACC
>CAXNIC010000357.1:0-5300 GCA_964201945.1 Alphaproteobacteria bacterium
AGGACTTGTCCACGACGTCTCAACGTCTCGACATTGCCCGGGCTGATCGTGAGCGCTCGATCCAGGTTCGCGAGGCCTTCATCAAGGCGACCGAGATCCAGCAAGGTAACTGCTCGACTATTCAGCGCGAGCAGGTGATCGCGATCGAATGTCAGCGCCTTGTCGTAGCAGCCGAGCGCCTCGTTCAAACGCTTGAGGGCACCGAATGCGGCGCCGAGATTCACATGAGCAGCCGGTGACCGTGGATTGATCTTGAGTGCCTTCCCGATCAGGTCGATCGCTTCCTCGGCGCGACCTTGCTGCAAGCGCACGACGCCGAGGAGGTGCAGGGCGTCGAACTGGTTGCGCTTGGCGCCGAGTATCGCCTCGTAGCAGCGCTCAGCCTCAGCAAGGTTGCCGCGCTGATGTGCGGCGAAGCCTTGCTGCAGAAGGTGAGCGAAGTTCAGATCTTTCCGTGCCATCCGGATCTGGCGAGAGACGTTGTCGCTGGGGCAGGCGTGTCGGGACGAAAACTTTGAGAGCCTCAGTAGCTGAGCGGTGCGCTCGACTTGGCACCGATGTCGACGAGGATGCGTTCCTGGCGGGCGAGCTCGAGGTCGTGGTCGACCATCATGGCGACCAACCCGGCAAAATCGACCTGCGGGCGCCAGCCGAGACGAGTCCGGGCCCGGGTCGCATCACCTTCGAGAACATCGACTTCGGTTGGTCGGAAGTAGCGCGGGTCGACTGTGACATGGCGCTTCCAGTCGACATCGGCGCGGCGCGCCGCGATCTCCAGGAACTCCTGCACGGAATGGCTTTCTCCGGTAGCGACGACGTAGTCGTCCGGGCTCTCCTGCTGGAGCATCAGCCACATTGCCTCGACGTAGTCGCCGGCGAAGCCCCAGTCGCGCCGGGCCTCCAGGTTGCCGAGGTAGAGCGTATCCTGGAGGCCGAACTTGATCCGGCCGAGTGCCCGCGTGATCTTGCGAGTGACGAAGGTCTCGCCGCGGCGTGGCGACTCATGATTGAAGAGAATGCCGTTGACGATGAACAGGCCGTAGGCCTCGCGGTAGTTGGTGGCGAAATGATGGGCGGCGACCTTGCCGACCGCGTAGGGGCTGCGCGGCTTGAAGGGAGTCGTCTCCGATTGTGGTGCCGGCGTGCTGCCGTACATCTCTGACGATCCAGCCTGGTAGAGCTTGACCCTGCGGCCGCTGGCGGCGACGTAGTGACGGGCCGCTTCCAGGAGGCGGAGTGTACCGGTGCCGACGATGTCGGCGGTGTACTCGGGCTGGTCGAACGAGACTCGGACATGGCTCTGGGCGCCGAGATTGTAGATCTCGTCGGGAACCACCCGGTCGATGATCGAGCGCAACCCCCCGGCATCCGCGAGGTCGCCATAGTGGAGGAAGAGACGGGCGCGCTTGTCGTGGGGATCGAAGGTGTGAGTCTCGATCCGCGCGGTGTTGACGCTGGAGGAGCGCCGGACGATGCCGTGGACCTGGTAGCCCTTGGCGAGCAGGAGTTCGGTCAGATAGGAGCCGTCCTGGCCGGTGACACCGGTGATCAGAGCTGTGGGCATGCGGCGACGGACTGTTGAGGCGGCCGGACCTTAACCGATCCAGGCCGTGGCGTCTCCTCCTCACCGGCGTTCCGATGGGGTAAGGATAGAGCGGGATTCCGTTGGGTTCGGCAGGCCGCCGTCCCCGGCCGGGGCCAGGGTATCGAGGGTTGAAGGCAGATGGGAAAAGGCGACTGTACGGGGCTCGGTGAGACTCGTTTTGCCAGGCAAGAGCCGGCATGAGCGAAGACTTCGCCATGGACGGTCCCTTTCCGCAGCTCCGCTACTGCGTTCGCTGCTGCATGCCGGAGACCAACGAAGGCATGAGTTTCGATGAGCTCGGGATCTGCAAAGCCTGCCGGTCGTCGGAACAGAAGATGCGGATCGACTGGACGGTCCGCGCGACGAAGCTGAAGCAGATACTCGACGAGGCGAAGGCGAAGTCTGGCAACAACTACGACTGCATCGTGCCGATCAGCGGCGGCAAGGACTCGGCCTTCCAGCTCCACATCCTGGTCAAGGTCTACGGCCTGACCCCGCTGGCGGTGACCTTCAGCCATAACTGGTTCACCGAGACCGGGCGCTACAATCTGACCAACATCCTCGAGCGTCTCGGCGTCGATCACATCATGTACACGCCGAGCCGCGGCCTGGTGAACAAGCTTGCGCGCAAGTCGCTCACGATGATCGGCGATGCCTGCTGGCACTGCCATGCCGGCGTCTTTACCTTCCCTTTCCATGTCGCGGTCAGGTTCGGCATCCCGCTCCTGATCTACGGAGAGTCGCCGGCGGAGTTTTCCGGCCGCGCCACGCATTTCGACGAGGACTTCTCCAAGAAGGAGAGCGTCATCACCGTCGGCCTCAAGGAGTCGATCAAGGTGCCGGCGGACCGCATGCTCGGCGAGGGCATCTCGCGGAAGGAGATGAACATGTTCTTTCCGCCGACCGATGCCGAGCTGGAAGCCGCCGGCGTCCACGGCATCTTCCTCGGCGACTTCATCTTCTGGGATCACGAGCGCCAGACCGAGTTCCTGATCGATGAGTATGGCTGGCGCGAGGACAAGGTCGAGGGGTCGTACAAGTGGTACAAGAGCGTCGAGTGCAAGATGTCGGGCGTGCATGACTACGCCAAGTACATCAAGCGCGGCTTCGGCCGCGGCACCGACTTCGCGAGCCAGGATGTGCGCACCGGCCTGATGACGCGCGAGGAAGGCTTCGCGCTCGCCGCCAAGGTCGATGCCGAGCGTCCGCCCGGCCTCGACTACTACCTCGAGATCACCGGCTATAGCGAGCAGGAGTTCGAGGAGACCCTCCGGGCCCAGCGCAAAGGAAAGGCGAATCTGTTGCCGTGAGCGCCGCTTCTTCGAGCCTTGCAGCGCCGGGCGCCAGGAACCTTCGCGCCAACACGCTGGCCGATCTTACAGCCGGCGAGTTCCTCAAGCGCATCGCGATGCGTGAGATTGGCGTTATCGACTACGTGCGCGCCTGCGCCGATCGCATCGAGCAATTCGAGCCGATGCTGAAGGCCTGGACCTGGTACGACCGTGCGCGCTTCGAAGCGCGTGCCGACGGCCTGGATCGGATTCTCAAGGAGCATCGGGGCGACGGGCTGCCCGCGCCGCTCTTCGGCGTGCCGGTCGGCGTGAAGGATGTCTTCAACACCTACGACATGCCGACCGCGATGGGCAGCGTCATCTATGCCGGCTACACGCCCGGCAACGACGCGCGCGTGGTGAGCAACCTTCGCCTCGACAAGGCGATCTTGGCCGGCAAGACGGTGACTGCCGAGTTCGCCGTGCATTATCCCGGCCCGACGCGTAATCCCCATGATCCCGCGCGTACGCCGGGCACGTCGTCGAGCGGATCTGCCGTCGCCGTCGCGACCTCGATGGTGCCGGTGGCGCTGGGTACGCAGACGGCCGGCTCGATCATCCGGCCGGCCAGCTATTGCGGCATCTTCGGCTTTAAGGCGTCCTTCGGCCTGGTGCCGCGCACCGGCGTGCTCAAGACCACCGACACGCTGGATACCATCGGCTGGATGTCACGCTCGGTCGACGACCTGGCGCTTCTCTTCGAGACCATGCGCGTGCGCGGCCATAATTATCCGGTGAGCGAGGCCGGCCTCGCCGAGCGGAACGAGGCGGCGCCGCGCGGCCGCGGCTGGCGTGTCGGGCTGGTGGAGTCTTATGTCGATCGCCATCAGGATCCGGCGGTCACGGCTGGCTTGCGGGCGCTGGCGTCGCGGCTGGAGAAGGAAGGGGCGACCGTCGTTCCCTTTCGCCTGCCGAAGGCCATGGAAATGGCGCATGAGGTGCATGACATCGTCTATGTCTGCGCGCTTGCCTACTACTTCCGCCCGGAATGGACGGCGAAGCCGTCAACCTTCAGCGAACGTCTCTCGGAGATGATCGCAAGCGGGCTCCGTATCACCGGTGAGCGCTACCAGCAGGCATTGATGGAGCAGAACCGCATCGCGCGGGCTTTTGACGAAGCGGTACAGGCGGTCGATGTCCTGCTGTGTCCCTCGACCGCCGGCGAAGCGCCGATGGGGCTCGACGGTGTCGATCCGCCGGACACTTGCCTGATCTGGACGCTGTGCGGTGCGCCGGTGATCAGCTTGCCTCTGCTCAAGGGCTCGGCTGGGCTGCCGGTCGGCGCGCAGGCGGTGGCGCGGCGGTTCGCCGACTACCCCCTGCTCGACTTCGCCCGCTTCGTCGCGCGGTGCGAGGGTCTGTGAGCGAGAGCGTCGACAGGCTCGCGCCGATCCGGCTGACCGGATCTCGGGTCACGCTGGTCCCGTTCACGCCCGATCATCTCTCGCAGCGCTACCTCGACTGGCTCAACGATCCCGAGGTGAATGCCTATTCCCGGCGGAATGGCATGCGCAGCACGATCGATGACGCGCACCGCTACATGGCCTCGCTTCGGCCTGATGAAATCGTGCTCGCGATCCTTGTTCGCGATCGGCATGTCGGCAACGTGAAGCTTGGGCCGGTCGATTGGGAGAATGCCTGCGCCGACATCAGCATCCTCGTCGGCGAGCGTGACGTCTGGGGCAAGGGCGTCGGCACCGAGGCCGTCTATCTCGTCGGTAAGCATCTTCTGAAGGAAATCGGCCTCAACCGTGTCTATGCCGATTCTCGCAACCCGGCCTTCCTCAGGCTGGTCGAGAAGCTAGGCTGGCGTGTTGAAGGCGTGCAGCGCGAGCGCCTGCGCGTCGAGGGTCGTTTCCACGACAACACCCTGGTCTCTCTGCTCGCCCGCGAGTTCCGCACGATCGCCGCGTTCGAGCCGGCAACGAAGTAAGAAGGATGAGCATGCGCAGTCTCGGCATCGTCGTCGCACGCGCCGCCTCGAAGCGTCTTCCGCTCAAGAACCTGAAGCCCCTTCTCGGTCACCCGCTGGTCGTCTGGTCGCTGCGCGCGGCGCTGGCGAGCAAGCTCGACCGGGTGATCCTGTCGACCGAAGACGACCGCATCGCCGAGGTCGGCCGTGAGTATGGAGCCGACATCCGTTACCGCCGGCCCTTGCCGCTTGCCGAGGATTTCGCCGGCTCCGAGGAGATCGCCGAGCATGCGCTCGACTGGGCGGAGGCTGACGAAGGTCGACGCTATGACGTCGTCACCGTGCTGCAGCCGACGACACCCTTCGTCGAGCCATCGACGATCGATGCATGCCTCGAGGAGGTTCAGGTGGCCGGCTGCATGGGGTGCATCACCGCCCGCCCCTGCTCCGAGCCGCCAGCCTGGCTGTTTCG
>CAXNIC010000358.1:0-5263 GCA_964201945.1 Alphaproteobacteria bacterium
GCAGCGCGCGCGAGAACGGACCGATCATCCGCGAGTCGCACTCGACGAGCGCACGCACGCCGCTGCGCTCGAGATCCGGAAGCATCGAGCCGTACACGATCTCGTCGCCGAGACCCTGCTCTCCCCAAACCAGGAGCGCGCCCCCCCGCTCCGACGGGCCCCTCCATGGCGGCATGCGAAAAGGTCGCGGCTTGGTGATGTGCTCGCCCCTCGTCCGCCAGTCATAGCCGGCCCAGCCCCGGTCGAGATCGCCGGTCGTCAACTGCACCGTCCCGAGCCCGTACCACGCGGGAGCGAATGTCGGATCCACCGCCAGCACCCGGCGATACGTGACCATCGTTTCATGGAAATGGCCAAGCCAGCGCAGCGGACTGCCGATGTTGTTCAGCACCTCGACATCGCTCGGGCTCAGCGCGATGGCGCGGCGCAGACTTGCAACCGCGTCCCCCAGCCGCTCGACCTCCTCCAGAGCGAGGCCGTAGTTGGTATGCCCGCCCGCTCCGTGCGGATCTGAGGCGATGGACCAGCCGGCGACGCGCAGCGCATAGGCCGCATCCAACACTCGCCATAGCTCCGACAGGTTGGCCGAATATTCGGCCGAGCCGGGCGACAATGCCAAGGCCGCTTGCAGGCACCGGCGAGCCGACTCCACCTTCCCGAGCTTCCGGAAGGCCGCGGCACGACCGTTGAGCAGCGATGCGGCCTGACCGGCATCCTCGGGGATCGGCATCGACGAAAGCGAGTCGAAGGCGGCTTGCGCATCGCCGAGCCTGAGGTAGGACACGCCGAGATTGATCCGTGCCGCGAGCCAGTCCGGCCATCCCGACACCGCCTGACGCCAGAGCGCGACCGCCCGGCGATGATCGCCACGGGCCGATGCGAGATCGGCGAGGACGGAGACCGCATTTCCACTGCTGGGATCGATCGCAAGGGCCTGCTCCGCCGCGGTCTCCGCGTCTGCCGGCCGCCCAATCCGGAAGAGGCAGAGAGCGCGGTCGGCCAGCCGCTCAGCGGACGCCGGCTCGGTCTGCCTCAGCCGGTCAAGCAGGTCCAAAGCCTGGTGAAAGTCGCCGACCTGGATAAGCGCATCGAGCAGCAACGACCCCAGGCGCGCAGACGACAAATGCCCGAGTCCGGCGCGGCAGGTTTCGATGACGGCCGCGAGAGCGCCGCGAGACCCCTGGATCGTCGCCAAGTTTTCGTAATAGACGGCATCCGGCCGTACTTTCAACGCCTGGGCGACCAGACCTTCGGCTTCGGCAGCATGTCCCTGCTGATAGCGCAGCAGACCGAGAAGGTGGAGCGCGTCGGCATTGTGCGGAGCCTGGCGGAGGAGCGTGCGGTAGTGCTCTTCGGCCTCCGCGAGCCGTCCGGCCTGATGGCACTTGAACGCCGCCTCGAAGATCCCCTGCAGCGCCCTGTCCATCAAATGCTTCCGTCGCGGCGGGGCACGATTAGCGGGTTTTGCAGGGCGGCGCAAGGCGGCCGGCCGCCGCCCCAGGCTTGTGCCGGAACGGCGTTCGAGACTAGAAAGTAGACGTGATCAACGGGCGCCGCATCCTTGCCGTGGTCTTGGCCCGCGGCGGGTCCAAAGGCCTGCCGGGGAAGAACCTGATCCCGCTCGGCGGCAAGCCGATGGTCGCCTGGTCAGTAATCGCTGCCGGCACGTCCCGGCTCGTCGACCGGGCGATCGTCTCGACCGACGATCCGGCCATCGCCGAGGCGGCCCGCGCTGCCGGCGGCGATGTCCCGTTCATGCGCCCGGCCGCGCTCGCGCGCGACGAGGCGACCGTACACGAGTCGCTGATCCACGCCCTGGATCAGCTTGGCCAGCCCTTCGACTATGTGGTGGCGCTGCAGGCGACCTCCCCGCTGCGCATCGGCGCCGATATCGATGGCGCCATCGAGGCATGCGACTCGGCGGGGGCGACGACGTGTATCTCGGTCGTTCCGGCGCCGAAGTCGGTCTACTGGTCCTTCGCCATCGGAGGCACCGGGCGGCTCGAACCGGTGCTGGACAGCCAGTGGCAGACCCGCCGGCGCCAGGAACTCCCGGCGGTCTATCAGCCGAACGGGGCCGTTTACGTCGCACGTGTCGACTGGTACCGCCGGAACCTCACCTTCGTCGGCCGGGATACCGTCCCCTATGTGATGCCGCCTGAACGGTCTCTCGAGGTCGACTCTGCCCTGGACATGGCGCTCATCAGCGCCATATTTACCGGCAATAGCGCCAATTTCAGCGGGAAACCCGGCTAATGAACGAGCTCCTCAAGGGGAACTTCCAGACCAAGACCCAAGTCACCGACGCTCCGGCCAAGCCGGAGTCGCTCGAAGACCGGTTCGAGCGTGAGGCGATGAAGCGGCTCGGCGGCAGCATCGCCTATGTCTCGAAGAAGAAGGTCATGTGGGACCTCAAGAACGACAAGGGGTGACATCCTCGGACGGCCCGCCGACCAGACCGACCGCTCCCGGGGCCGGTGGCGTCGGCCGGGCGCTGGTCGCGGAGCTCGGCCCCCTCACCTGGGAACGTCATGGCCCGATGGCCGTCGCCAATGCCGAGCGCAACCAGGCGGTTCTTCACCACGGCCGATCGATTGCCAAACTTCGTGATGCGCCCATCGGGCGCCGAGACAGCGCAATCGTCCTGGCGAACGGCCCCAGCGTCGCTCGACGCGACCCGATCACCCAGATCAAGGGTGCGGGCTATGACGGGGCGCTGATCATCGCGGACAGCGCGATGATCTATTGCCTGAAGAATGGTGTCGTCCCGGACCTCGTGGTCACCGTCGATCCCCATCCGACTCGCATTGTCAGGTGGTTCGGCGATCCGACCCTGGTGCAGGAAGCCCCAGGCGGCGACGACTACTTCCGGCGCCAGGACCTGGATCCCCGGCATACCAACGAGCTCCGGGCGAACCGCGAGACCCTGGACCTGATGGCCCGCCACGCCAAGGGCATCCGAATCGCGCTTTCCACCTCGGCGTCTGAAGCCGTGGTCCGCCGGGCGATCGACCTCGGCATGGACATCTACTGGTGGAACCCGATGCACGACGACCCGGACCTGCCGGGCAGCGTCACCCGGCGAGTCTTCGAGATGAATGGCATGCCCTGCATCAACGCCGGCGGCAATGTCGGCTCGGCTTCCTGGATGATCGCCCATGCGGTCCTGGGCAAGAGCTCAGTCGCCCTGGTCGGATTTGACTTCTCCTACTACGCAGACACCCCGCATTCCCGCACCCAGTACTATCGCGAGGCGGTCGACCTCGTCGGGGAGGACAACCTCGACGACGTGTTCATCTGGGTCCATAATCCGCATCTGGATCAGTGGTTTTATACGGATCCTGCTTATATGTGGTACCGAACGGCGCTGCTCGACATGGCGAAGGATGCCGAGTGCGAGACCGTGAATTGCACCGAAGGCGGGATCGTCTTCGGTGAGTCCATCCGCTTCGCACCGCTGGCGAGCTTTCTCGCCGCCGATCGCGCTTAGGGCTGGAGATCAGAGGGTCGCTTGGCCAAGGTCCTGTTCATCAATCCGATGGTCCGCGAAGAGGATGTGCCGCGGCACGTGCCCTACGGCATCGCGCTGCTGGCCGCCATCGCGATAAAGCGCGGCCATCTCGTGCAGGTCTACGACGAGAATGCCTGGCGCCGTGGCGAAGAAACGATCCGCGCCGTTCTTCAGGCCGATGATTGGGACACGGTCGCCCTCGGTGGCATCACCACCGCCTACGCCTCGATCAAGCGCATCGTCCAGATCGCGCGCGAAGTCTGCCCCAAGGCGACGATCATGCTCGGCGGCGGCGTGCTGACCTCGCTGCCGCGCGAGATGATGACGTGGATGCCCGAAGTCGACATCGGCGTCATCGGCGAGGCCTTCGAGACCTTCCCCGAACTCCTCGACCGGCTCGACCAGGGCGACTGCGCCTGGTCCACGGTCAAGGGCACGATCTCGCGCACCGCCGACGGCAAGCTGGTGATGTCGCCGGCGCGCGGCCTGCTGCACGACCTCGACAGCCTGCCCTACCCGGCCTGGGAGCTGTTCCCGCTCGAGGAAGTCTATTTCCCCAACAGCCAGGTCCTCTTCTCGGAAGAAGGCATGCTGGCAACGCGGCGCCTCGATATCAATGCCAGCTACGGCTGTTCGCTGATCTGCCGCTTCTGCTATCACCTCGGCATCGCCGGCGACATGCGCTACGTCGAGGGCGAGGACGGCGAGGCCAATGTCGAGTTCGACAAGCCGGGAGCCTATACGCGGACGATCCGCTATCACAGCCCCGAATACGTGGTGAAGCTGGCGCGCTACGCCTATGACCGCTTCAAGGTCAACTTCATCGGGTTCCTCGACGAGAACCTGATGACCATGGACCAGTACTCCGGAAGGACCTGGATGCGGGACATCTGCCGTCTCTGGAAGGAGAACGGCCTGCAGCCCTCCTACCTCGGCGACGGTAAGGAGCGCGGCGAGAGCTGGACCGGCATCCACTGGTCGGGAACCAGCCACGCGACACTCTGCACGCCCGAGATCCTCAAGGAGATGCGTTCGGCCGGCTGCTCCCACCTAGTCTACGGCTACGAGAGCTTCTCGTCCCAGGTCCTGAAGCGCCTCGGCAAGGGATCGTCGCCCAAGACCAACATCCGCAGCTTCTTCTGGACGCTGGATGCCGGGATCCGCCCGATCCCAAACCAGATGATCGGCTTCCCCAGCGAGGACTTCGACTCGATCCGGGACAGCATGGCCGCCTGGGACAAGCTCGGCATCGTGGTGAAGCCGTTCTTCTCGACGCCCTATCCGGGCTCCGAGTGGTTCACCGTCAATCGCGAGTCGATCGAGCGCCAGTATGGCGGCAACCTCGAAAAGTTCGTTCTTGACCTCGGCGACGCGACCAAGATCACCGGCGTCATCAGCCAGAACTTCAATGCCGTCGAGCTTCTCGGCCTGCGCGAGATGATGCTGATGAAGGACAAGAAGCGCATCGACGAGTACGAGCAGATCTGGCGCGCCAACCACAGGATCCCCGCCGGGCGGCCGTCGACGCTCTATACCGAGACGACTCCGCCGACCCTGGCCGTCGTCAGCGGCTGACCGCCGGCAGGTCGTAGAACGATTTCATCAGAATTCCGTCGAGCCGGACATCGCGCAACACGTCCCGGATCCGCTTGGCCGCGCCCGGCCGGCCATAGGGGGTTGCACTTCGATCGAACGCACCGAGAAATTTCGGATCGAGTGCCGTTGCGATCGCCGCGGCGATCGCGATGCGGG
>CAXNIC010000359.1:0-5233 GCA_964201945.1 Alphaproteobacteria bacterium
ACGGCTCGATGAAGGGCGACGGCGTCTCTCATGTCGGCGAGGTCGATTTCGGCCCGACCGCTGCCTGGGGCAATACCGTCTACAACCGCGAGCGGCTGCGCTGGTTCGAGCGTTGGCTCCGCGATACGCCGACCGGCGTCGAAAACGATCCAAAGGTCCGTGTCTTCGTCATGGGCGGAGGGGAGGGGGATCGAACACCGGAAGGACGGGTCCGCCACGGCGGCCGCTGGATTGAAGCCGCGACCTGGCCGCTTCCTGGCGTCACCGCGACGCCCTGGTATCTGCAGCCCGGGGGCGGTCTCTCGCCCGAGCAGCCGCCGGCGAAGGCCGAGCCGGCGCACTGGGTGCACGATCCGGAGAACCCGGTGCCAACGCTGGGCGCGGCGGTGACCGGCTTCTACGAATGGTCGAAGATCCCGGCGGATGTCGATCCGCGCTATGTCCATCCGCGCGGGCGCATGCGGACCCTGGTGCCCGACGGGCCGCTGCACCAGAAGGAGCGGCCAGACCAGGTCGGTTGCAAGGCGCCGTGGCGCCTATTGGCGGAGCGGCCGGACGTGGTGGTGTTCCAGACCGAGCCGCTGACGAAAGCTGTGGAGATCGCCGGCGACCTGGAAGCCAAGCTCTGGGTGACGTCCTCGGCGCTGGATACCGACATCACCGTGAAGCTGCTGGACATCCATCCGGCCAGCCTCGCCCATCCGGACGGCTTCCACATGCCGCTGGTCGACCGCATCCTCAGGCTCCGCTTCGCCGGCGGCTTCGATCGCGAGCGGCTGCTGGAGCCGGGCAAGGTCTATGCGGTGACGGTGAAGCTGCCGCCGGTCGCCAACCTGTTCGCGGTCGGCCATCGCATCCGGGTCGACATCGCGTCCAGCAACTTCCCGCGCTACGACGTCAATCCGGGGACCGGCGAACCGCTGGGGCGGCATACCCATACGGTGAAGACCCACAACACGCTCTGGCTCGACCGAGCCCAGCCCTCGCACATCGTGCTGCCGGTGAGGGACGTCCGCTAGGACGAGCGCATGCCGCGGAGGTCGAGATCGTCGGCGCGGTGACAGCTGACGAAATGGCTCCCGCCGACCGCGCGATAGGCGGGTGGCTCGGTCCGGCAGACGTCCTGCGCATAGCGGCAGCGCGGATGGAAGTGACAGCCCGCAGGCGGGTTCACCGGGCTCGGCACGTCGCCTTCGAGGGGAATCCGCTCGACCTTGAAATCCGGGTCGGCGACCGGCACCGCCGACAGCAGCGCCTCGGTGTAGGGATGCTTCGGGTTGGTGAACAGCTCGCGAGTGGCCGCCAGCTCGACGATCTTGCCGAGATACATCACCGCGACCCGGTTGGAAATGTGCTTCACCACCGAAAGGTCGTGAGCGATGAACAGGTAGGTCAGGCCGAACTGCTCCTGCAGATCCTGCAGCAGGTTGATCACTTGGGCCTGGATCGAGACGTCGAGGGCCGAGACCGGCTCGTCGGCGACCACCAGACGGGGCTTGAGAGCGAGTGCGCGGGCGATGCCGATACGCTGGCGCTGACCGCCCGAGAACTCGTGCGGGTACCGGCGGGCATGGTCGGTCGAAAGGCCGACGGCGCCGAGCAACTCCATGACCCGAGCCTGGCGCTCGCTCCGGGACAACAGACCCTGGATCTGCAGCGGCTCGCCGACGATCTCGCCGACAGTCATGCGGGGATCCAGGGAGGAATAGGGATCCTGGAAGATGATCTGCATGTCGCGGCGAAGCAGCTTTATCTGTGCCGGCGTGGCGGTGGCGACATCGGTCATCGCCGTGTCGGTGTCGCCGCCCAGGCTGCGGCCGCGAAACAGGATCTCGCCCCCGGTCGGCTCCACCAGGCGCAGGATGGTGCGGCCCGTCGTGGTCTTGCCGCAGCCGCTTTCGCCGACCAGGCCCAGGGTCTCGCCGGTCTTGATGGTGAGGTCGACGCCGTCCACTGCCTTGATCTGCGCGACGGTGCGCTGAAGCAGCCCCTTCCTGACCGGGAAATACTTCTTGAGGTTTCGGACCTCGAGCAGCGTATCGGCGTCGGTCATGGCGTCGCCTGATAAAGGAAGCAGGCGGCCGTGTGGCTGGGGCCGACCTTCAGGAGATCCGGGCTCCGCGTCCGGCAGACCTCCATCGCGTGCGGACAGCGAGGGGCGAAGCCGCAGCCCTGCGCCTGTGCGAAGGGGGAGGGAACGACACCCTCGATCGCCGTGAGCCGGCGGGCATTCCAGTCGGTCAAGGACGGGATCGAGCCCATCAGCCCCTGGGTATAAGGGTGCTTGGGATGGCGGAAGATCTCGCGGACGGGTGCGCTCTCGACGATCTTGCCGAGATACATCACGACGACGTCGTCGGCCATGCCGGCGATCACGCCGAGGTCGTGGGTGATGAACATGATCGCGGTGTTGAAGTCGCGGCGGAGCGCATTCATCAGGTCGAGGACCTGCGCCTGAATGGTGACGTCGAGCGCCGTGGTCGGCTCGTCGGCGATCAGGAGGCGCGGATTGCACGACATCGCCATGGCGATCATGGCGCGCTGGCGCATGCCGCCGGAGAGCTGGTGCGGGAAATGATCGAACCGCTGGCGCGGCATCGGGATGCCGACGGCGGCCAGCAGGTCGATGGCGCGCTCGCGCGCCTGGTTCCGGGTCATCCGCTCGTGCAGCAGGATGGCTTCGACGATCTGATCGCCGATCTTGAACACCGGGTTCAGCGAGGTCATCGGCTCCTGGAAGATCATCGCGATCTCGGTGCCGCGGATGTCGCGGATCTCGCGGCCTCGCGTATCGAGTCCGCAGATGTCGACGACTCCATCCGGCCGGTGCAGCAGGATCTCGCCCTCGACGATGCGCCCGGGCGGCTCGATCAGGCCCATGACGGCGCGCGCCGTCACCGACTTGCCGCAGCCGCTCTCGCCGACCACGCCCAGGGTGCGCTCGGGGGCGATCGAGAAGTCGACGCCATCGACTGCCCGCGCTACGCCGTCCTCGGTGTGGAAATGGACCTTGAGCCCCTTGACCTCGATCAGCGGTTCGACGGCGGCCATCTCACTTCCGCTTCTTCAGCTTGGGATTCAGCGTCTCCTTGACGGCATCGCCGACCAGGTTGGCCGAAAGCACGAACACCACCAGGGCTGCCGCCGGGCCGACGATCAGGTAGGGCGCGTTGATCAGGTGGTCTTTGGCCTCGTTCAGCATCTGCCCCCATTCCGGCGTCGGCGGCTGGACACCCAAGCCGAGGTAGCTCAGCGCCGAGGCGTTCAGCACGAACACCGGCAGAGTCAGGGTCGCCTGGACGATGATCGGCGTCGAGATGTTGGGCCAGATGTGGCGGGCGAGGATGTGCAGCCAGCCGGAACCGGCGGCGATCGCCGCCTCGACATAGAGCTCTTCCTTGACCGAGAGCGTGACGCCCCGGGTGATGCGGACGAACTGCGGTGCCTGGGCCATGCCGAGGGCGACGATGACGCCGGTCTCGGTCGGGCCTGACACCACGACGATGACGATCGCCAGCATGATGATCGGGAAGATCAGCAGCATGTCGGTCGCCCGCATCGTCAGCTGCTCGATCCAGCCGCCGCGATACCCCACGAACATGCCGATCGGCACGCCGGTGAGAACGGCGAAGAGGCAGGCGGCGCTGGTGACCTTGACCGTCACCTGGGTCGCCAGGATGACGCGGGAGAGAATGTCGCGGCCGAACTGGTCGGTGCCGAGCCAGTGCTTGGCGGACGGCGGCGAGAAGACCTCCCGCAGGTTCACTGCCATCGGGTCGGCCGGCGTGATCCATTGCGCGGTGAGCGCCACGCCGTAGAGCAGCAGGAGCAGGACGCCGAAGAAGACGCCGACCTTGTCGCGGGAATAGCGCCGAAAGAAGTCAGTCATAGCGGATCCGCGGATCGACCCAGGCATAGACCAGGTCGACCAAAAGATTCACCAGGATGAAGATCATGGCGAAGAAGAAGATCGCACCTTGAGTGATCGGCAGGTCGCGGGTGAGGATCGAATTGACCATCAGCCGGCCGAGGCCGGGCCAGTTGAAGATGGTCTCGGTCACCACCGACCCGCCGAGGGTATGGCCGAGGCCGAGTCCGAACAGGGTGACGATCGGCAGTAGCGCGTTCCGGAGCGCATGTTTGAAGACGACCAGGAACTCAGGTGCCCCCTTTGCCCGCGCGGTGGTGATGTAGTCCTTGCCCAGCGCGTCGACCATGCAGGATCGCACCATGCGAGTGAGCACCGCTGCCTGGAACGAACCCAACGTGATCACCGGCAGGACAAAGTGGCGCCAGCTCGACATGCCGCTGATCGGCAGCCATCCAAGATAGATCGAGAAGAAGTAGATGCCGAGCAGTCCGGTGACGAACACCGGCGTGCAGATGCCGAGCAGCGAGACGACCGTCACGAATTTGTCGAGCGGGCGGTTCCAGTACATCGCCGAGACGCAGCCGAGCAGCAGGCTCACCACCATCGCGAACAGCATGGAGAGGAAGGCTAGCTGTGCCGTGTTGATGATGCGCGGGATCACCGAGTTGACGACGGGATCGCGGGTGTAGTTCGAGATGCCGAGGTCGCCCTGAGCCACCTTGGCGATGTAGCGCCCGTACTGGACATGAAGCGGCTGGTCGAATCCATAGGCCTGCCGGATGCTCTCGACCACCGAACGCGGCGCGTTGTCTCCCGCCAGCATCACCGCCGGATCGCCCGGGATCAGGTGGAAGAGGGCGAAGAGGAAGCTGACCAGCAGGAACGCGGCCGGCACCATGAACAGCAGGCGACCGACGATCAGCCTAGTCATGGGCGGAACCGCCCTCTCCCGAGGGGGAGAGGGTTTCCCGGTATCGGCTCCATCGCGGCCTAGCGCCGGATGTTCTGCTTCTTCATCTCGTCCTTGTCGAACCAGGCGAAGGGCGCCGGGTAGTTGTCGACGGACAGAATGCGGTCTCCGTTGAGATAGCTGCGGCTGCCGAGGTTGAGGGCAAGCACCGGCAGGTAGACCACCGGCGCATCGCGCAGCAGCTCGCCCATCCATTGCTTGACGTAGGCCTTGCGCTTGGCGTCGTCGATCTCCGAGTGCGCGAGGTGGTGTTTACAAAGTAGCGTGACGCAAGAGGCGTCGGAGCGCCGCTAAATGGAGCATATCGAGGAACGATCTGGCGAGCTTGTCGTATCGGGTGGCGATGGCGCGGTTGATCTTCAGATGACCGATCAGCCGCTCGATACGGTTGC
>CAXNIC010000360.1:0-5203 GCA_964201945.1 Alphaproteobacteria bacterium
TTGGCGTCGCGGGCGCCCGGGCCGACGGCGATCACCTTGCCCTCGACGGGCTTCTCCTTGGCGGTGTCGGGAATGATGATCCCGCCCTTGGTCTTGGTTTCCTGGTCGAGCGGCTTGATCACGAGACGATCGTGCAACGGCTTGATGGCCATGAGGAGCTCCGGCGGGATGGAAATTCGGGCGAGACCGTACGGGGGCGGCCACCCTCTGTCAACGCGAGCCAACCCTAAGCACCGCATGGGATTTTTGCACGCTATGTGGACAGAGAGCGGCGCCGAAAGCGGCGGTCCGACCAAAAATTGAGCGTGACACCCCGGGGAAAATCGGTTACATGTTGGACATAAGAATAAGAACTAAAGCCGAAGATCGAAAGATCGTAAGGCTGTTGCCCGGGTTTGGGGAGGATCCTCGGGGGACGACTACAAGGGCCGAAAGGCCCTTGTTTCGTTTTCAGCCCGTTTTCTTCCAGGCCGGCCCAAGCTTCAGGATTTTTTTGTGCACGGGACAGTCCTCGGCATGCGCGCCGGGTAGATAACCTGTGCTCATCAAGAATTCGCCGACAATCTCACCGCCCGTGAAGCGGAAGGTCTTCTTGAACAGCTTCACCCACGCGTCCTTGGGGCGGGGGTGGTTGGCGTCGATCCAGGCGGCGAAGCTGCCATGGCTCTTCTGCAGGTCCAGCACCACCTTGGCGTTGTGGATGGCGGCGTCGACCTTCAGGCGGTTGCGGATGATGCCGGCGTCGCCCAGCAGACGCGCCCGGTCCTTTTCGCCATAACGCGCGACCTTGGCGATGTCGAAGCCGTGGAACGCCTGCCGGAAGGCCTCCCGCTTCTTCAGGATGGTGAGCCAGGAGAGCCCGGCCTGGTTGATCTCGAGGATCAGACACTCGAACAAGGCCCGGTCGTCGGCGACTGGAAAGCCGTATTCGTCTTCATGATAAGGGCCGTGGACGGGATGTCCGGGGGCGACCCGGCAATAGCCTGACATGCCCCGGTTATAGGACCCGCCGAAGGCCTTCGCTATGCCGCCGAGGGCCGGTGATGATGGTGATGCGGGCCGTGATGAGTGCGGCGGTCCGGCCGGTTACCACGGCGTCGGAGCCAGAAAGCCACCCCGATCACCAGCAGAGCCGGACCGAGGACGACGACGCCGTCGGCGAAATACGCCTCCGCCACCTCGGCGCTGTGCATGATCTCAGCCAAGTCGCGGCAGCGCTGCTGGTTCGCCGGCGAGGCCGAACGATTGCCGCAGGCGATTCCCTCGCGGGAGAGTTCGATACGGGCCATGACGTCGCGGAGCTGCCAGGACTGGCTGACCCACCAGCCGGAAACCCCGCTCCAGGTAACGGCGGTCAGAAGGGCCGCTACGAAAGCGACCGTTCGCCAGGGACTATGCCGCATAGAGACCTCCGTCCTTTCGACGAAGAACTCCCCCTCCTCGTGACTATGTCGCCCGGCCCCCGATTAATTCAAGCATCAGAGTTAAAAGTCACAGCAATATCTTATTTTCATTCATTTATCTGGATCCCATCAAATCGATGCCCAGCGGATCGTAGGCGATCAGCCACCAGATCACGCCCCAGAGGACGGCCGCGATCACCGTCGCCAGACCGGCCTTCCAGAGAAGCCGGGGGTTCTCCGGCGCGCTGGTGGCCTGGCCGGCCGGGACGTGATCGGGGACCCGGACCCCGATCGGCAGGACGGCGAACCAGGCGAGCCACCAGACGACGACATAGACCATGATGCCGGTCGCCACGGTCATCGGCTCAAGCCTGCTCCAGCTCGACCAGGGTGCCGTGGGCGTCCTTTGGATGCAGGAACAGCACCGGCTTGCCGTGGGCGCCGATCCGGGGCTCGCCGTCGCCGAGTACCCTGAGTCCCTTGGCTTTCAGCACGTCGCGGGCGGCCCGGATGTCGCTCACCTCGTAGCAGACGTGATGGATGCCGCCCGACGGGTTCTTGGCAAGAAAACCCGCGATCGGCGAGGCCTCGCCAAGCGGGTGGAGCAGCTCGATCTTGGTGTTGGGGAGATTCACGAACACCGTGGTCACGCCATGCTCAGGCAGCGCCAGGGGGGCCGAGACGTCGGCGCCCAAGGTCTCGCGATAGGTCGCCGAAGCGGCGTCGAGGTCGGGGACCGCGATGGCGACGTGGTTGAGCCGGCCGATCATGGGAACTCCGTCGGTTACCCTTCCACTATATCCGGACGACGTGGACCTCGGTCTGCGGCTTCTTGCCCAGCCCGGCATTAAGCCAGCGGCGGACCGCAAGACGGGCGGCCTCGCGGACCGCGTCGTCGTCGCGCCGCGCCGCCTTGCCGAGATCCTCGAAGGCTTCGGTCACGGCCCCGACCGCGCCATCGATGACCGCCTGGGCGCCGTCGCCGTCGATGACGCCCTGCAGGCTGACCATCGGGTCGGCCTCGAGCTTGCCGCCCTTGCCGAGGACCAGGGTCACCACGGCGATGCCGTTGATCATCAGCTTCTTGCGGGCGCGCATGGCGCCTCCGTCCAGCGGCACCAGCTTGTTGCCGTCAAGGGCGAGACGGCCCGCGGTCACGTGATCGATGATGGTCGCCGGCCCGGGGGCGAGGCGGATCATCGCGCCGTTCTCGGCGACGACGGCCTCGGGCACCTGGCATTCGCGGGCGAGCTTGGCGTGCTCGGCCAGGTGCCGTGCCTCGCCATGGACGGGAATGGCGATCCTGGGCCGGACCCAGTGATACATGCGGGCAAGCTCGTCGCGAGCCGGATGGCCGGAGACATGCACCCCCGCCTCCTCCGCCGTGGTGACGATCTCGATCCCGAGCTTCGAGAGCTGGTTCTGCAGCTTGGCGATCGAGCGCTCGTTGCCGGGAATGTTGCGGGACGAGAAGACCGCGGCATCCCCCGGTTCCAGCACGACATGGGGATGGGTCCCGGACGCGATACGGGAGAGCGCCGAGCGCGGCTCGCCCTGGCTGCCGGTGCAGATCATCACCACCTTGTCGCGCGGCAGGAATCCGGCATCCTGCTCTGAGACGAAGGGCGGCAGGTCGCGGAGATACCCCGCCTCCTTGGCGGACTCGTACATCCGCCAGAGCGAGCGGCCGACCAGGGCCGCATGGCGGTCATGGGTGGCGGCGACGCGCGCAATCGACTCCAGCCGGGCGACGTTGGACGCAAAGCAGGCGACGACGACCCGGGCGGAGTAGCGGCCGACCACCTCTTCCAGATTCTTCCGGACATCGGCCTCGGATCCGGCCTCGCCGGGCACGAAGACGTTGGTGGAATCGCCGACCAGGGCCAGCACCCCGGCATCGCCGACACGACGCAGCGCGGCCTCGTCGGACACCGGGCCGATCAACGGGTCCGGATCGAACTTCCAGTCGCCGGTGTGCAGGACCGTGCCGGCCGGGGTCGTGATCGCGAGCGCCATCGGCTCTGGCGTCGAGTGGGTCAGGTGGATCAGCTCGAGATCGAAGGGCGCGATCCGGATCTTGCCGGAAAGCGGCAGCGGGCGGATCTCCACGCGCCGCGCCAAGTCCGCCTCCTGCAGCTTCCGCTTCAGCACCGCCGCGGTGAACGGCGTCGCGTAGACCGGGCAGCCGAGCTTGGTCCAAAGGTAGGGAATGGCACCGATATGGTCTTCATGCGCGTGAGTGGCGACGATGCCGATCAGGTCCTTCCGGCGCTCGACGATCCAGGCGGGGTCGGGAAGGATCAGCTCGACGCCGGGCGTCGAGTCGTCGCCGAAAGTGACGCCGCAGTCGACGATCAGCCACTTGCCGCCGTAGCCATAGAGATTGAGGTTCATGCCGATCTCCTCCGCCCCGCCCAAGGGCAGGAACAGGAAATCGGAAACGGCTGGCTTGCTCATACTGGTCCGATCATGCGGGCAGGCTTCATATGTGGCTGCCGAGTGCCCGGCGCCACCTCAGGCGGCAAAGAAGATCTCGCCGGCGGTGATTTTCCGGCTGATGCCGGCATGGGTCAACACGAGGGCGCCGGACTCGTCCAGCGCCGAGAACACGCCGGTGTCGACCTTGCCTTCGTGCAATGTCACCCGGATCTCGCGGCCGAGGCCGGCAGCGCGGGCAAGCCAGGCCTCGCGGACGGGCGCGAAGCCCTCGTCGAGCCAGCGCCGATACCATCCGAGAAACGTGTCGCCCAAGACAGCAGTCGCCTCCTCGACGTCGGCACGGCCACCTTGGGCAGCGACCGAGGTGGTCGGATAGGGCGTGTCCGCCGGGTGATGGGCGAGGTTGACGCCGATGCCGGCGACCAGATGCCCCTGCCCGCCTTCCAGCAGGATGCCGGAGATCTTGGCACCCTCGACCAGGACGTCGTTCGGCCATTTGAAGGCGATCCGGCACTGAACACCGAGCCGGTCGAGAAGATCGCCGGCCGCCAGCGCCACGACGAAGGAAAGCTGGGAGAGCACCGCCGGGGGACGATCGGGTCGGAGCACGATCGAGGCGTAGAGGTTGCCCTCGGGCGAAACCCAGGTCTTTCCGCGGCGACCGCGGCCTGCCGTCTGCCACCGCGTGGTTACCAGCGTGAATTCGGGCGCACCGGCCTCGGCAAGCCTGAGCGCCTCCGCGTTGGTGGACCCGACCTCGTCATGCGCGACCCGGCGGAACGCCCCGGGCAAGGTCATGCCGGGAAGAGAGCCCTGGCCGCCATGGCAGCGGTCGTCAGCACCGGGCTCGGATAGACAAAGAAGAGCAGGATGAGGACGGCGGTGACCGCCTGAACCAGGCCGAGCGAGCGGCCGGACGCGTCCTTGTCGAGCGGCACCGTAGCATCGTCGAAATACATCAGCTTGATGATGCGGAGGTAGTAGAAGGCCGCCACCACCGACGCCAGCACGCCGATGACCGCCAGCGCGTAGAGCCCCGCCTCGACCGCGGCGAGAAAGACGTAGAGCTTGCCAAAGAACCCGGCCAGCGGCGGGATGCCGGCCAGCGAGAACAGGAAGATGGCGAAGGCGAGCGCCATGCCCGGATGGGTCTTCGATAGCCCGGCAAGATCGGAGATCCCCTCCACCATCTTGCCCTTCTGGCGCATGGAGAGGACGACGGCGAAGGCGCCGGCGGTCATGACGATGTAGATCGACATGTAGATGAGGATGCCGCGGACGCCGGACTCGGTGCCGGCGGCAAGGCCGACCAGCGCGTAGCCCATGTTGCCGATCGAGCTGTAGGCAAGCAGGCGCTTGAT
>CAXNIC010000361.1:0-5195 GCA_964201945.1 Alphaproteobacteria bacterium
ATCGCCTCGGCCAGCGGCCGATTGCTATTGCCCGTCATGACCTTCATGCGATGAGACCCCATTTGGCCGGGGGGCGCGAAACCCCGGTCCCGGAAGGCGACCCGTCCGCCACCGGCGGCCGGTTTCTAGCAGGGGCTAAACGCGATGTAAACCAGGGAAGGCTGGCGGTTTCAGCCGATCGGGACGGGGGGCAGTCCGACGGATCGGGCCGCCACTTCGAGAGATCGGTCGAAAGTCGCCAGCGGCAGGTTCCGGCGCAGCGCCAATTCCAGGTAGGCCGCGTCGCAGGCAGTCAAGCGATGCCGCTCCGCGACGGCCATTATCTCGCCCCAGGCCAATCGGGGCGTCTCCGCGTCCACTGCAATCGGCAGGCGGGCGAGAATGGCGAGGGCGCGAGCCCGCCCATCCGCCCCCATCCGCCCCCGTCGTTCGGCTGACAGCAGGGTTTGCGCCGTTTCCAACGGCCAGTTCGTCGGGACGGCCGCTCCCTTTGCGGCAACCAGCTCGAGGATCAACTGCGACCTCGATGAGGCTTCGTCGGGAAGGACCCAGGAGGCCGTGATCGAGCAATCGAGTACGAGTCCGGCCATTGGCGACTACGGTCGACCTTCGTCCCGATAGGCTTTCCACTCCTCCCAGTCGAACGGGCCGAGATCGAGTTCCTTGGCCAGCGCCCTCAGGTCCTCGACCGCCGCCTTGGCCGCGGCGACGTCATGAGTGGCGCCGGGCGGCACGAGGCGCGCGACGACCTTGCCCCGCTGGGTGATGGTGATCTCCTCGCCCAGCTTCACCTGCTCCAGCAGGCGGGAGAAATGGGTCTTCGCCTCGAAGGCGCCAACGGTTCGAGCCATCTGGGTCACAATCAACTAGTCTGTAAACTAGTCTATTGGGTTCATTCGAACAGCGCAAGCACGCCGGTGTAGCCGTAGACCCGGCTGGACGAGATCTCGCCATTGCCGAAGAAGCCGGTCAGCGGGAAGGCGCCGAGGGTCTCGGCGATCATCTCCGCCTCGGTCCCCTCGCCCTTGAAGAGATGCGGGCCGCGGGCGACGCAGGAGAAGTAGAGGCCGGCGGCCGGTGGGGCGTTTCGCCGCGCCTTCAGCCGCCTCAGCATCCGCTGCAGGTCCTCGGTCGCGGTGTCGGGGTCGCGGCGGCAGAACATGACCCGGTCGCCCGGGCTCACCATGTCGCCGATGCCGATCCATCCCCGCTCCGGGTCGACTCCGAGAAGGTTGCGGACCAGGTAGTCGCCGGTGTCGGAGCCGGGCACCGAGAGCGCGACGTGGAGCGCCTGGCCCGGCCGCTGGCCGGAAGTGGCGAGGTCTTCCTTCAGCACCTCGACCGCCTGTCGGCCGTCGATCGTCTTGATGACGTTGCCCTCGGACTCGGTGACCGCCCGGGACGGGCCGATCGGCGAGCAGCCCTGGGAGAGACCGCAGGCGACGGCGACAGAGCCCGCGAACAGCACGCCGGAGAGCCCGCCCTCGGCGGCGCCATGGCCGGTGCCGGCGACCTGGGCGTGGCGGCTCCGCGAGGAGGTGAGGCCGCCGACCAGATAGCAGGGGAGCTCATCGGCGAGCTGGGCCACGAGCTCCGGCGTCGCCGGGTTGCGCGGATCGGCGTGGAGGATGCCGAAGCTCGGCTGCGCTTCGGCGATCCAGGCGCCGTGAGCGCGCTTGAACGACTCCACGCCGCGCTCCAGGCCCGAGAAGACCCGGAACGATCCCTCCGGCAGTGCCGCCGCCATGACCGAAAGCGCCGGGCGGTCGAAATACCCTGCGGAAGTGGCGCTGACGCCGAGCCCGACCGTGCCGACCCATTCGGCGATCCCCGTCGCCTCGCGAAGCCGGCCGACCAGAGACGGCAGCTCGGCAGCGAAGCTGTCGGTCGCATAAACGCAACCGAGGTTGGCGCCATCGGGCAGCGTCGAGAGTCCGTCGAGAACCTGGGCGACCGCCTCGTCGGCGTCGTCGGCCGCGGCATGGGCGGCGGCGAAGGCCGTCACCCGGGAGTCTCCAGTAGCTGCTTCACCAGCGGCGCCAGGCGCCCGACGATGATGCGGACGCCGTCCGCGTTCGGATGGATGCCGTCGCGCTGGTTCAGCTTCGGATCGAGCGCGACGCCGTCGAGCAGGAAGGGATAGAGCGGAACGCGGTGCTTCGCGGCGAGCTTCGGGAAGATCGCGGCGAAACGCTCGCCATAGTCGCGGCCGAGATTGGGCGGCGCCAGCATGCCGAGGATCATCACCTTGACGCCTTTCGCGGTCAGCTTGCCGATGATCGCGTCGAGGTTCTGGAAGGCCCGGTCGGTGTCGAGGCCGCGCAGCGCGTCATTGGCGCCGAGCGCCACCAGGGCATAGGCGGGGTTGTCGGCGAGCGCCCACTCGACGCGGGCGAGGCCGCCCGCGGTGGTGTCGCCGGAGACGCCGCCATTGAGGATGACGACGTCCAGCCCCTGGCCCTTCAGCACCGCTTCGAGCTGGGAGGGCAGGGACTCGGTGATCGGCAATCCGAACCCGGCGGTCAGGCTGTCGCCGAGCATGAGCACGCGGGCCGATGCCGCCTGGGCCTCTCCGCCGGCGAGCGTCTGCCCAAGAAGCAGGCACAAGGCCGCGAGCGCCGATCTCGATACGTTGACAATCCTCTGCAAGGGACCACCTTTCAATCCGGTACCGGCCCATCGGCCGTCTAACGTCCGTACACCTTTAGTCCCCCGGAACACGCCCGATGACCGATGCTTCCACCAACGGCGCTCTGCTCGAGCTTGCGGGCGTCCAGGTCAGCCTGCCGAGCACGGTCGGACCCGTCAACATCCTGCGCGGCATCGATCTCGTCCTCAGCCGCGGCGAAGCGGTCGCCGTGGTCGGGCCGTCGGGGGCCGGCAAGTCGACGCTGATGATGGTCGTCGCCGGCCTCGAACGGGTCAGCGCCGGCCGCATCTCGCTCGCGGGTCACGATCTCTCGGCACTCGATGAAGATGGTCTCGCGCTGCTCCGGCGCAAGCATGTCGGCATCGTTTTTCAGAGCTTCCGCCTGGTACCGACGATGACGGCACTCGAGAACGTCGCGGTGCCGCTTGAGCTGGCCGGTCGCGCCGATGCCTTCGACCTCGCCGCCGAGGCGCTGTCGTCGGTCGGGCTCGGCCATCGCCTGGAGCACTATCCGGACCAGCTCTCCGGCGGCGAGCAGCAGCGGGTCGCCATCGCCCGCGCTGTCGTCGCCAAGCCGTCGCTGATCCTCGCCGACGAGCCGACCGGGAATCTGGACGGCGACACCGGCCACCAGATCATCGAGCTTCTGTTCGAGCGCCGGCGCGCCACCGGCTCGACCCTGATGCTCATCACCCATGATCCCGAACTGGCGGCGCGTGCCGACCGCATCATCCGCCTCGCTGACGGCAAGGTCGTCCTCGACGGCGTCGGTGTCGCTGCCTGATGCCCTCGCTCGGTCTCCGCTTCGTCCGCCGCGAGCTGCGCGGCGGCCTCAAGGGCTTCCGCCTGTTCCTCGCCTGCCTGGCACTCGGCGTCGGCGCCATTGCCGCCGTCGGCTCGGTGACCGCGTCGCTGATGGCGGGCCTCGCAAGCGATGCGCGCGCCATCCTCGGCGGCGACGTCGAGGTGTCCCTGGTGCAGCGGGAAGCCACCGCCGCCGAGCGTGACTTCCTCGCCGGCTTCGGCAGCCTCTCGCATGTGGCCGAGCTGAGGGCCATGGCCGAAAAACTCGGTGGCGACGACCGCACGCTGGTCGAGCTGAAGGCGGTGGATGCCGCCTATCCCCTGGTCGGCACCCTCGCGTTCGAGCCGGACATCACGCTTTCACAAGTGATCGCCGGACGGGGCGCCGCGGTCGAGCCGACGCTGGCGGCAAGGCTCGGCCTTGCGGTCGGCGATACGCTCTCCGTCGGCGACACCAAGCTCGAGGTCCGGGCGATCATCGCCCGAGAGCCCGACAAGGCGACCGGCGCCTTCACCTTCGGCCCTCGCGTCATGATCTCGGCCGTGACGTTGAGCGCGACGGGCCTGCTGCTTCCCGGCAGCCTGGTCCGCCACGAATACCGGCTCGTGCTGCCGCCGGGAACGACCGTTCCTGCGCTCCGCGAGGCAGCCGCGAGCCAGCAGCCGCAGGCGGGCTGGCGCATCCGCGCCTTCGACGAGGCCGCACCGGGGCTCCGGCGCTTCCTCGAGCGCATCGGCCAGTACCTGACGCTGGTGGGACTGACCGCGCTGCTGGTCGGCGGCGTCGGCGTCGGCAATGCGGTTCGCAGCTATCTCGACGGCAAGCTGACGGCGATCGCCACGCTGAAGGCGCTCGGCGCGCCGGCCCGGCTGGCCTTCGCAACATATCTCATTTTGGTCGTGACGATGGCGGTCGGCGGCATCCTGCTCGGCCTCCTTCTCGGCGCCGTGGCGCCGGTGATCTTCGGCAAGGCGCTGGCCTCGGTTCTGCCGATCCAGGCACGGCTCGGCCTCTATCCCGGACCGCTGGCAGTGGCGGCTGCGTGCGGTCTCTTCACCACGCTCGCCTTCGCGCTGATCCCGTTGGCGCGGGCCTCGCAAGTGTCGCCGGGCGATCTTTTCCGTGCGCAGATCGCGCCGCCGCAGCGCTTTCCCGGATGGGGTCCGATCATCGGCACGGCCGCGGCCTTCCTCGCGCTCAGCCTCCTGATGGTAGCGACCGCTCAGGACCGCTGGCTCGCGCTCTGGTTCATCCTCGGCGCCATGGGGTCGGTGCTGGTGTTCCACGGCACCGCCACCGGCATCGCCTACCTCGCCCGCCGTGCCGGGCGGCCGAGCCGGCCGCTGCTCAGGCTAGCGCTCGCCAACCTGACCCGGCCGGGATCGGCGATGGGCGCGCTGGCGCTCTCGCTCGGCCTCGGCCTCACCGTGCTCGTCGCCGTCGCGCTGATCGAACGCAATCTCGACCGCCAGGTGAACGAGCGCATTCCGGAGCGAGCGCCCACTTTCTTCTTCATCGACATCCAGCCCGACCAGGCGGAAGCCTTCGACAAGCTGATCCGGTCGACGCCGGGCGCCAGCGACCTCGTGCGGACGCCGATGATCCGCGGCCGCGTCGCCAGCGTGAACGGCGTGCCGGCGGGCCAGGTGCAGGTGGCGCCGGGCGCCGCCTGGGCGCTGCAGGGCGACCGCGGCTTCTCCTATGCGAAGCTGCCGCCGTCCAATGCGCGGATCGTCGAAG
>CAXNIC010000362.1:0-5163 GCA_964201945.1 Alphaproteobacteria bacterium
AAGCAGGGCCAGCGGATCGAGCGGCAGAAGCTGATCAAGAGCCTGGTCGAGCTTCAGTACAAGCGGAACGACGCCTCCTTCGCGCGCGGCACCTTCCGGGTCCGCGGCGACTCGGTCGAGATCTTCCCGGCCCATTACGAGGATCGCGCCTGGCGGCTGTCGATGTTCGGCGACGAGGTCGAGGCGATCTACGAGATCGATGCGCTGACCGGCGAGAAGTCGGCCGAGCTGGAATCGATCCGGGTCTACGCCTCCAGCCACTACGTGACGCCGGGCCCGACGATGGGCCAGGCGGTGAAGCAGATCAAAGTCGACTTGGCGCAGCGCCTGGAAGAGCTGACGGCCAAGGGCAAGCTGCTGGAGGTGCAGAGGCTGGAGCAGCGCACCCGCTTCGACATCGAGATGATGGAGGCGACGGGAAGCTGCGCCGGCATCGAGAACTATTCGCGCTACCTGACCGGCCGTGCGGCGGGCCAGCCGCCGCCGACCCTGTTCGAATACCTGCCGCCGGACTCGCTCCTCATCGTGGATGAGAGCCACGTCACCGTGCCGCAGATCGGCGGCATGTTCCGCGGCGACTTCAATCGCAAGTCCGTGCTGGCCGAGTTCGGCTTCCGCTTGCCGTCCTGCATCGACAACCGTCCGCTCAAGTTCGAGGAGTGGGAAGCGATGCGCCCGCAGACGATCTTCGTCTCGGCGACGCCCGGCCCCTGGGAGCTGGAGCGCACCGGCGGCGTCTTCACCGAGCAGGTGGTGCGGCCGACCGGCCTGATCGACCCGGTGATCGAGGTACGGCCGACCGAACACCAGGTCGACGACGTCATCGCCGAGTGCAAGGCCTGCGCGGCCAAGGGCCAGCGCGTGCTGGTGACGACCTTGACCAAGAAGATGGCGGAGGCGCTGACCGAGTACATGCACGAGGCCGGCGTGCGCGTCCGCTACGTGCACTCCGACGTCGAGACCCTGGAGCGGATCGAGATCATCCGCGATCTCCGGCTCGGCGCCTTCGACGTGCTGATCGGCATCAACCTGCTGCGCGAGGGCCTCGATATCCCGGAATGCGCGCTGGTGGCGATCCTCGACGCCGACAAGGAAGGCTATCTCCGCTCCAAGACCGCGCTGATTCAGACCATCGGCCGCGCCGCCCGCAACATCGACGGCCGCGCCATCCTCTACGCCGACCACGTCACTGCCTCGATGGACTACGCCATCGGCGAGACCAACCGCCGGCGCGAGCGCCAGCAGATCTACAACGTCGCCAACGGCATCACGCCGGAAAGCGTCCGGCGCGGCATCGCCGACATCCTGGACTCGGTCTACGAGAAGGGCGACCGGGTGGTGGTGCAGGCCGCTGCCGAGGAAGGCGACGAGTTCGTCGGCAAAGACGTGCGCCAAGTGATCAACGAGTTGGAGAAGCGGATGCGCGAAGCCGCCGCTGACCTCGAGTTCGAGACCGCGGGCCAGCTTCGCGACGAGATCCGGCGCCTCGAGGCGATCGAACTCGGCCTGTCGCCGTCGGAGGCCGGCCGCTCGCTGATGGCCGCGGCGCCGAAGGGCGCACCGCCGCAGAAGTCGAAGGCGAACTACAAGATGCGGGCGAAGATCAACTCGCCCATCCAGCCCCGTCCCGGCCGGCCGAAGCGCGGACGCTAGCCGCCGGCACGACACCACCGGCGCCACGTCGCGCGATAGAGCCGTTCGATCTGGCGGGCGCGTGCGCGCGGATCGCAGAGCGGCGAGCGGGCAATGCGCTCGCGAAGACCACGACGGAGCGCAGTCAGCCGAGCCGGATCGCGCGCGAGCCCGCAGGCGATCCGCACATAGTCGTCTGGGTCGCGTGCAACCAGCTCTCCGAGGCCGATCGGCTCGAGAAGCGACGCGCTGAGCCGGCCGGCCAGATTGTCTCCGCGCAGGGAGATTACGGGCACATCCGTCGTCAGAGCTTCCCACGTCGTCGTCGAGCCGGTGAAGGAGACGGTGTCGAGGGCGATGTCGACATCGGCATAGAGCTTCAGGTGATCTGCAAGGCTGCTCGGTCCTGTGAGGAACCGGACGCGGTCCCGACCGACGCCGAGTCCATCGAGGATGCGTTGCCGGAGATCCGGATCGGCGTAGCGACCCATGTATTTGAGGGTCAGGGTCGCGCCCGGCGTTTCGGAGAGGATGCGGCCCCAGAGGGCCAACGCCCGGTCGTCGATCTTCATCGGGTTGTTGAAGCAGGCGAAGGCGATCCGGCCTGTCCTGAGGCTGGGGGGATCGGCTGGCGGCGATGACCGCGCCGGCGGCGCGTAGAGATGCAAGGACGGCAGCCGCAATACGCGCTCGGCGAAGCGCTCGGCGCGGCGTGACGAGGGCGGAACCAGGATGCGGTCCGCGATCAGGTAGTCCATCTCCGCGAGGCCGCTGGTGCCGCCGTCGAACAGGCTGATCTGGACCGGCGCCGCCCGATGGCTCGCCACCAGCGGCCGGTTGCGGTCGAAGCGTCCGCCGACGATGACCAGGATGTCGACACTGTCTTCGCGGACCAGGGCCGCGATGTCCCGGTCGGCGAGGCTGGCGACCGATCGCCAGCCGTCGGTCAGGCCGCGCAGCCGTTCGGTGGTCGAATCCGTGTGGGCGCCGGCTGCGTAGCCGATGATCCGGAAACGGGTCCGGTCATGCGACTGGATGAGCGGACCGAGACAGCGCACCATCGCGTGTTCGTAGAGATCGGACGACAGATAGCCGACCGTCAGGCGCCGCTCCGGATCTCGCGTGGCGGCGAAAGGCCGGCGGTCGGGACTGGCGGTGTAATGCTGGGCGAAAGTGCGGGCCGCCGCCCATCGCTCCTCTTCGCCGATCGCCGAGTAGGGCAGGGCCGCGAGGTAGGTTCGGAATGGCTCGGGGTCGGTGCCGGCGCGATCGGCGGCACGCCTCAGGCGGCCGAGAGCCTCGGCGGTTCGCCCCAGGGTCAGCAGCGAGGCTGAAAGGTTGATCTCGGCCTGTACCGATCCCGGCTCGAGCGCGAGTGCGCGCAGCGAGCAGACGATCGAGGCGCGATGCCGCTCCATCTGGGACAGCGCAAGCCCAAGGTCGAAGAAGGCCGGCGCCCGGTCGGGAGCAAGGGCCAGCGCGCGCCTTTCCAGCGTCACCGCCTCCCCGCTCCTTTGCACTCGCACGAGCGCGTTTGCGAGCCTGACCAGGGTCTCCACATGATTCGGTCGCAGCCGGATGGCGCGGTGGAGCCGACGAATGGCGTGGTCCAGGCGCGCGCCGTCGGCATCGACGACGCCGAGGCCGTGTAGCGCGTCGGGATCGCCGGGTGCCAGGACGAGCACGCGCCGGAAGGCGACGCCCGCCTCGCGGTGTCGTCCGAGCGCGAAGAGCGCGATGCCGAGGTTGAGATGCGCATCGACCGCGAGCGGAGCCAGCCAGGTGACGCGCCGGAACGGACGGACGGCCTCGACGAGGGCGCGGCTGGCGGTCGCGAGGCTGAGCTGCTGCTGCGCTTCGACACGGTCGGGATCGAGGGCTGCGAGCCGCCGGGCGGCGACGACCGGATCGGACGCCGCCGACATCACCGCTGGCCGATCAGCGTCGCGTCACGGGTCTCCAGGAAGAGGGTGCCGGCAGGCGGGTCGACCAGGTGCTGGACGAGCGCGACCGGCTTGAAGTCGATGTCGGCCAGCGTCTCGATCGGATGCCAGACATAGCGGAACTTGGCTTCGCGGCTCTTGATCGCCGTCGCCGGCGAGACGCCGGGATCGATCGCGCGGACGCGGAAGTAGAAGCCGTATTCGCGCATGACGTCGCCGCCGAGCGGAAAGAAGTTCTCGTTGACGACCAGCATCTCGGTGCAGGCGACGGCGAGCCCCATCTCCTCCTGGAACTCGCGCCGCACGGCAAGCTGCAGCGTCTCCGCGTCCTCGAGACGTCCGCCCGGCAGGTTCCAGAGATCGGTCCCGATCGCGTTCTCGAGGAGGACCGCGCCGTCGATGACGAGAATGCCGGCGACGCGGATCTGGGTCCTCACGCCGCCTCGGTCTCGAGGAAGCGCTCGGTCAGGCGGACGAGGAAGCTGACGCCGGTCGGGATCGCCTCGTTGTTGAAGTCGTAGTGCGGGTTGTGCAGCAGGCAGTTGCCTTCGCCGGGACCGTTGCCGAGCCACAGCATGGCGCCCGGCACCTTGCGCAGCATGAAGGAGAAATCCTCGCCGCCCATGACCGGCGGGATGTCGCGCTTGACGTTGGCGGCGCCGCAGACCTCCTCCGCCACCTTGGCGGCGAATTCGGTCTCGTCCGGGTGGTTGATCGTCGGCGGGTATCGGCGGATGTACTTGTAGTCGACGGTCGCGCCATAGGCCGAGGCGACGCCCCGGGCGATCTCGCCGAGCCTTGCCTCGACCATGTCCTGCACATGCGGCAGCAGCGCGCGTGCGGTGCCGCCCATCTGCACCTCGTCGGGAATGACGTTGAAGGTGTCGCCGCCCTTGATGAAGCCGACACTGACGACGACCGAGTCCAGCGGGTCGACGTTGCGGCTGGCGATGGTCTGGATCGCCAGCACGATCTGGCAGGCGATGATGAAGGGATCGTTGCCTTGATGCGGCATGGCGCCGTGGCTGCCCTTGGCCTGGACTTTCATCGTCCAGGAGTCGGCCGAGGCCAGCAGCGTGCCCGGCTTCACCGACATGTGGCCGACCGGCAGTCCCGGCACGTTGTGCAGGGCGAAGACCGCGTCGCAGGGGAATTTCTCGAACAGCCCTTCCTCGACCATCACCCGGCCGCCGCCGAGGCCTTCCTCGGCCGGCTGGAAGATGAAATGCACGGTGCCGTTGAAGTTCTTGGTCTCGGCGAGATAGCGCGCCGCGCCCAGCAGCATCGTCGTATGCCCGTCATGGCCGCAGGCGTGCATCTTGTTCTTGTTGACCGAGGCGTGCCCAAAGGTGTTCCGCTCCTGGATCGGAAGCGCATCCATGTCGGCGCGGAGCCCGATCGCGCGCGTGGTGTTGCCGCGGCGAAGCGTGCCGACCACACCGGTCTTGGCCAGGCCCCGATGCACCTCGCAGCCGAACTCCGCCAGCTTCGCGGCGACGATGTCCGACGTCCGCTGTTCCTCGAAGGCGATTTCCGGGTGCATGTGGATGTCCTGCCGGATCGAGGAAAGCTCGGCCTGGTAGTCGAG
>CAXNIC010000363.1:0-5149 GCA_964201945.1 Alphaproteobacteria bacterium
CCAAGAAGCTGATCGCCGAGCACGCCAAGGACCTGGCGGTGATCGCGATCGAGCCGATGCAGGGCGGCGGCGGCTGCCTCTCGGCGGCGCCCGAGTTCCTGAAGATGCTCAGGGACGAGACCACGCGCGTCGGCGCCGTGCTGCTGTTCGACGAGGTGATGACCTCGCGCCTCTCGCCCGGCGGCATCCAGGCGGTCCTCAACATCACGCCTGACCTGACCTCGCTCGGCAAATACATCGGCGGCGGCATGAGCTTCGGCGCCTTCGGCGGGCGCGCCGACATCATGTCGCGCTTCGACCCGCGCCGCGCCGACTCGCTTCCCCATGCCGGCACCTTCAACAACAACATCCTGACCATGTCGGCCGGCGTCGTCGGCATGGAGCAGCTCTACACGCCGGAAGTCGCGGTCAAGCTGAACGCCTTCGGTGACAAGATCCGGGCGCGGCTGAATGCCATCACCCGCGACAAGGGCCTCGCCATGCAGTTCACCGGCCAGGGCTCGATGATGTCGATCCACTTCGTGAAGGGCGAGATCAGGACGCCGAAGGACGTGAAGAAGGGCAACAAGGATCTGGGCGAGCTGTTCTTCCTCGACCTGCTCGCTCGCGGCATCTACATCGCCCGCCGCGGCATGATGGCGCTGTCGCTGCCGATCACCGAGGCGGATGCCGACCAGCTGGTCGCGGCGGTCGAGGAGTTCGTCTCCTCGCGGAAGCGGCTGCTCGGGTAGAGCGAGGCCGCAACTCCACCCCCACCCTGCCCTCCCCCATCAAGGGGGAGGGTTTCGATTTTTGAGGTTGAGGCGCCGTGTCCCCTCCCCCCTTTGTGGGGGAGGTAAGCGCGACGCCGAAGGCGTCGTCGCGTCAGGGTGGGGGGCGCGGCCCCTCACTCCTTGAGCTTGCCGTTGGTCGCCGGTCCCTGCGCATTGCGGGAGATGACCGAGATGGTGCGGGCGGGGGTGTCGGCCTCGCCGCGGAGGATGGCGTGGCCCATGGTCGCGTCGAAATAGAGGCTGTCGCCGGTCTCCAGCGTCACCGGCTCGTAGAATTCCGAGTGGAAGACGACAGGGCCGGTCAGCACGTACATCCATTCCTCGCCGGCGTGGCGGTTGAGCTCGCCGAACTCCTCCAAGGTCGTCGCCTTGACCTCGCTCACCAGCGGCACCAGCGCCTTCCGGGAAAGCTCGGCGGCGCAATAGGTGTGGATGTAGTTGGCGCTCTCCAGCACGCGGCCTTCCTTGAGGCGCGTGATCGAGCGCCGGCCGGTGGTGGCCTGGATGGTCTCCGGCGTGAACAGGTCGGCGAGGTCGATCTTCAGGCCGTCGGCCAGCTTCGCCAGGTTGTCGTAGGTAAGAGAGATCTGCTTGTTCTCGACCTTGGACAGCGTCGAGGGCGCGAGGCCCGTCATCTCGCTGACCTTGCTCAAGGTCCAGCCCTTGGCCTTGCGCAGCTCGCGAAGGCGGTCGCCCAACGTGTGACGTCGCGCCCGGGCAGCGGTCGCGGCATCGCTGGCAGTCACCTTCTTGCGCTTCAGCTTCATCGTCGTCATCGGTTTCCGTCCCGGCAGCTTTTTACAAAATGGTTCTTCAGATCGACGTCGTGATCTGCAGTTGTGAGTATAAAATAGTCAAACTGCACCGTTTCCGGTACGAAAATATGTCGGGGCGTTTCAGAATGGCCACGGTTACTCGGGCACCAGCCAGGAAATTTTATAGTCGGTCGCCCCAAAGGTGCGGACGAGCACCTGCAATGCCTCCTCAAGCCATGTTTCCAGCTTGAAAGGCGGGTTGATGACGATCAGGCCCGAGCCATTCAGGATCATAGGCGAACTTGGTGGGTTGATCCACAACTCACAGACGAGTTGTCGGCGGGCGCCGGTCGCCTTCAGCCCCTCGTGGAGCGCGTCGACCGGCGGGCGGTCCTTGATCGGGTACCAGATGAGATAGGTGCCGGTGGCGAAGCGGCGGAGCGCCTGGCCCACCCCCTTGATCAGCTGGGCAGCCTCGTCCTTTGCCTCGAAAGGCGGGTCGATCAGGACCACGCCCCGGCGCTCGGGCGGCGGCAGGAGGACCTTCAGCGCATGATAGCCGTCCTCGCGGCGGACATTGACCCGCTTGTCCCCGGCCGTCGCGCGCTTGAGGGCCTGGACGTCCTGAGGATGCAGCTCGCAGAGCTCGATCCGGTCCTCAGGGCGCAGCAGCAGCCGGGCGATGCCGGGCGAGCCCGGATACCAGCGCAAGGTCTCGCGGTTGAGGCGCTTCACCAGCTGGAGATAGGGCTTGAGCGACGGCGGCACCGGATCCAGCGCCCACACCTTGCCGATCCCGTCCTCCGCCTCGCCGGTCTTGGTCGACGGCTCGGCCTCGAGGTCGTAGCGGGCGACGCCGGCATGGGTGTCGAGGAACAGGAACGGCTTCGGCTTCTCCAGCATGTGGTGGAGCACGCGGGCGAGCGTCGCGTGCTTCAGCACGTCCGCGTGGTTTCCGGCATGGAAGGCGTGGCGGTAGTTCATCGGTGTGTTACGCGGATCGAAGCAACCGCCGGCAGCAGCCTCACGTGTAGACGCCGTATTGCAGACGCTGCAGGAAATCCCGGACGATTCCCGTGCCGTCAGGCATCGCCAGCAGATCGAGCGGGCGCCGCTGGTCCAAACCCATGGCGGGCCGCTTCAGCCAGCGCTCGGCTTCTTGCTGACAGCCCAGCACCCTCGTGGCCATCGCCAGGATCTCTGCCCTGGTTTGCTTTCGATTGCGGGATTTCATTGGAACCTCTTGCCCCCTCCCTCGTGCGAAGCGCGGGGGAGGGCGGGGGTGGGGGCCGAGCGCAGCGAGGTTAGGGTGAAGGGCAAGAGTTTTGCTCAGCTGAAGTGACTCACGGATCTTCTTGAGTATAGCAGCAACCTCGCTTCGCTCGGCCCCCACCCTGCCCTCCCCCACGTACGACGCGGGGGAGGGTTTCGATTGTCACCCGAACACCGTCTCCGCCGTCGGCATCGCCTCCTTCGAAATCACCGCGCCCGGATGGAGGATCACCTCGGCGGCGAGCACATGGCCGGCGGCGGCCGCCTCGGCGGGCGACGCACGGCAGATACGAGCGGCGAGATAGGCAGCATTGAAGCTGTCGCCGGCGGCGGTGGTGTCGACGGGCTTCTCGACCAGCTGGCCGAAGACCTGGATCTCGTCGGCACCTTCGGAGACCAGGCAGGGATCCTCGGCGTTCTTCACCACCACTTCGGCGACGCCGAGCTCGCGCATGCGGAGCGCGGTCGCCTCGGGATCGGGATCGCCGTACAGCAGCTTCTCATCCGAGAAGCTGGGCAGCGCCAGGTCGGTCTGCTTCAGCATCTCGGTGAAGGCCGCCTGCGCCGCCTTCGGCTCGGGCCAGCCGCGCGGGCGATAGTTGGGATCGAAGGCGATCTTCGCACCGGCCTGCCGCGCCTCGGCCAGGCCCGCCAGCAGCCGTGCGCGCGGCGCCTCGGCCAGGATCGAGAGCGTGATGCCGGAGAGATAGATCCAGCCATAGGAGGGCAGCGCCTTCAGGATCGCCTCGCCGGAGCTGCCTGCCAGCATGTCGCGAGCCGCGGCGGCCGAGCGCCAGTAGTGGAAGCTGCGCTCGCCCTTCCTGTCGGTGCGGATGGCGTAGAGGCCGGGGAGCCGGCCGGGCAAGCGGCCGACCAGGCCGGTGCCGATCCCCTCCGCCTGCCAGGTGGCGATCATGGCGTCGGAATAGGGGTCGTCGCCGAGCGCGGTGAGGTAGTCGACGGTGAGGCCGGCCGCAGCGCCGAGACGCGCCAGGTATGTGGCGGTGTTGAGCGTGTCGCCGCCAAAGGCGAGGTCGAGGTCGGTCGGGCTCCGGTGGCGGAGCTCCATCATGCATTCGCCGATCGACGCCACCTTGACCGTCATGGACGCTCCCTTCGCTCGAAGCCGGCGACTATAGAACCACCGGTCCCGCTGGACAGCCGCGGCTTGACTTCTGAGATATGTAATAACATAACAATCATCTGTCCCTGCCGGAGCGCTCCATGCGTCGCCTGATCTTCGCCGTCGCCGCCTTGCTTCTCGCGATGCCTCTGCGCGCCGAGCCGCTGCCGGTGGTGGCGAGCTTCAGCATCCTGGCCGACGTCGTCCGCCTGGTCGGCGGCGAGCGGGTCGAGGTGCGGGCGCTGGTCGGCCCCGACCAGGACGCCCATGTCTACCAGCCGACGCCGGAAGACGTCCGCGCCGTGGCCGCCGCCCGCGTGGTGGTGACCAACGGGCTGGGATTCGAGGGCTGGATCGACCGGCTGATCAAGGCCTCCGACACCAAGGCCGCCCGCGTGGTGGCAACGGCCGGGATCCAGACCCGCCAAATGGCCGGCGGCGACGGCCATGGCCACGGCAAGCTGGTCGACCCGCATGTCTGGCATGATCCCAAGCGCATGGCGGCCTATGCCCGCACCATCGCCGAGGGCCTCGCCAAGGCCGATCCGGCCGGTGCCGACGCCTACAAGGCCCATGCCGCCGCCTTCGCCGAGCGCGCCGCCGCCGCCGATACCTGGGCCGAGGCCGAGTTCGCCAAGGTGCCGGCACAGAAGCGCAAGGTCATCACCAGCCACGACGCCTTCGGCTACTTGGCCGAGCGCTACAGGCTGACGCTCGCCTCGCCGCGGGGGATCTCGACCGAGGCCGAGCCCTCGGCCAAGGGCATCGCCCAACTCATCCGCCAGATCCGCGAGCAGAAGATCAAGGCGGTCTTCATCGAGAACATCACCGACCGCCGCCTGGTGGACCAGCTGGCCCGGGAGGCCGGCGCCGTGGTCGGCGGCCGGCTCTATTCGGATGCCCTCTCCGCCCCCGGCGGCCCTGCCGCGACCTGGGAAACCCTCTTCCGTTCCAACGTCGGCCTGCTTACATCAGCCATGCTGCAAAACTGAGCCGGGCGGCGTAAGGTCCGGCCCCTTCCGTCGGAGAGATCGTCTGATGTCCGAACAGGTTCCTGTCACCGTCCTCACCGGCTTCCTCGGCGCCGGCAAGACCACGCTTCTGAACCGCATCCTCACCGAGGAGCACGGCAAGAAATACGCCGTGATCGTCAACGAGTTCGGCGAGATCGGCATCGACAACCAGCTGGTGGTCGGCGCCGACGAAGAAGTCTTCGAGATGAACAA
>CAXNIC010000364.1:0-5140 GCA_964201945.1 Alphaproteobacteria bacterium
GCGGTGCCGACGAACTGGCGGATGGCGCCGCGCAGGTCGAAGGCGAGGAGGGCGACGATGATGGCGAAAGCCAGGTAAAGCGCGGCGGCGAACTGCATCTCGCGCGATTGCCAGTAGGGGCGGCCGAGGCCGTCGGCGATCTCGGCGGCGACGACCAAGGCCCAGCAGCCGCGCGGCGACTTGATCGGCACGATCGCGGTCGCGATCTCCGCCTTGCCGTCGGTACGGTCGCGGCGGACCGCCAGCGGGGCGTCGCCGGCGCAGCTCTCCGAGAGCCGGTCGAGGGCGCCGGACTCGCTCAGGCGGAGACGCACCTGCTCGGCCTCGGCAGGAGGCACGGCCGGGGCCGCCGCGACCAGAAGAAATCCTGCCTCGGCCGGCTGCGCGGGTTTGAACAGGAGGCGAAGCGCGAGGCCGTCCTGCTGGAACGGGGTCAGCTCCTCGCTCAGGCGAAAATTGGGAACGGTCTCGGCCCGGGCCAGGCGGGGCGCGATGGCGCGGCCGATGGTGAGGCCGGTGGTCTGGATCGAGCTCAGCATCAGCTGCTGGCGCTGATCATCGGCGACCCGGAACACCTCGTAGAGGAGCACCGGAAGCGCCACGAACAGAACGGCAAGCAGGATGCCGCGGGCAGCGAGAGAGTGGACCCAGCGGCTCATCTCAGCCCCGCCAGCGATAGCCGTAGCCGGCATAGGCCTCGATCGCGTCGAAGTCGCCGTCGATGTCGCGGAACTTCTGGCGGATGCGCCGGATCGCGGCGCGGACATTGGTGCGGTAGCCGTCGGCGCCGGATCCCGCGACGAAGCCCTGGCCGCGGGCGGCGTCGTAGATCTCGCGATATCCTACGTCGCGGCCGGCGCGCTCGGCCAGAAGGCGGACCATCCTGGCCTCGGTCGGGGTCAGCGCCACCGTATGCCCGCGCCAGACGACGCGGGCGCCGTCGAAGGCGAGCGCCGTGGTGGTTTCCTGAACCGGGACCGCCTTGGCGCCGGCGAGCGCGATCTTCAGGCGCTGGACGACGATGGCGGCGCTCTTCGCCTTGTCGACGAAGTCGACCGCGCCGAGGGTGAGGCCATGCTCTTCGAACACCGGCTCGGCATGGCCGGTCAGGAAGACGACGGGGGCGTCGACGCCGGCCTCGCGCAACGCCCGCAGCAACGCCGGGCCGTCAGTCTCCGGCATCCGCCAGTCGAGCACCCAGGCATCGGCGCGGTGACCCTCGGCGACCCAGGCGAGCGCCGGGGCCGCGCCGGGAAAGTCCTGCACCCGGAAACCGGCGTCTTCCAGGTTCGCCGCCAACAGGCCGCGGAAGGTGGCATCGTCGTCGACCAGAACGATCATTCTTTTTAGCCTCGTTTGGCGGCGGCGATGAGCCTCAGGCAGCGATCGGCGTCGCGGCTTGGGGCCGGTCGGCCGTTGACGTCGTAGTGGAGCGCGAAGAAGCCGGCGCGCCCGGTATCGAAGTAGAGATAAATCGCGACCTCGCACCCGGTTGCCTTGTACTCCAGCACTTTCGCTGGAGCGACGTCACGCTCCGCGGCCGGGGCGCCGAGCCGGGCGACGATCTCCTCCGCCCTCATGCCCTCTATCTTGGGCGCGGCGTCCGCGCCCGGCGGGGGCTGGACGGCGGGAGCCGCCTGGCCCTGGGGCGCCGCCGGAGCCGTGGCCGCCGGCCGTGCGGGAGCGGGCGCCTGGGCCGCGGGTGCGGGGCGGGACGGGGTTTGCTCGCAAGCCGCGAGAAGGGCGGCAGCAGCCACAACCTGTATGAAGCGCCAAGGGGACATGAACCGGACGTTAGCGAAGGATAGTCGTCACGGGAAGGCGACGCGATGGTGATAACGCTGTGATCTGGCTTCGAGTTGCGGTGACCTGCTGCACACTTTTCCGCCCCTCCCCTGTTGTTGGAGGCCAATCCGGCCATATGGCTGGGACGACAACAGGAGATTCACATGCGTATCCCCACTCTCGTCGTGTTGTCCGTCGTCGCTCTCGGCTCGGCCGGGTGCTCCAACATGAACAATCAGCAGCAGCGCACGCTCTCGGGCGGCGCCATCGGCGCGGCCGGCGGCGCGGTCGTCGGCGCCCTCACGGGCAGCTGGGTGACCGGTGCCCTCATCGGCGGCGCTGGCGGCGCCGCGGTCGGCGCGCTCACCTCGGACGGCAGGTAGTCCCTGTTTCCTGACCTCCCTTTACGGAGACCAGCCATGACCCGCACTCGCATGCTCGTCGCGGCAGCCGTTGGCATCGTTTCGTTGACGGCGGCCGCCCTTCCGGCCGCGGCCGACCACTATCGGGGCCATCGGCCGTACTACCGCTACTATTACGACCGGCCGGCCTACTACTACCCGCCGCCCCCGCCGCCGGCCTATGTCTACCGGCCCTATGTGCCGCCGCGGGCCTACTACCCGCCGCCTCCGCCGCCGCGGAACGGCTTCGGCTTCTGGTTCTCGGGCTGACGAGGTCGAACTAGGTCCGAGGCACCCCTCGGCAACGAGGGACCCTCGAAAGAGGGCGCCTCCCACCGGATCGCCGTCCGCAAGGCCGGGGCGGTTGTGGGGATAGCCACCTCACTTTGCGCGATGGCGCAGCGGGCGTCGCTGCCGGTCTTCGGACCGGAGAGCGGCGCCCGCTCGTCTTCCAGGATTACAGCGTCGGCGGCTTGATCCCGGCTTCCGCGGCGGCGGCGGTGAGCAGGGCCGTCACATCCTTCTGGCCGAGCCCCTGCTGGGTGCGGGCGCGGATCATCGCCTCCCGCACGGCGGTGCCGACATGGGCGGGGGAGCCCGCCTCCTTGGCCGCGCCGACCCCGATCGACAGATCCTTGAAGGCCAGGTCGAGGGCGAAGCCGGGCTCGATGTCGCCTTTCAGCGCCTTGGTCGGCCAGTAGAGCTTCAGGTGGTCGTTGCTGGACAGCGATGAGGTCACGACCTCGAACAGTGCCTTGGTGTCGAGGCCGAGCTTGGCGCCGAGCGTGAACACCTCGGCATTGAGCTGGTTGAGGCACATGGCGAGGTAGTTGTTCACCACCTTGGTGGCGATGCCGGCGCCGGCATCGCCGCAATGGACGATCTTGTTGCCCATGGCATCCAGCAGCGGCGTCACCCGCGCCAGGTTCTCCGGAGATGCCCCGATCATGAACAGGCTCTCGCCGCGCTCGGCATGCGCCGGCGAGCGCCCGACGCCGGCATCGACCCAGCCGATGCCTTTCTCGCCCAGCTTCTCCGCCATCCGCCGGCTCGCCGCCGGCGAGATCGTGCTCATGTCCATGTGCAGCATACCGGCGCGGCCGCGGGCGAGCGTGCCGTCGGGGCCGAGCACCACGCCTTCGACGTCCGGCGTGTCCGGCACCATGGTGACGACGACATCGGCGGCATCGATCACCTCGGCCACGGTCTTCGCGCCCTTGGCGCCGAGCTGGACCAGCTTGTCGACCTGCGCCGGCCTCGGATCGAACACGGTGATCTCAAAGCCCTTCCGCGCCAGGTTGGCCGACATCGGGCCGCCCATGTTGCCGAGCCCGATGAAGCCGATGCGATCTGCCATGTGAGAAAACCCCTGCTGAAAAAGAGAAGGGGCCGGCAGCTGGAAGCCGCCGGCCCCGAAGCGACGACAGCCTAGGTCAGGACTTGCTGATGTTCCAGAACACCAGCACCGAGCCCTTCACCACGCCCTGGACGTTCTTCCGCCAGACGAACGGCGGGTCGAACTGGCCGAGGAGGGCGACCGGCTGCATTTCCTGCAGGCGCTTGTGCAGCGGCTCGAGCGCGGCCCTGCGAGACGCGTCGTCCGGCGCCTTCAGGAACGTGTCGCGCAGCTTCTCGGACTCCGCGTCGCACGCCCATCCGGCCCAGTTGCCGCCGCCGCAGGCCATGTTGGTGGCGATGTTGGTCAACGGCGAATGCATGGTGGTGCCGGTGAACCATGTGGTGAACATGTTCCAGCCGCCCTGCTCGACCGGATCCTTCTTGCTCATCCGGCTGACCACCGTTCCCCAGTCGGAGACGATCATGTCGACGTTGACGCCGGCTTCCTTGAGATTGGCGGCGGCGACCTGCGCCATCGCGCCGATCTGCGGCAGCTCGTTGGTGGTGATCAGCGTGATCTTCTCGCCCTTGTAGCCGGCTTCGGCCAGGAGCTGCTTCGCCTTCGCCAGGTCCTTCTTCTTGTACGGCTCCGACCCGGCCTCGGTGCCCCAGGGACCGTCGCAGACGTAGTAGGAATTGCAGACCTTCCACCATTTCTGATCGCCGTAGGCGGCGGCCATGAAGTCCTTCTGATCGAACAGATAGGCGAGCGCCTGGCGCGCCTTCACGTTGTTGAAGGGCGGCAGGAGCGAATTGACGCGAAGGCCGCCGTAGTTGCCGAAGGGCGGCAGCTTGTCGATGACGATGTCCTTGTTGTTGACGATCGGGCCCAGCTGGTCGGTCGCCGGAGAATCCCAGAGATCGACCTCGCCCTTGGTCAGCGCCGCGGCCACCGTGCCGGCATCGGGAATGATGTGCCATTCGACGCGGTCGACCTTGGCGACCTTGCCGCCGGCGAGCCCGTCAACCGGCTCCGCGCGCGGAATGTAGTCGGGGTTCTTCTTGAAGGCGACGAAGGCGCCGGGCTTCCATTCGTCGCGATTGAGGATGAACGGGCCGGAGCCGATGCCGGTCGCGATCGCCGTCATCGGGTCGGTCTTGGCATCGGCTTCGCGGAAGATGACCGGCATCTGGCCGCCGGCCGATCCGAGAGAGAACTCGACGAAGCCGTACGGCTCTTTCAGCTTGAGGGTGAAGGTGCGGTCGTCGACGGCGGACCAGCCCGCCGTAAAGGTGGCGAGGCGCTGGCCGATGACGTCGCGCTTCACCCAGCGCTCGATCGAGGCGATCACGTCCTTGGAGGTGACGGGCGTGCCGTCATGGAACTTGAGGCCCGGACGAAGCGAGAAGGTCCAGGTCAGCTTGTCGGCCGACGCGGCCCAGTTCTCGACCATCTGCGGCTTGGCGCCGAGCTTGTAGTCCCACGCGAACAGCGTGTCCTGGACCATCAGCGCGAAGATCTTGGTGACCTGGATCGAGGCGACGTGGCTGTCCAGGATCTTGACGTCGGCCTGGGGCACGACGCGAAGAACGTTGTTCTGGGCCGCCGCCGGTGC
>CAXNIC010000365.1:0-5126 GCA_964201945.1 Alphaproteobacteria bacterium
CGTCGTGCGGCCGAACCCGTAGGAGCCGATCACCGCCGAGGGCGCCTCACCATCCCGCACCCGTTCGACCGCCATCAACCGAATGGTTTCAAGCGTCCGATGATCGAAACTCCGTCCGTCTCGCTTCATGCCTTATCGTAGCATCTCGCTATATCAAAAGAAACAAAATGTATCCTTAATTATCGACTGATGAGTAAATACGACGAATAATCACCGATGCATAACTCAATCTTAACTATGTACGGTCCTAGTATTATTTAGTTTTAATGAAGAAAAGCGCGGTATCTAGTGAAGTTAGGTTATTCAGTTTCGACAGTATTCGACTCGCAGATAAAGCAGGCGGCATCGGCATATGTCCGCATTGCGGAGGGGCCACAGATCGTGATGAGCCTGAGTCGTTTCCGACTCGTCGGTGGCTCGCCTTCGCGCTGCACGAGAAAAAATTACGGAGTTGAAGGTCCGCGCTTTCAGCCTGACTTCGCGGGAGCGGAAGCCGACCGGGTGAAGCTGATGGTGACGCGCATGCCCTTGCCCGGGCTCGACTCGACCGCGAGCGCCGCCATGGCGTTGTCGCGCAGCGATTTGACGATCAGCGCACCGAGCTTGCCGGTCTTCGGCCATTCGACGCCTTCGGGAAGGCCGATGCCGTCGTCGGCGACGACGATGCGGCAACCGGTGCCGTCGGACAGGCTGTGGAGAGTGATGGTGCCGCCGTCGCGGCCGACAAAGGCATGCTTGAGGGCGTTGGTCAGCAACTCGTTGACCACCAGCCCGGTCGGGAGCGCGACGTTCACCGATACCGGATAGGCGTCAACCTTCAGATTGAGTCGTATTCCCTCGACGGCATGCGCGCGCATCACTGAGGTGGCGACTTCGCTCAGGTAGACGCCGAGGTCGATCTCGTCGCCTTTGCCGTGATCGTTGAATAGCGCGTATAGAAGCTGGATCGACTCGATGCGCCCCGCCAACCGGTCGAAGGGGGCCGAGCCCATTCGACCTTGTGCGTTCCGAGCCTCGATCCGCGTCAGCGCGGTGATCATCTGCAGATTGTTTTTGACGCGGTGCTGGATCTCCAGCAGCTGGGTGTCCTTGTCGCGGAGCCGCTGCTCCAGCTCTTCCCGCTGCTCTTGGCCCCGCGAACCCACATCCACCAGTGCAGCGAGCCGATATGAGGGCTTTCCGTCCTCATCCTCGATCACGTTGGAATAGGCATCGACCAGCGTGGGTTCATGCCCGGGACGTTCGACATTGAATGTTCCGACGAAATCATTCGAGTCGACGATGGCCGTACCGAGCGCGCGCTGAATGTTCTTCTGCTCGCCAATGCCGGTCGAGGCGGGGCATTGGAGAACACCCCAGGGCTTTCCCACCAGTTCGGCGACGACCTGTCCGGAAACCTTCTCGAATTCCGGATTCGCGTAGACGATGCGCTCATCCCGCTTCATGTCCGAGACGACGATGGCGATCGGCACCTGGTCGAGAAAGCGCCTGAACTGCTCGCTGTCGAGCGCGTCGGCAAGCCCGGGCGTGGTCAGAAGCGCGTCGACGGCTTCGGTCTTCGAATGGTCCTTAGACATGTATCGGGATCTCCTGGATCCTGCCGGCAATGCGTCGAACCGGCGGAAATGCCAGGGAAACCCATTTGGTCTCGCTTCACGAACGCGCACGGAAACGCTGCGACACTAGCGGCGGTAGCTCGTGCTGAGGAGGTTCGGAAACTACTCAGCCGTTCTGAAGTCGTTTGGGTCCCACGCCGGCGCGACCAGACGACGGCGGCCGTCCGTACTTTTCAGCAGCCCCGGTTCATCCAGGTATTGTCGATCCCAGAGCTTGCACGTCACCTGGGCATGCTTCTGGTCGAGGGCTTCGCAGTAGTTGGTGTATTCGCAAACCCTGATCTCCGCCCCGCGGCCGAGGCGGACCTTGAGGAACCAGTCGGGGTCGGCGAGGGCCTGGCGGGCGAAGCCGACGATGTCCGCCTGGCCATCGGCGAGAACGGCCTCGGCCTGGGTGAAGCCGTGGATGCCGCCGGAGACGACGACCGGCGTCGAGAAGCCGCCGTCGCGGACCGATGCCCGGATGCGGCGTGCCGGCTCCAGGTTGCGGCCGAACGGGCCGCGCGCATCGGAGATGAACTGCGGCATGCACTCGTAGCCGGAGGGGCCGGTGTAAGGATACGCGGCCTCGCCGATACCCGGCCGCTTTGCATCCTCGAACTTGCCGCCGCGGGAGAGCGAGAGGAAATCCATGCCGGCGGCGGCGAAGCGGCGGGCGAAATATGCGGCGTCGTCGACCGTGTTGCCGCCGGCGACGCAGTCCTCGGCAAGGAAGCGGCAGCCGACGGCGAAGCGCGGCTTGACCACGGTCCGCGCCGCGCCGAAGACCTGCAAGGGCAGCCAGGCACGCTCGGTGCGCGAGCCGCCATAACCGTCGCTGCGATCGTTCAGCGCCGACAGGAACGAGGCCATCGTGTAGGCGTGCGCGTAGTGCAACTCGACGCCGTCGAATCCGGCCTCCTCAGCGCGGCGAGCGGCCTGGGCGAAGAGATCGGGCAGCACCTTCGGCAGCTCCCGCACATGCGGGAGGTGCATGTCGGTGACGCGCTCGCGATACCCCACCCGCAACGCTTCCAGCTCGCGCGTGTCGAGCACGCCCGCCAGGGCGTCCTCGTCGAGCGTGAGAAGCCGTTCGCGGGCCTCGTCGTCGGTCGCGACCCCGAGCGCGTCCCGGTGACGACCGGTGATCTGGAGATAGCGCCGGAAGAATGTCGCCGGCGGTGGCCGCCGGCGGATCGCGAGGAAGTCGATGAGCTGGATCAGGAGCCGGGTCTCGCCGCCGCTCGCCACCCGCACGCGCCGCACCAGCTCGGCCAGGCCGGGGATGAAACGGTCATGGCCGATGCGGAGCAGGGGACCTGAGGGCACGTCGCGGATGCCCGTCGCCTCGACCACGAGGGCGCCCGGACGGCCGCGGGCGAAGCGCTCGTACCAGGCCAGCACCTCGGGCGTCACTTCGCCTTCTTCGGTCGCCCGCCACGGCACCATCGCCGGAACCCATGTGCGCGAGGAGAGGTGCATCGGTCCGACCGCGATCGGGCTGAAGAGGCGGGACGATGCCGCCTCCTCGAGGCTCGGCCAGCGGCCGGCGTCGGGCTTCCAGCGAATGCGTTCCGGCGGGCGCCACATGGCGTCAATCTAACCCGCCAACGAGCCGCCTGGCCTCACCGAAAACGGCGATGTCCTTCTTGTTTCCAGCCCCTTCACGGACGGCTAGGTAGTTTCCGAGCCATCCGCTCGAACCTGATTTCGTGTTCATAGCTCAAGCAGATCTCCCTCATGCGGCTGACGGGGGCCTCATTGGAATCCCGCCAACCGTATGTCTCTCACGCCAAGGCTTAGCCGATGCTCAAAGTCCTGATCGCCGAAGACGACCTCTTCATGGCCGATATGCTCGAGGAGATTCTCGTCGAGCACGGGTATGAGGTGTGCGGTATCGCCCGCACCGTCGATGAGGCGGTCGCCATCGGCGAGCGCCACACGCCCGATCTCGCGATCCTGGACGTGCGATTGGCGGAGGGAGGCCTAGGCACCGATATCGCGGCCCGGCTGCATCGCCCGGGCCTTGGCGTTCTCTACGCGACGGGCAATGCCGAAAATGTCGGCCAGATCGGCCTGACCAAGGCCGACGGCGACGCGTGCCTTGGGAAGCCGTATCGGCCCGCGGATATCATTCGCGCTCTGACGATCGTCCAAGAGATCGTCAGAACCGGCCTGGCGTCGGAGCCGTTCCCCAAGGGATTCCGCGTACTCATGCCGGCATCGAAGGTCTCGGCCGCGCAAAAGCCCCACGGCAAGGCATCCAGCAAGGAGGTCGAGCGGCTTCTTCGTCAGCAGGCGGCACTTGCAGGATTCGGTAGCTTCGCGCTCGGAGAAAGCAATCTCGACAAAGTGCTCACGGAAGCCGCCCGTGTTTGCGCCGAAGGCTTGGGCGTCTCCTTCTCGAAGGTCTGCCGCTACCGCCAGGAGGAGGACGATCTCCTCGTCGTGGCCGGGGTCGGCTGGCACGAAGGGGTGATCGGGATCGCCAGTTCCCGGGCCGATGGGAGCACGCCGCAAGGTCGCGCGTTCATCACCGGCAAGCCGGTGATCTGCAGCGACCTGAACAAGGACGCGAGCTTCGTGCTGCCGTCCTTCTATGCCGAGCACGGCATCGTCGCGACAGTGGACGTTGTTATCAAAAAGAAGGACGGCCAGCCCTACGGCGTGCTGCAGGTCGACAACCCCGTCGCGCACGAGTATGACCAGCACGACATCAATTTCCTGACCGGCTTCGCCAATATCGTGGCGGAAGCGGTCGACACCTCCAAACGCACCAGCCTCCTTCAGACCACCGCCGACCGGATGAAGGACATGGTCGCCGACAGGGATCGGCTGCTTGCGGCAAAGAGCCTCGTCCTGATCGAGAAGAACCTCCTGCTGGATGAGAAGAACCGGCTTCTGGAGGAAAAGAATGTCTTCGCGGAGGAGCTGCAGCATCGCGTCCGCAATAACCTGCAACTCGTCTACGGGATGCTGAACAAGCACATGCAGACCGCCGGGGACGGTGCCCAGAAGCAAGGGATCAGCGCGATTGCACGCCGGGTCATGACCCTGGCCCAGGTCTATGACCATCTTCTCAGCAGCGGCCTCAACCGGACCATCGATTTCCGCGGCTACCTCTCGTCGCTGTGTTCCAGCTTCGAAGCCTTGGAGGAACAGAAGCATCGCAACGTCAAGTTGACCTGTCACGCCGAGTCGGTGTTCCTCGATCTGGACAGCGTGACGGCCTTGGGCCTCGTCATCGCCGAGCTGGTCTCGAACAGCTACCTTCACGCGTTTCCCGACGGCACCGGCAAGATCGACGTGTCGCTGCTCGCCGGCCACGACGGGGGGCCGGCGACGATCACCTTCGCCGATGACGGCGTGGGTTTCACTACGAATGGGGATAACAAGCGGCGCGGTCTCGGATTGGTGAGGCGGCTCATGCAGCAGGTCGACGGCTCGGCGGAGCTGGACTCGGATCACGGAACCATCTGGACCCTGAAGTTCCCGGCGGATGCGAGTCCGCCGGCTGGCCCCCCCCCCCCC
>CAXNIC010000366.1:0-5119 GCA_964201945.1 Alphaproteobacteria bacterium
AGCTGGAAGTGCTGCAGGCCGCTCGCGAAATGGCCCAGGGCTACCGCCGCTTGAACGTCGGGATAGCGGTCGAGGTAATAGATTTCATTGAAGTAGGAGACGCTGCCGGAAGTGGCCTTCGCCGCCAGGTCCACACCAGCTGTCGAATACCCGGCCCGCGATTCCATCGCACCGAACAGCAGGTAGTGATCCAGCCCCGACTTGAAGTTGCCGGCGGTGACGGCGGCTTGGACATCGGCATTCGCAGCCAGGTAGCGCGTCGAGTCGAAGCCGGCATAGGCGCTCGACGGCGCGCGATTCTCGCCGACGCCGTACATGTCGAAATGCTCCAGCGACGTGCTGAAGACGCCGCGGCTGACCACGGGCTGAACGTCGGGATTCGACGCGCCGTAGTAGGCGACGTTGAATTCGGCGCTGGGGGTACGCCCCTCACCGCTGCCGAAGAGGCGGAAGTGCTGCAGACCGCTGGTGAAAGACCCCTGGCTGACCGCCGATCTCACATCGGCATACTGGGCGAGATAGTAGCCCTCGTTGAAATAAGACAAAATATTTCTCCTCGGCATCCGGGTTGCAGCATCAACGTAACGTCGACTTGAGAAAGACGTTCCCGGATAATCGTAATGCTTTCTAGTTTTATTTAAGGCGCCCAAATATCTCTCGATATTTACATTATAGGTATGCGTATTTTTACTTACCTAGACACTGAGGTCGTTGAATTTATTGATGAAAGTCGACTTCGCGGGACCTGCTTGGTGACGGCTCGAATGACATCGGCCCCTCTTGCGCAACATGCAGCGAAGTCGACTCGGCGTCCGCGTTGTGAAGGCTCAAGCGACGTCAGGAGACGGTCGACGCATCGCGTTCCAGTCGATATGTCTCGCGGCGATGACCGAGACCGTCCTCCTCTTCCTCAAGGGCCTCCTGCTCGGCCTCTCGATCGCCGCCCCGGTCGGGCCGATCGGATTGCTCTGCATCCGCCGCTCGCTGGAAGCCGGGTTCTGGCCGGGCGTCGCCGGCGGGCTCGGCACCGCCGTCGCCGATGCGGTCTATGCCGCCATCGCCGCCTTCGGCCTCACCGCCGTCTCCAGCCTGCTGCTCCAAGGCCAGGGCGTGCTCTCGCTGGTCGGCGGCGCGGCCCTGATCTGGCTCGGCTGGGTGGCGATCACCGGGAAGCCGCCCGAAGCCGCCGCCGAGGCGCCGATGACGCGCTCGCTGTGGCCGACCTTCGCCAGCACCTTCTTCCTCACCATGGCCAATCCGGCGACGATCCTGACCTTCGCCGCGATCTTCGCCGGCCTCGGCCTTGCCGCCGTCGACACCGCCGCCGGCGCCGGCGTTCTGGTGACGGGCGTATTCCTGGGCTCGCTGCTGTGGTGGGCGATCCTGTCGGGCGCGGTCACGCTGCTCCGCCAACGGATCTCGCCGACCGTCGTTCTCTGGATCAACCGCGCCTCGGGCGCGGCGCTGGCCGCTTTCGGCGCGGCGCTGCTGGTCGGGCTCCTGTGAGCGAGGAGACCGGCTATCTCGCCGCCGAGGGCTTCGAGGCCCAGCTCGCCCATGAGCTCGGTCCCGACGCCGTCGCTTATGGCCGGCTGTTCCTCGCCCCTGGACCGGAGCGGCCGGCGGCGTGGGCGATCAACGTCTGGCGCGAGCCTCGGCACATCCCGATCGCCTCGATCGGCGAGGGCGCCAAGGCGCTGCGCGCGATCCAGCGCAGCTGGGCGCTCTACTCGGTCGCCCATCACGGCCGGGCGAAGCTGATCCAGGAGCGGCTGCCGACGGTTTCGGCGAAGCCGCTGGCCTTCCCGGCCGAAGCCCCGACCGCGCCGCTGGGATCGTGGACACTGCTGGACGAGACCACGCTGCTGGCCGCCGCCCATTGTTCCAGCCCCTTCCCCCATGGCGAGGTCCGCTTCGTCGAGGACAAGGACGGGCCGCCGAACCGCGCATATCTCAAGCTCTGGGAGGCGCTGACGCTGGCGCGGAAGCGGCCGGGAACGAACGACCTCTGCCTCGATCTCGGCGCCAGCCCTGGAGGATGGACCTGGGTGCTGGCGAAGCTGGGCGCACGCGTGATCGCCGTCGACAAGGCGGCGCTCGATCCCGCCATCGCCGGCATGCCGGGCGTCGAGGAACGCAAGATGAGCGCCTTCGCTCTCGAGCCGGAACAGGTCGGGCCGGTCGACTGGCTGTTCTCCGACATCGCCTGCTATCCCGAGCGGCTGCTCCGCTTGGTCGAGCGCTGGCTCGCCGGAGGCCAAGTGCGCAACTTCGTCTGCACCATCAAGCTCCAAGGCGAGACCGACCACGACACCGCGAGGCGCTTCGCCGAGATCCCGGGATCGCGGGTGACGCACTTGCACCACAACAAGCATGAGCTAACGTGGATGAAACTCGAGGATCCCTGATGCGCTCACTCCTTCGTTCGCTGCTCGGCCTCCTGGTCGGGCTTATCGCTCTCCCTGCTTTGGCCGCCGACAAGCCGCTGCTCTTCTCCTTCGAAGCGGCGTCGAGCCAGCTCGGGCTCACCCGGATGCGCGAGGCGCAATACGCCGACCGCGCCGCCTTCGCTCTCAAGGTCAAGGACGAGCTGCTGGCCGACATCTTCCGCGCCGTCGGCGTCGATCCGGCGAAGGTGCGGACGGAGATGACGCCCGGCGGCTACCTCCTCCGCACCAACTCCTCGCTCCAGTCCCGCACCGTGATCGGCTGGCCTCAGGCCGACCGCGTCGCCGCAGCGCTGGGATATGTCCTTCGCCAGTCGAGCGTGCTCGTCTCCGACCTCGCCGACGCCAAGGGCGGGACCGGGCTCGCAGTCGTCCATTTCCCCCATGGCCGGCTGACGGCGGCGATGGCGCACAGCTTCTTCGAGCATGCCGCCGGGGTCCACAAGGGGCTCGGTGGCGGCTACACCGCCTTCGGCGACGACATGATCTTCCTCAACGTCCGCGACGAGGCGGGGAAGCCTTATAGCGAGCTCAGCGACCGCGACTTCGCCCGCGGCCTTCGCGCCGCCGCCATGAGCTTCAGGGACGGTCGGGCGCGGCTCGCCCGCGTCTCCCAGGCCCGGGCCAAGTTCGTCGGCAATTCCTGGCGCCAGAATCCGAACGGCGAGGACTATGTGAAGATCCTCGGCGGCGCCGCCGACCCGGCCGTCGCCCGCCTGAAGACGCTTCAGGAGAAGCACACCGCCTTGATCATGGACGCCGCCGAACGCTGGGGATGGAAATGATGCGCCGCTTCTTCGCCCTCGTCCTGGCGCTGGCCTTCGCGCTGCCGGCCGCTGCGGCCGAGATCAAGCCGGGCGTGCTCTATGCGGTCGGCCAGAAGTTCGACAAGAGCTTCAACGAAGCCGCCTACCAGGGCGCCCAGCGCTTCAAGGCCGCTGCCGGCGGCGAGGTACTGGAGTTCGAGCCGACCAGCCCGGCGCAGTTCGAGCAGGGCGTTGCAGCCCTGGTCCGCCGCGGCGCCACCGACATCGTCGCGGTCGGCTTCTACTACGCGACGCCGATGGGCCAGGTGGCACCGAAGCATCCGAACGTGCGCTTCACGCTGATCGACGCGGAGAGCGATCAGCCGAACGTGCGCTCGGTCGTCTTCAAGGAGCATGAGGGCGCCTTCCTCGCCGGCATGCTGGCGAGCCTGGCGGCGCCGTCGGGCAAGGTCGGCTTCGTCGGCGCCATGGACATCCCGCTGATCCGGAAGTTCGCGGTCGGCTACGAGGAAGGGGCGAAGCACGTCCGCGCCGACGCCCAGGTGCTGCTGAACTTCATCGGCAACACGCCGGCGGCCTTCTCCGATCCCACCGGCGGCAAGGAGCTTGCCCGGAGCCAGATCGAGCGCGGCGCCGAAGTGGTCTTCGCCGGCGCCGGCATCTCGAATGTCGGGGTCTTCCAGGCGGCGGTCGAGATGAAGCGCCTCGCCATCGGCGTCGATTCAAACCAGAACGGACTGCATCCGGGATCGATCCTGACCTCGCAGCTGAAGCGCGTCGACCTCGCGGTCGAGCGCAGCTTCCTCGCCGCCCGCGACGGCGCCTGGAAGCCGGGCCGGGTCGAACTCGGCCTCGCCGAGGACGGCGTCGGCCTCGCCTTCGACGAGAACAACGCTCCCCTGGTGAAGCCTGACTGGCGAGCCCGCATCGATGCCGCCCGCGCCGACATCGTCGCCGGCAAGATCAAGGTGACGGATTTTACGAAGCGGTAATTCGTGCCCCCTCTCCCGCGTCGTACGCGGGGGAGGGTTGGGGTGGGGGCGAGCGAAGCGAGGGCTATCGCCGCCGCTTCAACGTCGCTTCCGACCTCGCTTCGCTCGCCCCCACCCTGCCCTCCCCCGCTGCGCGGGAGAGGGTTAAGAGGGATCAGATGCAGACGGTCTTGAGCGGCGGGAAGCCGTTGAAGCCGACCGAGGAATAGGCCGAGGTATAGGCACCGGTCGAGAGGATCAGGACCTTGTCGCCGGCCGTCAGCGCCATCGGCAGGTGCAGGTCGGTCTTCTCGTACAGCGTGTCGACGGAATCGCAGCTGGGGCCTGCCAGCACGCAAGGACCGGCCGGGCCGCCGTCATGCGGCGTCTTGATCCGGTACTTGATCGCCTCGTCGATGGTCTCCGCCAACCCTGAGAACTTGCCGATATCGAGATAGACCCAGCGCTTGTCGTCGCCGATGTCCTTCTCGGAGACCAGCACGACCTCGGCCTGGATGACGCCGGCATCGCCGACGATCTGGCGGCCCGGCTCGACGATGATCTCGGGCATGCGGCCGGCGAAGTGCCGGTTCATCGATTCCATGATCGCCTGGCCATAGGCCTCGATCGGCGGAACCTCGGAGCGGTAGCGCGACGGGAAGCCGCCGCCGATGTTGACCAGGCGGAGATCGATGCCACGCGCCGACAGCGTGCCGAACATCTCGGCGACGGTCGCCAGCGCCGGCTCCCAGCGGGTCGGGTCGGTCTGCTGCGATCCGACATGGAAGGAGATGCCCGAGGGATCGAGGCCGAGGTCGCGGGCGCGCGTCAGCAGCTCGACCGCGAGCCGGGGCGTGCAGCCGAACTTCTTCGAAAGCGGCCAGTCGGCGCCGGCGCAGTCGACCAGCACGCGGCAGAAGACCTGCGAGCCGGG
>CAXNIC010000367.1:0-5085 GCA_964201945.1 Alphaproteobacteria bacterium
ACCGCGCCCAGCGCGGCCTCGCAGACCGCGCTCGAAATCGAGGTCTGGCAGCGTGCCGGCATCGATCCCTCGACAATTCGCCTGGCCGAGGCGCATGGCACCGGCACGCGGCTCGGCGATCCGATCGAGGTCAACGCGCTGACCGATGCTTTCCGCCGCTTCACCGACCGGACCGGCTTCTGCGCCATCGGCTCGGTCAAGACCAACATCGGCCACGCCATGGCGGCGGCCGGCACGGCGGGGCTGTTCAAGGCGGTGCTGGCGCTCGAGCACGCCGTCATTCCGCCGACACTCAACTTCAGGACGCCGAACCGTCACATTGACTTCGCCCGCAGCCCGTTCCGCGTTGCCACCGAGACGATGTCCTGGCCGGCGGATGTGCCGCGCCGGGCGGTAGTCAGTTCCTTCGGTTTCAGCGGCTCCAACGCCCATATCGTGCTGGAGGCGGCGCCGACGCGACCCGCGGCCGGTCGTGCGGCAGGGCCTTGGATCTTTCCGCTCTCCGCCAAGAGCCGCGCCTCGCTCGATCGTCTCGCAGCGGCGCTCGCCGTTCGCCTCGAAAGCGCGGCTGAGCGGGATCTCGACGATATCGCCTGGATGCTTTCGGTAAGGCGCACTCATCACCGTCACCGTCTGGCTGTGGTCGCCGGCGATACGGCCACGCTTGCTGCTGCGTTGAAAGGGCACCGTGCGGCGTCGCCATCGGCGCCCATCGACGTGGAGCGCGCCGTTGCTGCGCGCACCCTCATGGACCTTGCGGCAGCTTACGAGGCCGGTGCCGCCGTGCCATTCGAGCGCCTGTTCGACGGGCCGGGGCGGATCGTCAGCCTGCCGGGCTACCCGTTCGACGGCACCCGCTACTGGAATCCGCTGAGCCGCGCCGTCGTCGTCTCGACCCCCGCGAGCAATGCGGGCATGGCGATCCGTGTCGACGCCGATGACTGGCGGCTCCACCAGCACCAGGTCGACGGCGCGCCGATGCTGCCGGCGGCCGCGGTGATCGAGTTGGCGGCGGCAGCGTTGGCGAGGCGCGACGGCCGCCCCCCGGCCGGGCTTGCCGACCTGATGTGGACTCGGCCGATCGCCGGCACCGGCCCGTTCGATCTGCGCCTAGAGCCCGAGGCCGGAGAGACGACGCTGCGGCTCACGCATGCCGGAGTCGAGCACGCGACCCTCGCCATGACCACATCGTCCGCATCGCCGACGACCCTCAGTGTCGCGGCCTTGCAGGCGCGTCTCGGCCGCGTCGTCGAAGGTGCCGAGATGTATGAGGCCGCTGCGGCGCGCGGCATCGCCTATGGCCCGGCGTTCCGCCTGATCGACCGCCTGTGGTCGGGAGACGGCGAGGCGCTGGCACGATTTGTTGCACGCCCAGGTCTGTCGGCACGCGGCGCGGCGACGCTGGATGCAGCGATGCAGACGGCGGCCGGTATCGGAACGGCGGCGGGTGCGCCCGCCGGCCTGTTCGTGCCCGTCGCGCTCGGTGCGGTGCGCTGGTTCGCCGATTCTGCTCCGGTCTGGGTCCATGCACGCGCCAAGCGGATCGACCGCGACGGTGCGGTCTTCGACATCGTGCTCGCGGCTGCGGATGGCAGCCCGGTCGCCGTCCTCGAGCGTCTGGTGGCGCGCGCCATGGCCGGCATCGCGTCGGAGCCCGACGTCGCCACGCGGCGCCTCGTGCCTGTGTGGACCGACGCTCCGGTCACTGCGCCGCTCGTGTCGGACCGGGCGCTCGTCGTCGTCGCAGCCGAGGCGGCGAGACGCCGATGGATGGCGGCGGCGCCAGACGCAATCCTGCTGGCGGCCGATCATCTGGACGGACTGACGGGGGCGGTGGCCGGCCGGCGGCAGGTCGACGTGGTGCTCATGCTGGACGCCGCCACCGATCTGGCGGAGCTGGATACGCTGCCCCTGGCCACGGCGGTCGACCGGATCGACCCGCAGCCGGCGCTCGATCTGACGCTCGGCGTGGTCAGATGCTTGGCCGGCGTCACCTCCGTACGTTTCCTCGTTGCGTCTCCCGGTCCGGCCGATGCACCTAGGCACCGGGCACTTGCGGCTCTGCTCCGATGCGTTGCGGCCGAGACTCCCGGCTGGTGGGTCCGTGCGCTCGCTCTCGAAGGAGGAGAGGTGAGCCCCGACGTCATTCTCACCGCGCTGCCCGAGGCTCGTGACGCGCCGGACGACGTCCGCATCCTCGACGGCAGGCGTCAGGTCCGTACGCTGGCGGCGGCGCCCGAGGGGACTGGAACAGGGCTGCGCGACGGTGCCACCTGCGTGATCAGTGGCGGTACCGGTGGGATCGGCCTTCTGCTGGCCGAGCACCTGATCCGCCATCACCGCGCACGGGTCGCGTTGCTGTCGCGAGGGGCGCCCCCCGCGGCCGCGGTTGCCCGGCTCGCCGCGCTGGAAGCGGCCGGCAGCGTGATGCTGGTCGAGGGCGACGTCGCCGATGCCCGCGCGCTTGAGGCTGGACTCGATCGCGTGCGTCGCTCCCTCGGTCCGATCCATGCCGTCTTCCACTTGGCCGGTACGCGGCGCGACGGCATTGCGGCGACGAAATCCTCAAGCGATCTTGCTGCCGTGCTTCGGGCCAAGGTCGCGGGCACACTGGCGCTCGACCGGCTGACCCGGGATGACCCGCTGGATCTGTTCTGTACCTTCGGTTCGACCGCGGCCGAGTTTCCGACCTTCGGGCAAGGCGACTACGCCGCCGCCAACGGCTTCCTCGCCGGTTTCGCGGCGTGGCGCGCGGGTGCGGGTGGACGCCGCGGCCGGACTCTGACCATCGCCTGGCCGCTCTGGCTGGACGGCGGCATGACGGTGCCGGCCGACCTCGTCGCCCTGTTGCGACGCGAGGCCGGTTTCGTGCCGCTGCCGGCCGGAGCTGCCTTCACGGCGTTGGACGCGGCGGTGAGCGAGACGGGGCCTGTGCAGGTCGTCCTGCATGGCGTGGGCGACGTCGCCGCCGGGCTTCGCCGCCTCGGGCTCGCCGAGGCCGCTCGTGCCGAAGCACCAAGTGCGCGCCGTGCCGTTTCGGCGGCCGACTACGTCGCCCGCGTTTTGGCCGAGGTCGCGCGGCTGCCGGCCAATCGCATCGAGGCCGAGATCCCGTTCGAGGAATACGGCATCGACTCGATGATGATCACGCGCCTGAACGCCGCGTTCGAGCGCGACCTCGGCGCTGTGCCGAAGACGCTGTTCTTCGAGTACCGGACGCCGCGCGAGGTCGCCGGATATCTCGATCGCGAACATGGCGAGGCGCTGGCGCGGCTGGTCGGTGCAGGGACGTCCGAGACGTCGGCTACCCTGGCACCGGCGGCGAGGTCGTCTGTCACGGTCATGACGCCGCCCGTGTCGGCTGACGACGCCATCGCCATCATCGGCATCGCCGGCATCTATCCCGGCGCGGAAGACCTGGAGGCGTTCTGGCGGCTGCTGCGCGACGGTACCGATCTGATCCGGGAGATCCCCAAGGAGCGCTGGCGGCTCGCCGGGTTCTACGATCCCGATCGCGACAATCCATCGACCAGCCACGCCAAATGGGGCGGCTTCATCGACGGCGCCGACCGGTTCGATCCGCGCTTCTTCGACATGTCGCCGATCGAGGCCGAGAGCCTGGACCCGCAGGCGCGGAAGTTCCTCGAGGCGGCGTGGTGGGCGCTCGAGGATGCGGGCTACGGCCGCCACAGCCTGTTCGCCGGCGACGTGCGGCCGGAGCGGCGCGCCGGCGGCGTGTTCGTCGGCCTGATGCATTCCGACTATCCGCTCTTCGCCGCCGAGGCGCGGGCCCGGGGCGAGCTCGCGATCACCGCGTCCGGCTATTGGAACGCCGCCAACCGCGTGTCGCACTTCCTCGATTTCCGCGGGCCCAGCGTCGCCGTCGACACCGCGTGCTCCGCCTCGCTCACCGCCGTGCACATGGCGATGCAGGCGTTGCGGGCCGGCGACTGCACGGTGGCGATCGCCGGCGGCGTCAATCTCAGCCTGCATCCGATGAAGTACTGGGTGTTGAGCAAGGCGGGCTTCTCGGCGTCGGACGGCCGCTGCCGCAGCTTCGGCGAGGGCGGCGACGGCTATGTGCCGGGCGAAGGGGCGGGCGTGGTGGTGCTTAAGCCGCTCGCCCGGGCGTGCGCCGATGGCGATCGCATTCACGCCGTGATCCGGGCCAGCGCCGTCAATCATGGCGGGCGCACCAGCGGCTTCACCGTTCCGAACCCGGTGGCCCAGGGCGAGTTGATCGTCGACGCGCTGGCGCGGGCCGGCGTTGCGCCCGGATCGATCTCCTATGTCGAGGCGCATGGCACCGGGACGGCGCTCGGCGATCCGATCGAGATCAACGGGCTCAGGCGCGCCTTCGGCGCGGCGGGTTGTCCGATCGGCTCGGTCAAATCGAATGTCGGGCATCTGGAGTCGGCGGCCGGCATCGTGGCGCTCACCAAGGTGGTGCTGCAGATGCGCCATCGCACCCTGGCCCCGAGCCTGCACAGTGCCGTGCCGAACCCGGACATGGGCATCGAGGGCAGCGGCTTCCGTGTCGTGCAGAAGGCCGAGACGTGGACGGTGCCCGACGGACAGGCACTGCGGGCCGGGATCAGCTCGTTCGGTGCCGGCGGCGCCAATGTCCACCTGATCGTCGAGGCGCCGCCGCCGGTCGCGGCCAGCGGGGATGATGGCCAGCCCAAACCCCTCCTGCTCTCGGCGCGGAGCGTGGCTGCGCTGCGGTCGCTGGCCGGCCGGCTCGCCGAAAATCTCGCCGCTGCGGATGGGCCGGCACTGGTCGACATCGCCGGCACGCTCGCGCTCGGCCGCGAAGCGATGCGGCACCGCCTCGGTTTCGTCGCCGTGGACCGCACCCAGGCGGCGGCGCGCCTCAAGGCCTTTGCCGAGGGCGCTGACGCCGGCACGCATCGTGGCGAAGCGACCCCGGGCAGCCGCAACGCGCCGCCGCCGCTGGGGCTCGACGCCGCGATCGAGGCATGGGTAACCGGGGCTGCGGTCGACTGGCGGCGGTTCTTCCCCGCCGGCTTCTCCCGGACCGGGTTGCCGCTCTATCCCTTTGAGCGCCGCCGCTGCTGGCTGTCG
>CAXNIC010000368.1:0-5052 GCA_964201945.1 Alphaproteobacteria bacterium
CGGAAGCCGCCGACCGCGCGCACGGCATCCAGGCGGTAGATCCCGAGATGGCTCACATAGTTCTGGCCGAGCAGCAGGTCGAAGGCGAAGTCCGGCTTGAAATAGGGCTCGGTGCGCCGGCCCGCGTCGTTGATCTTGTCCTCGTCCGAGTAGAAGACGTCGGCGTCGGGATGGTCGCCGATGGCGACGGCGACGAGATAGAGCGCGTGCTCGGCCAGCAGGTCGTCATGGTCGAGGAGGGCGACATGGCTGCCGGTCGCCAGATCCAGCGCCGAGTTGCTGGCCGCCGAGATGTGACCGTTCTTCTCGCGATACGTCACCCTCACCCGCGCGTCGCGCCGTGCGTACTCCTCGAGCACGGCGCGGACGTGAGGCGCCGTCGACGCGTCGTCGGCGATGCACAGCTCCCAGCGCGGGTAGAGCTGGGCCAGGACCGAATCCAACATGGCGCGAAGATAGGGCTCCGCCGTGTTGTAGGTCGGCACCACGACCGAGATCAGCGGCGGATCGCGAAGGGTCCGGATGTGGGCGGCGATCGCCGTCCGGTCGGCATCGGTCAGCCCGTCATAGCTGTCGATCCAGCGATGATAGAGGTCGGCGTTCTGCTCGCCATAGGCCTCGGCCGCCCGCGCCACCGTCGCCGACACGCCGTTCTTCATCAGGTAGCTAATCGCGTTCGGAAGCCGCTGGCGCTGGCGCCAGAGCAGGCGCAGCGCCAGCTGGGCCTGGCCGATCTCGCGGAAGGAGAGTTGCGGCGGGCCGGAAAGGGCGTCCCGCGATCCCTGCACCTTGATCCTGAGCCCGGCGACGCTGTCGGGCAGCCTCAGCAGATGGCCGTCGAGGCGCCCCTTGATCGACGGCAGGCCATGCGGTTGCCAGCGGCCGTCGCCATGATCGACGTAGAGCGTCAGGAAGACCGTGCCGTCATAGGCCGGGCCGGCATAGGTGAAGGAGACCCAGCGGTTCGGCGGCTGTCCTCTCGAGGAGACGATTTCGTACCAGTCGGCGTGGCCGGTCGGCGTGTCGGTGATCTCGACCGGCGGGCAGCGCACGAGATCGGCCTGGTGGCTTGCCGATCTGAGGAGATGGCGCGCACGCCCGAGCATGCGTCCCAGCACCCGGACCGGCCGGGTCAGCCGCCACGAGGTCGAGGTCTCGAAGCCGCGGATGCGGTGCTCCATGAGCCGGACCTGGGCCAGCAGCGGCTCGCGCGTCGCATGGAGCTGGTGCTGGCTTGCCGCTGCCTGCTCGCCTAGCTGTCGTTGGCTCATTTCCAGCTGCTCGCGCAGCTGCGTCTGCGCCGACTCGAGAAGAGCGGCGTGCTGGGTCTTCGCCTGAAGCTCGCCGTCGAGCAGCGTGATACGCTGATGCGCCTCGTCGATGACGCCCTGGCGCCAGATGGCCTCCTTGTTTACCTCCTGGGTCCGGAGGTTGGCCTCGTGGAGCTGTCGGTAGGCGTCTTCCAGCTGCCGGCGAGCCTCCTCGGCCGCCTCCGCGATCTGCGTCTTCTGCGCGTCGAGCGCCTGCTGCAGGTTCGCTGCGTGGACGGCCGACGCCTTGCCCCGCCGCTCGCTCACGTCCAGATCGACCAGGACCTGCACCGCATGGCCGCGGGCGGCGAAGAAGGCCCGTACCTGGGCCACGCCCTCCGCATCGAGGCCCGTGAGCCAGCGCATCGCGTCCGGCTGTTCGGGCCCGACGGCGAGCACGCCGAGGCCGTGCCCGTGCAGGAAGTGGAACGAGGGGTAGCGCTGGCTCACCTCGTCCCAGAACCGCCAGGCGCCGAAGTCGCTGCCGCGCTCGTTGATGTCGTGGAAGAGGACGACGGCGCGATCGCTCAGCTTCGCTTGCCAGGTCTCGAAGTCGCCGCGGACCGCGTCGTAGGTGTGGTAGCCGTCGATGTGCAGGAGGTCGATCGAGCCGTCGGCGAAGCTGCCGACTGCGGCCTCGAAGGTCGAGCGCACCAGCGTCGAGAAGCCGGCATAGCGCGGATCGTGATGTTTCTTCAGGTCGTCGTAGACGTTCCCGGCATATGCGGCTTCCGACTTGTTGGTGTGCGCGTCGCCTTCCCAGGTATCGACGGCATAGCAGGCCGAGGCCACCCCGAGTGACTTCACCGCCTGGGTGAAGGCGCAGAACGAGACGCCGGCATGGGTCCCGAGCTCGACCAGGACGCGGGGGCGAAGCACGTCGATCGCCCACATGGCGAAGGGCGTGTGCTCGGTCCAGGCCGAGAGCTCCGACAGCCGCTCGGGCGTCTCGAACGCGATCGGCCGGTGCAGATGAGCGGATGTGAGAGGCGTGCCCGTCATCGCGCGGAGCCTGCCAGGATCGGTCGGTTCGTCCATGATGACAACGGCTTACGCCCTTCCATAGGCATCGTCCAGACGCTCGATGTCATCCTCGCCGACATAGGCGCCGGACTGGACCTCGATCAGGTGGAGCGGGGTGTCGCCCGGGTTGGCGAGGCGATGGGAAGCGCCGAGGGGAATCATCACCGACTCCGTCGGCCCGAGCCGGCGGGTCTCCTCGCCGACCGTGACCTCGGCCGTCCCCGCGACCACGACCCAGTGCTCGGCGCGCCGGGCGTGACGCTGCAGCGACAGCCGGCCGCCCGGGTTGACCACGATCCGCTTCACCTGGAAGCCCTGGCCGGAATCGACGGTGCGGTAATGGCCCCAGGGGCGATGGACGACGGCGGGGGAGGTGGCTTCGGCTCGGCCTGCCCTGGCCAGGGCCTCGACCAGTCCCTTGACCTCCTGGGCGCGGTCGCGATGGGCGACGAGCACGGCGTCGGGATCGGCGATCACGACGAGATCGTCGACGCCGACGGCGACGACGAGTCGTCCGTTGGAGCGGATATAGCTGTTGCGGACGCCGGCCATCTGGACGTCGCCGATCTTGACGTTGCCGTCTCCGTCCTTCGGCGCGATGTCGTGCAGAGCCCGCCAGGAGCCGACGTCGCTCCAGCCCGGATCGACGGGAACGACCGCGCCGCGGTCGGTCCGCTCCATCACCGCGTAGTCGATCGAGCGCGACGGTGCCTTGGCGAAGGCGTCGGCATCGAGGCGAAGGAAGTCGAGGTCGCGGCGTCCGCGGGCGACGGCGGCCTTGGCGGCCTCGGCGATCTCCGGCGCATGGCGCTTCAGCTCGTCGAGATAGAGCCGGGCCGAAACGAGGAAGATGCCGGCGTTCCAATAATGCCGCCCGCCGTCGACGAGCTTCTGGGCGGTCTCGGCGTCCGGCTTCTCGATGAACGCCTCGATCCGCCGGCAAGGACCGGCGCCGGCGATGGCGTCGCCGGCCTGGATGTAGCCGTAGCCGGTCTCGGCGCGGGCCGGGCGGATGCCGAAGGTGACGATGGCGCCGCCGCGGGCGGCGGCTTCGGCGGCGACGACGCCGGCGATCCAGGATTCGGGCCGGAGCATCGCGTGGTCGGAGGCCAGCACCAGCATCACCGCCTCGGGATCCCGCTCGAGCAGCGCCTCGGCCGCTGCGGCGATCGCGGGCGCGGTGTTGCGGGGCATCGGCTCGAGCAGGATGGCGGCGGCGGGGCAGTCGACCTGGCGGAGCTGCTCGGCGACGGCGAAGCGGTGCTCGGCGTTGCAGACCACGACCGGCGCGTGGAAGCGGGAGCGGTCGGCGACGCGCAGCGCGGTGTCCTGCAGCAGGCTGTGGACGCCGACCAGCGGCTGGAGCTGCTTCGGGAACAACGCACGGGACATCGGCCACAGCCGGCTGCCCGTGCCGCCCGAAAGGATGACGGGATGGATCATGCTGCGGCTCCCGCTACTTGAGGGGGCGGGGCCTGTCAACCGTTGCACCCCCCGGGGTGGCGGGGCATCGTCCGCCCGCATGACGCCGTGGCAGCCCTTCCCCGCCGATCCCCTGCTCATCGCCGCCGGAGTCGCCGGCTTCGCCGCTCTCGGCAGCTTCCTCGGCGCGGCGCAGGCCCGGCTCGGTGCGGCGCTGGACGAGGAGGCGACCTATGCGGGCAGCTCGTTCTGGCGGGGGCGGTCGATCTGCCCGGCCTGCGGCGAGACGCTGGCGGCGCGCGATCTGGTGCCGATCCTGTCTTGGCTCGCCCTTGGCCGGCGCTGCCGGCGTTGCGGCGTCCCGATTCCGCCGGACTACACCGCGGTCGAGGCGGGGGCGGTCGCCGCCTTCCTCGCCGCCCTCTGGGCGGGCGGCCCCTGGCCGTCGGTGCTGCTGACCGGCGTGCTGGGCGCGGTCCTGGCCGCGCTAATCGTCGTCGACCTCCGCCGCCAGCTCCTGCCCGATCCGCTGGTCCTGCCCTTGCTGCCGCTTGGCCTTCTCCAGGCCTGGCTGAGCGGGGGCGACCTGATGGCGTCGGCGGCGGGGGCGGCCTTCGGCGGCGGCCTCCTCTGGCTCGTCCGCTTCATCTTCCGCCGCCTGCGGGGGATCGAGGGGCTCGGACTCGGCGACGTCAAGCTGATGGCGGCCGGCGGCGCCTGGGTGGGAATAGCGGGCGTCGGCCCGGTCCTTCTGGTCGGCGCGCTGGCGACGCTGGCGGCTATCGGCGTCGCCTATCTCGCCGGCCGGCGGACCGGGCTCGCGACCCGGATCCCGTTCGGACCGGGCCTCGCCGTCGGGATCTTCGCGGTGACGCTGCTCGGCTAGGTCCTAATGCGCGTCGTTGGCGTGGGAGGTGAGCTTGTCGAGATATGCCAGCAGCAGCGCCGAGACCACGAAGACTAGGTGCATGACCATCAGCAGGATGAGCTTCATCTCGCTGAGTTCGTTGATGTTGAGGAATGCCCGCAGCAGGTGGATCGAGGAGATCGCGACGATCGCCGCGGCGACCTTCACCTTGAGGTTCCCGGCGTCGATCTTCCCCATCCAGTCGGGGGCTTCCTCGCCCTCGGCGATGTCGATGTTGGACACGAAGTTCTCGTAGCCGCTGATCACCACCATGATCAGCAGGTTGGCGACCAGCACCAGGTCGACCAGCGACAGCACCAGGAGAACGACCTCGCTCTCGGTCGAGGTCATGATCGTGGCGTAGAGGTGCCAGAGCTCGCGCATGAAGGT
>CAXNIC010000369.1:0-5042 GCA_964201945.1 Alphaproteobacteria bacterium
ATCGCCGCCTTCATTCGACGCTGGGCTATCTCAGCCCCATGAACTTCGAGAAGGCTCGCGCAAATGAAAGTAAGGGGCTTGGCGAGGAAGGAAGAAAGGTCGCATAATCAACCAGCCAAGGGAGACGTCATACTCGGGCAAGTTCAACCTGCCGAAGCGCGTTGCAGTGCTACGCAACGGCATGCTCATCACCGAAGGTCTGCCTGGTCTGAGGCGCTTCGGCGACTTTAAGGAATTTTCTGCAGTGCTCGAATGCACTGCAGAAAAGGGCCTCTCCTTACTGCGCGCGATGGAGCCGCCGCGCCACGACGCCTTTGAGCCCGATCGGTTGTCGCCAGATCGTCGCGTAGCCGGCAAGACCGCCTTGCGTGAGCTAGCGGATTGGGTCCGCAAAATGCTGATCCGCTACGCCAAGGATCCGGTCCAGGAGGAAACCAACCTTGATGAGCTCGCAGACTACTTCGGTGATGAAGAAGAGGAAGGAGAGGGCCCGCGCCGCGAGGAAAATCCGAGCGGGCGCGTAATCTTACGTGCGCGTGCAGTCAAGGCAAAACCCAACCGCAACGGCGCCGCTGTGGGAACTTCAGAGCTAGCCTCCGATGATGAGGAAGGTGTCGGGCTGGAAGGCGGCTTCGCTGCGGGCGAGCACGCGGGCACCGCTGACTACGCGCAGGGCGATGGGGCGTCAGAGCAACAGAAGGGGGACGCGCCCGAACCAGGTGGCGGAGGTTCGCCCGCCGCAAGTGCCGCGGTTCCTCAGCGCATGTTGTTTTCCGGTCTGCCGCTGGCAGATGTTCGCGCGGTACTTCTCGCACCCACGAGACGGCGCGTTGCTTTCACGCCATCGACAAGTGGACTGCTCATCATCGAACTTCAGGATTCCGGGACTGACACTAACCGCGCGCTTCGCGTGGTGGGGAGCGATATCGGTATCGTTGAGCAAGGCCGACTCGCTGGTGTTCAGGCTGTCGGCGGTAACCGCATCGTAGTGGAGGTCGAGCTGGCAGAGCCCTTCAGTGGTACTTTGAGAGTGGTCGCCAATGCAGTTTGATCCACTTCGCGCGTTTCCTTATCCGGTGCTTCGTCCTGGATCGAGTGACTATATAGATAGCGCAATGCAGACTGTCGTGGAATTGATCCAGTCGGACGATCAACTCGAAATCACTGCAGAGGCCAATATCGCGGTCGGAGTCGATGAGATCCGCGCTCTCATTGACGAAGGCAAAGCGCGCTACGCTGCGGTGATCTCGTGCCGGGAGACATATTTTCGCAAAGCAATTCTCGGTGGTCGCGAGCGCCTCAGCGAGCGTTTCTCCGCAGGCGCGCTTCGCGGTGAGGTTCTAGTCTACCCGTACGTTGTGGCAGTTGAAGTGATAAAGGATTACTCCTGTCCTTGGATCAATCCAGAGTTCGGTGGCGGCCCATTCTCATTCCCGAACGGCGCAGTGCTGGCCGTTGACGAGCCGCAGATGATCTATGTTGATCGTGAGACCTTCAAACCGATTAGTTCCTGCTTCTATCTTGCGCCCAACGAAAACATACCCTCCAACGAGTGGCAGATTGATACGTCAGAGGATCGGGTTCGTATCACCGTGAACCCGGCGCTCAAGGAGCGGATCGCTAATGCGCGCAACAGCAAGGAGAAACGCGCGATCCTGCTTAACTCGATTTATTTCGGAGCGGTTGTGCAATGCTTGTCAGCCCTTAAAGGCGCGGACGAGGTTGGAGACCAACGTTGGGCGCGAATCTTTCGCCAGCGCTTAGCCGATCAGCATCTCAATCTCGAGCAGCACCCTGAAACTTGGCTGGCTCAACAATTGATGCGCCATCCTTTTTCAGTCGTTGATCGTTATTTTTTCGGTGAGGCAGGCGAATGACGGCGCGGCTTCTCAAAGCAACATCGCTCGATCAGCTTCGTACATCGATCGCTGAAAACCTGAAGGCATATCGCGACGATGGCTTCGACTATCTAGAAGCCGATCCTTCTTTTTCGTTCGAGCATGACATCGAGGTAGACTTTAATGCGCTTAAGACACTGAAAGCTCCAAGTGGCGGCAGTTTCTATGAAGTAGAGAACTGCGAGATCACTTACGCAGCATTGAAAGCGCTCAGTCCTTATGACGCGCGTGATGAACGGTTCTGGGTTTATCTCAGCCACACGGTGTTGCTTGATCATGCTCGACGACGCTGGCCAATTCCCGGTGATGACCGGGACGCGATCCCCCACATTGCCAAGCATTGGTTCGCGCGCGACAAGCGACACATCGAGCGCGATCAGGTTGGTTCTCGGCTGTGGTGGATGGGACACTTGTGCGCGCGTGTTGAAGGTATCGACTCGGATCTTGCCCTTCGCGCCTTTCTTTTCCGCTCAGATGTCCGCGCCAATCTGGTCGAGCGCCCTACAGTCTCGCAGTCGGTCAATCTGTTTGGCGCAATCATCAAGCGACTGATGCAGTCGTTTACTGGGAAGCAGGAGTTGTTTGAGCGCAACGCGTTTCGGCGATTGATGGTGGAGATCAATTCCGTCGGCGGCTACCGATTACTCGACTGTCTGGCGCCGACAGAAATTGAACGGCTCCTTGATATGATTATTGCGGAGCGGTTGCAGCTAGCGGAGCTGTGATCTTCGAGCTTTCGGTGGTCGAGGATTGGCAATCCGCATCGTCAGCTTGGACAAGGAGTCCTCATGATCACCGGCGGCTGTCTCTGCGGCAGGGTCAGGTTCCGGGCGACGGCGAAGCCGGTCGCGGCAAGGGTCTGCTGGTGCAAGGTCTGCCAGAAGATCGGCGCCGGCGGGCCGACGGTGAACGCGGCGTTCACCACCGACTGCCTGACGGTCGAGGGCGCGCTCAAGGACTACGAGAGCGTCGCCGACAGCGGCAACAAGATGCACCGGCGCTTCTGCCCCGCCTGCGGCACGCATCTGTTCAGTGCCTCGGAGGCGCGCCCGAACCTGGTCTTCATCCGCGTCGGCGCGCTCGACGATCCGGAGATCGGCCGCCCGACGCACACGGCCTGGGCCGCCTCGGCGCCGAGCTGGGCCTGCATCGACGACACGATCCCGCGTGTTCCCGGCCAGCCGCCGCCGATGAGTTTGCCCTAGCCGGAAGACTGGAATTGGACCATATAATGGTCCAATTTCTCTCCCGAGAGGTGCGAGGGTTCCATGCGGATATCCGTGTCCGAGGCGAAGGGGCAGCTGACCGATCTCGTCCGTCGCGCCGAAGCCGGCGACGAGGTCATTCTCACCCGCCATGGCCATGCGGCTGTGCGACTGGTTCCGGTCAGGACGACGGTAGATCGGATATCCCGCAAGACGCTTCTCGAAGCGGCGCGGAAGGCAGGGGCCGCGAAGGCCACGGCAGGGCCCGACGCCGCGCGCAGCCAGGACTTCCTCTATGGCGACGACGGCATGCCCAGGTGATCGCCGTCGATACCTCCGCCTTGATGGCGATCGTCCTGAACGAGCCCAAAGCCGAGGCGTGCATGGCGGCGCTCGAAGCCGAGGAGGACCTTCTGATCTCCGCCGGCACCGTCGCCGAGGCGCTGATCGTCTCGGCGTCTCGGAACGTGCGGGCCGAGGTGGAAAGCCTGATCGACGGGCTCGGCTTCGAGATCGTGAGCGTGACGCCGGCCTCGGCCCGACGCATCGCCGATGCTTACTGGACGTGGGGCAGGGGGGCCCATAAGGCCGCGCTCAATTTCGGCGATTGCTTCGCCTACGAGGTGGCGAAGGAGCACGCCTGCCGCCTGCTCTATATCGGCGAGGACTTCGCGAAGACCGATATCGAGGGCGTTCTCTAGGACGCGCTCGCCTTCGCCGGCCGCTTGAACCTCTTCCTCGCCGTCTCCGCCTTCGTGCGCGTCACGCAGTCCTCGACATGGTCGTTGACCAGGCCCATCGCCTGCATGAAGGCGTAGACGGTCGTCGGGCCGACGAATTTCCAGCCGTCCTTCTTCAGCGCCTTGGAGAGTGCCACCGACTCCGGCGTGGTCGCGGCCGTCGAGGGGCCGGATCCCGGCGGCAGCGCGTGGCGCCAGAGGAAGGCGGCGAGGGAGCCTTCGCGCTTCACCATCTCCGTCGCGCGCTTCGCGTTGTTGATCGCCGCCTCGATCTTGCCGCGGTGGCGGATGATGCCTTCGTCCTTCAGCAGGCGCTCGACGTCGCGCTCGCCCATGCGCGCCATCTTCTCGAAGTCGAAGCCGTGGAAGGCACGGCGGAAATTCTCGCGCTTGGCCAGGATGGTGCGCCAGCTCAGCCCCGACTGGAATCCTTCGAGGCACAGCTTCTCGAACAGCAGACGGTCGTCGCCCTGGGGGAAGCCCCATTCGCCGTCGTGATAGGCGAAGAACTCGGGCGCGGCCGCGCACCAGCGGCAGCGCGGCTTGCCGTCGGGGCCGGGAACGGTGGTCATGCGAACGTCTCGTTCTCTATATGTTCGGACCGACAGACTAGAGTACCGCGCGATGCCGGATCAAGAGCCTTCGGTCTCTCGTTACGGATAAAAATCACATTCATGCGGAATTTTACCCTTGACGGAAAGGCCGGTTTTTGACAGCATCGGCGCTACTGGATCGAGGTGGGTGACGACGGGGAGATGGGCGGTTCGCTCTTGTTCCCTCTCCCGTGCGAAGCGCGGGGGAGGGGTAGGGTGGGGGCCGCGCGTAGCGCGGTCGGATTGGACAAGGCGCTCGAATTGCCAGCCACCCTCGCTCCGCTCGGGCCCCCACCCCGGCCCTCCCCCGCGTGCGACGCGGGAGAGGGAGGAAGAAAGCAGGGGAGGGGCGCGAGGGAGCGAGCTAGCCGCCCTTCTTCAGCACGTAATGCGCGGCCTTCGGTGTGGCGGCATGCGCCGCGACCGTGAAGCCGAGCTTGGCCAGGTCGATCCCGGCCTGCTGATTCCGGAGCAAGCCGCCCCCCTATTCCGGAATGATGGCGCCCCCCTGTTCCGATCAATTGCCGCCCAGCGTTCCGATCAATCCTCGCCCACCATTCCGGGATGATGGCGCCCGGGGGTGAGGGATAACGGGAGCCTCTGCTG
>CAXNIC010000370.1:0-5034 GCA_964201945.1 Alphaproteobacteria bacterium
CTTCGCCGACAAGTGGATCGACATCCAGCGCGAGGAGTTTCGCCGCCTCGGCGTCGAGGGCGACTGGTCCAATCCCTATCTGACCATGTCCTATCAGGCCGAGGCGCAGATCGTCCGCGAGATCGGAAAGTTCCTGATGAACGGCGGCCTCTACCAGGGCGCCCGGCCGGTGATGTGGTCGGTGGTCGAGAAGACCGCGCTGGCCGAGGCCGAGATCGAGTATCACGACCACAAGTCGGCGACGATCCACACCCTCTTCAAGGTGACGAAGCCCTCGGTGCCGGCGCTTGCCGGTGCCGCGATCGTCATCTGGACGACGACACCCTGGACGATGCCCGGCAACCGCGCGCTCGCCGTCGGCGAGGAGTTCGACTACGCGGTGATCGAAGTGAAGGCCCTCGCCGAGGGCGCTTTCGTCAAGGCCGGCGCCAGGCTCGTCGTTGCCGAGGCACTGCTGCCGACGTTCCTTTCGGCGGCGAAGATCGCCGACCATGCGGTGCTGGCCAAGCTCAAGGGACGCGAACTGCTCGGCACTCTGACCCAGCATCCGTTGCACGGGCAGGGCTACGACTTCGAGGTCGAGGTCTTCGCCGGCGACTTCGTGACGACCGACGCCGGCACCGGCATCGTCCATATCGCGCCCGGCGCCGGCGTCGACGACTTCGAGCTCGGCCGCAAGCACGGCATCGAGGCCGCCCAGATCGTCGGCGAGGATGGCAGCTACTACGACCATGTGCCGCTGTTCGCCGGCAAGCGCGTCTACCTGCCCGACGGCAAGACGGGCGACGCCAACGGCGCGGTGATCAAGGCGCTGATCGAGGCGGGGACGCTGGTCGGCAAGGGCTCGCTGGTCCACTCCTATCCGCATTCCTGGCGGTCGAAGGCGCCGTTGATCTTCCGCAACACGCCGCAATGGTTCATCTCGATGGAGACGAACGATCTGCGCAAGACCGCGCTGACCGCGATCGACAACACGCGCTTCGTGCCGGGCACCGGCCGCAACCGCCTTCACTCGATGATCGAGCAGCGCCCGGACTGGTGCATCTCGCGCCAGCGCACCTGGGGCGTGCCGATCGCCGTGTTCGTCGACAAGAAGACCCGCCAGCCGCTCCGCGATGCAGCCGTGATCGAGCGCGTCGCCCAGGCTTTCGAGGCCGAGGGCGCGGATGCCTGGTACACCAGCGATCCGAAGCGCTTCCTCGGCAACGCCTACAACCCCGACGACTACGAGCAGGTGAAAGACATCGTCGATGTCTGGTTCGACTCAGGCTCGACCCACGCCTTCTGCCTGGAGCAGCGCCCTGACCTGCAATGGCCGGCGTCGCTCTACCTCGAAGGCTCCGACCAGCATCGCGGCTGGTTCCACTCCTCGCTGCTGGAATCCTGCGGCACGCGCGGACGCGCGCCTTACGACGCGGTGCTGACCCACGGCTTCGTCATGGACGAGCAGGGCCGCAAGATGTCGAAGTCGCTCGGCAACGTGACCGCGCCGCAGGAGGTGATCGACAAGTTCGGCGCCGACATCCTCCGCCTCTGGGTGGTCAATTCGGACTATTCCGAGGATCTCAGGATCGGCACGGAGATCCTGAAGCATCAGTCCGAGCACTACCGGCGCATCCGCAACACCTTCCGCTACCTGCTCGGCGCCCTCGACGGCTTCTCCAAGGCCGAGATCGTCGATGCCAAGGACATGCCGGAGCTGGAGCGCTGGGTTCTCCACCGGCTGGCGCAGCTCGACGGCGTGGTGCGGAAGTCCGTCGACGACTTCGACTTCCACACGCTCTTCACCGAGATCCATGCCTTCGCCGCGGTCGATCTCTCGGCCTTCTACTTCGACGTCCGCAAGGACGCGCTCTACTGCGACAAGCCGTCGAGCCTGAGACACCGGTCGGTCAGGACGGTGATGGACCGGGTCTTCTCCTGCCTCACCGCCTGGCTCGCACCCGTCCTCTGCTTCACCACCGAGGAGGCCTGGCTGCATCGCGGCGGCGCCGTCGCCGAGGACGCGTCCGCGAGCGTGCATCTCCGTGTCTACCCGGCGGTTCCGGCGGCTTGGCGCGACGACGCGCTGGCGGCCAAGTGGGAGAAGATCCGCGACGTCCGCCGCGCGGTCACCGGCGCGCTCGAGCTCGAGCGCGCGGCCAAGCGCATCGGCGCCTCGGTGCAGGCGGCGCCCAGCGTGTTTGCGACCGAGGAGCACGTGGCCGCGTTCAAGGGCCTCGACCTGGCGGAGATCGCCATCACGTCGGCGGCCCGGCTGGTTGCCGGCGAGGGACCGGCCGAAGCCTTCCGGCTGCCTGACGTGGCCGGCGTCGCCGTGGTGCCGGGCCTCGCCGAAGGCAGCCGCTGCGAGCGCTGCTGGAAGGTCCTGCCCGAGGTGGGCCAGCGCGGAAAACCGCTTTGCCGGCGCTGCGAGGACGCGGTCGCCGGGTGAACGCCGCCGCCAAGCTCCGCCTCGGCCTGGGCATCGCGCTCACCGTCGCGCTCCTCGACCAGGCGCTGAAGGCCTGGGCGCTGGCGCTGGTCTTCAACCCGCCCCGGGTGCTCGAGGTCACGTCCTTCTTCAACCTGGCCCCGGCCTGGAACCGGGGGGTGAGCTTCGGCTTTCTCGCCCATGGCTCCGAATGGGCGCCTTGGCTCCTGACCGTCGTCGCGATCGGGATCACGGTCTTCCTGCTGCGCTGGCTCAGCCGGGCCGAAACCACCTGGGTCGCCGTCGCCCTCGGCCTGGTCCTGGGCGGGGCGGTCGGCAACGCCATCGACCGGGTCCGCTTCGGGGCGGTTGTCGATTTCCTCGACTTCCACGCCTTCGGCTGGCACTTCTGGGCCTTCAACCTCGCCGATTCGGCGATCACGGTGGGCGCCGCCGGCCTCGTGCTCACCAGCCTGTTGGCGGACCGCTTGTCCCAGCCCGCCGACCAGCCTAAATAAGGGGCTGCATGCCCAGGACAACCGCCTCGATCCCGTTCCGTATCCTCGCCCTCCTGCCGGCGCTGGTTCTGCTTGGCGGCTGCGGGGAGGAGATGCGGAAGTCGCTCGGGCTCGGCAAGAACGCGCCGGACGAGTTCCAGGTCGTTCGCCGGGCTCCCCTGAGCCTGCCCCCCGATTTCCAGCTTCGCCCGCCCCAGCCGGGTGCCGCTCGGCCGCAGGAAGGCTCGACCACCGATCAGGCCCGGAGCGCCGTCCTCGGTCAGTCCGACCAGGCGGCCGCTGCCCCGCGCCCGGTCGATCCGGCTGCGCCTGCGGCCAGTCCCCGGACGCCGGTTTCGGCAAGCAATCTCGGAGGGGCGGTGGGCGGCACGTCACGGGCGCCGCTCCAGGCGGCGGCACGCCCGGTGCTGGCGCCTGAGCCCGCCGGTCCCAGCCGGGGCGAGCAGGTCCTCCTCAAGCGTGCCGGCTCCGATGCCGCGCTCGCCAATATCCGCACCGTGATCAACGAGGACCTGACGAAGCTCGCCTCCGCCGATGCGCGCTTCATCGACAGGCTCCTGGTCTGGCGGAAGAACGAGCCGACGGCCGTGGTGCTGGACGCCCGCAAGGAGAACCAGCGCCTGCAGGAGAACGCCGCGCTCGGCAAGCCCACCACCGACGGCCAGACTCCGACGATCAAGCGGAAGAACAAGGGGATCTTCGAAGGTCTCTTCTGAACATGTCAGCCGCGTCGGGGGAGGCGGCCAGGAGCTCCAGGAATATGCGGACTCTCGGGTTTCTCCTCATGCTCGCGGCCCTCGGCCTCGCGCGGCCGGTCGAGGCACAGGTCTATCGGCCCGACACCTTCAAGCTCGCCAACGGCCTCGAGGTCGTCGTCGTCGATAACGCCCGGGTCCCGGCCGTCGCCGTCATGGTCTGGTACAAGGCGGGGTCCGCCGACGAGCCGATCGGCAAGGGCGGCATCGCGCATTTCCTCGAACACCTGATGTTCAAGGGCACGCCCAGCGTCGGCGCCGGCGAATATGCCCGCATCATTGGCCGCGAGGGCGGAAGCCAGAACGCCTTCACCTCGCTCGACTACACCGGATACTGGGCCGAGGTCGCCTCCGACCGGCTCGAGCTGGTGCTGAAGCTCGAGGCGGACCGCATGGTCAACCTCCAGCTGACCGACGAGGTGGTGCTGCCGGAGCGCGACGTGATCCTGGAGGAGCGCTCCCAGGTGGTGGACAACCGCCCCTCCTCACAGCTCGGCGAGCAGTTGCGGGCGCTGCTCTACCAGCACTATCCCTACCGGCTGCCGGTAATCGGCTGGCGGCACGAGATCGCCAAGCTGACACGCGAGGACGCCGTCGCCTGGTATCGGAAATACTACGCGCCCAACAACGCCATCCTGGTCGTTTCCGGCGACGTCGACGTCGCCCGGCTGAAGCCGCTGGCCGAGAAGTATTTCGGCCCGATCCCGGCCCGGGCCATGCCCGAGCGCTGGCGGCCGGAAGAGCCGCCGGCGCGCGCTGCCCGTCGCCTGACGATGAGGAGCGAGCAGGTCGGGACCGCGTCCCTGTCGCGCACGTATCTGGCGCCGAGCTATCTCTATGGCGATACGACCCAGGCCTATGCGCTGCAGGTGCTGGCCGAGCTGTTCGGCGGCGCCACCACCAGCCGCCTCTATCGCTCGATGGTGATCGACCAGCCGCTCGCCACGTCCTCGGGCGCCTATTACGAGGCGTCGATGATCGGCCCCGGCAGCTTCGGGCTCTATGCTTCGCCGCGCCAGGGCCGCAGCGTCGAGGAGGCGGAAGCCGCCATCGACGCGGCGCTGGAAAAGCTGCTGGCCGACGGCCCGACCGAGGACGAGGTCGCCCGCGCCAAGCAGCGCCTCTCCGCCGCCGCCGCCTTCGCCCGCGACTCGCTGCGCGGACCGGCACAGGCGCTCGGTGGCGCGCTCGTCATCGGCCGCTCGATCGAGGATGTCGAAGCCTGGCCCAAGCGCATCGAGGCGGTGACCCGCGACGAGGTCATCGCCGCGGCGCGCGCGGTTCTCAAGCCCGAGTCGTCGGTGACCGCGATCCTGCTTCCGAAACCGACGAGCTGAGGAGAGCCGAG
>CAXNIC010000371.1:0-5015 GCA_964201945.1 Alphaproteobacteria bacterium
AGCGCAGCAAGCTTGGCGTCGAGGATGCGGAACGGTCTGCCAAGGCGTTGCGCGGCATCGGTGGCAAGCGTCTGACCTACGGGGGGCCTCGTCCGTCGCAGGACTAAGCCGGATAGGGCCTAACGCCGCATCATGTGGCTTGCGTAGAATCTCTAATCAAACTGTGGTATATTTTTCCACTCCCGCCGTCCGAATCATCTGCCTCGGCAGATGGCCCCGGCCAAGCTGGGTGACCGCAGAGCGGTCTAGGGCGGCGGGACGCCCTACTTCAATTGCCTGTGCCAAACTGTGAATTTCCCTCGCACGCGCGTGTCGCGGAAAATGTCGGCGATGCCGGCTTTGCGTAAAACATATGCGCTCAAATCAGTCTTCGCTGGCGAGGCATTGAGCGTGCCGGAATGGCCGTTGAGCCGATACGCGATAGCGCCCGCATTTCATCGCGAGTTGGTAGACTTCTTTGTTGAAGCCAATCTCTCGATTGCCTTGGTTATAGATTTGATGCTTCTGCTTAGTGGTGTCTATCACCACCGCATGAAAATCCAAGGTGCCGCCGGTAGCGTCAAAAAAGGTATTAACCACCCGCCGATAGGCTTCCAGCTTTGTCCTCGATACCTTCGTCCACTTCATTTCGTCGCGAGGCAATTCGGGCATCCTCGCCGCACTCATCGTGGCGACGAAAGCATCCGCGTCTATGTGAGGCACGACGATTGCCGCAACAACGAGATACCGATGTTGTGTACTGCTCTCATCGATGTAGACTTCGGCAATCGGTGGCGCGTTAGGTTCGGAGGCCGTCATGGAAAAGTCCCAAGACGATAAGGATCAGGAAAAGCGTTTTCAGCAAGCCGTGAAGCGGCTTCTTGACACGCCACCACAGCACAAGGCGGCACGCTCGGCGAGTGAGAAGCCATCGAAGGCAGCGCCTCGACCGGCACGAAAAAGCAAATCAGCTAAAGTTTAAGTTTGGGCTGTGAGGCCGACGTTTCTCGCGCGGCTCGCTTAAAGGCCGCCCCAGTATCAACTAACGGGATGGCCGGCTTTGTCCCGGCGAGCGCTTGTTCGATGGTGATGATCTGCAATCGCGGATATCGCCGGCCGCCAAGCTCATAGAAGCCCGCCGATGCGGCCTCTGTCTCCATTGGTCGAGTTGGGGGCGTAAGCGTAAGAAACACGGCTATCGGCGCCTTCTCTCGGTCCATGACGCCCTTTAGATCGCGGACCATCGGCACGCTGACATTATCGCCGCCCTTGACACTGACAATCGCTCGCTCGGTCGTCTTGGCGTCAGATCGGAAGTAGATCAGGCCATCGATTCCGCCGTCCGCTCCCTTCTTCTTCCCGGCAAAGGGCTGAGCGTCGATCAGCGACACTGCCCACCACTGGAATTGGTACTTGTCGCGGGTCGCGAGATCGCGGGCGCCGTCCAAATCTTTCGGCGTGCCGTGAACCTCAAAGGCGATGCCGGGGAAGGCGTCCTTCATGCGACGTTCAATCAGCGAGATAGCGAGATGCGTTACGTCGATTCCAATCCATGCGCGTCCTAACTTTTGGGCGGCATGGATCGTTGTGCCGCATCCGCAAAATGGATCGAGCACAACGCTCCCTTCATCCGAGGAAGCCGAGATGATGCGTTCTAGGAGAGATACCGGCTTTTGGGTCGGATAGTGCAAGCGTTCCTGTGCCTGCGAATTGATTGGAAAGATATCGGTCCATACATCACTGATCGGCGTTCCCGGCATTTCATCAAGGTATCTCTTGAATCGAGGCATTCCCGTTTTGGTGTAGATCAGGCGGCCTTCATCGTGATGCTTCTGCATTTTTTCTTTGGTCCACCGCCATACTCGCGTGATGCCCTTCCATTCGTAATTCAAATTAGGGCGATCTGGATTAGGGTTCAGCGTGTCGCCTAGCGTGAAGCGTCGGCCTGTCCCTTCTTCGACATTTCCGTAATGCGATTTTATGTAGCTTTCCGCATGCGGCACATACGCAGCGTGCCAGACATATTTTTCGCCCTTGCTGTAGAACAACAGAACGTCATGCGAGGAAGAAAATCGGGTGAAGGCGTGGCTCTTTGTGTTCGTTCGCTCCCATACCAATTCATTCCGAAAAAAAATCACGCCAAAAATCGCATCTAATAGAATTTTGAGATAGTGGCTGGCTGTGGGATCACAATGCAGATAGAGCGAACCGGTCGGCTTGAGGACGCGATGCAGTTCGATCAATCGGACAGCCATCATGGCGAGGTAGGCCATCATGTCGTTCTCGCCGAGTGCCGAGCGCATCGCGCGAAGAAGATCGGCGGCAGCGGTGTTCCCTGACTGGATCACTTGATCGAACGCGCCCTCAGCCTCTTGGCCCCAATGCCAAGTGTCCTCGAACGCTTCGATCTGTGCCTGAGAGCCGGCACCGGCCGGCGATTTGAACAGCAGGTTATATGTCGCCTGAGAATTGAACGGCGGGTCTAGGTAGACGAGGTCAACGCTCTCGGGGGCGATGCTCTCCCGGAGCACGGCGAGGTTGTCACCATAGAAAAGCTGGTTCACAAGCCCAGAATCAACCTATGGGGCTTGTGGTGTCAAGTGCATAATTGCCGTAGTTTCCACTCAAGGGAATGTGCCGCCATTGAGTTATATTAAATATTCATTAATCAACCAACAAGATGAAGTTAATCAGAACGGAGCATCGAGTTTTTTTGATATTATTCGTATCAGCGACGGATATGTCGGAGTAGCTGATTTGGCAGACGGTATATGGGGATTAACTACAGTTAAACTTGAAATTTCATTTGATGAGTTGGCGTCTAGTGAGCGTTGGGACAACGAAGTAATAATCGAAAGAATTGGAGTTTACAGCAAATCATAAGTCAAACCGAAAGACGTATGCGGACGATGCTGAGCATTCCACTCTCCACACGCAAGGCAGCCATCTTGGTCACCCCCTCACGAACGTCGACGAATAGATCAGCGTCCCGTCCCGCGCCCGGTCGACGGAGCGGAGCGACACGACGTTGGAGTAGATCGTCACCCCGTCGGAGCGGTGGACCGGGCCGGTGACGCGGGCCAGCACCGGCTCGGCCGCCTGGCGGCTTTCCTCGAAGCAGGCGGCGATCAGCTCGGCATAGGCGGCATCGGCCATCGAGCGCACGGGCCGGTCGCGGATCGCCTCGGCCGGCGGGTGCAGCCGGGTCGCGCGGCCGCGATAGACGAAGCGCAGCACGTCTCCCGGGCTCTGCCGGTTGACGCCGGTGCCGCCGCTGCTGTCGGCACGCGCCAGCGCCAGCGCCTCGGAAAGCTCGAGCCGGCCGGCGCGTTCGCGGATGCGCTCGAAGGTCGGCATCAGGGCGGGATATCGCGAGATCTCGGCGAGCGGCAGCCGGCGGGAGATGGAGCGCTGCGGCGCCGGCGCGCCTGCCTCCGCCGGCGGAAGCTCCGCCTCCCCCGCCGCCTTCAGCGACAGCAGCAGGCGCTCGACCCTGAGCAGCGTGGACGCGGTCGCCGCCTCGGTCATCGCGCCCACCACCGGCTCGAACACGACGGCGACGAACTCCCTGCCGAAATGCGCGGCCAGCGCCGCCAGCTGCGCCGAGGTCGGCGCCTCCCCCGCCAGCAGCCGCGCCGCCGTCTGGCGCGACTGGCCGAGAATGTCGGCCAGGTGCTTCACCGGCGCCCCCGGCGGAATGGCGCGGCGGAGATAGGCGTGACAGGCGAGCCGCACCGCCTCGGTCTTCGCGTCGAGGGTCATGGCGCCGCCGCCGGCGCGAAGCTGGAGGTGAAGACCAGCGCCCCGTCGCGTCCCCGGTCGGCCGCCCAGAGCACGATCACGTCGACCGGAACGGTGCCGCCATCCGGCCGGCGGACGTCACCGGTGTTGCGGGTGAGCACCGGCCTCCCCGCTCGAGCCGCCTCCTCGCAGAGTTCCCTGATGATCCGCGCATAGGCGGGATCGGCAAGCGCCGCCACCGGCTTTCCGCGCACGGGTTCGTTCGGTGCATGGAGCCGGCTGGCCCGGCAGCGATAGGCAAAGCGCAGCTCGTCGCCGCGCGCGCGCGAGGTCACCGATGTCCGTCCCAGCGGATCGGCCCTCGCCTCGGCGATGGCCTGCAGAAGATCCCATCTGCCCGCCCGCTCGCGAGCGCGCTCGAGCGCCGGCTGAAGGCCGGGATATCGTGCGATCTCCGCCAGCGGCAGCCGCCGCGAGGTCAGCGCCTCGACGGTTCGCGCCGGCGCCGCACCGGCCGGGGTCGCGCTCCCCGGCGGGCGGAGCGACAGCAGCAGCGCCTCGACCCGCGACAGCGCCACGTCGGTGGCGACGTCGCTCATCTCGCCCACCAGGGGCTCGAACGCATGGGCCACGAAGTCCTTGCCGAAATGCGACGCCAGCGCCGTCAGCTGGGCCGCGGTCGGCGCGTCGCCGGCAAAGAGCCGGGCCGCGGTCTGGCGCGACTGGCCGAGCACGTCCGCCAGCCGCTTCACCGGCGCATCCTGCGGCAGCGCCCGGCGGAGATACTGGTTGCAGCGGACGCCAAGAATCTTGGCGCGGGACGTGAGGGTCATGGCCAATACCTCTATGCGAGGTTGATCGACGCGGGGAGGAGCCGATACCGTGATAATAGTCAATAATATTCCTGAAATACAATCATCAGGATGGGGGATGATGGCAATCACATGGGCAGCAAAGGTCTGATCGAGAGCAGCTTCGAGGTGAAGCCCTTGCGGCTTGATGGATCGACGACGCCGCAGCACCCGCTCGCGGGCGGGAGCCTCCTCAGGTCCCGGACCGGCGTGCGGCCGGCCGGCGCGGCGGCGGACGAAGCGGGCGCCTCGGCCGTCCTCATCGCCGCCATCGAGCGCGTTCCCTTCGCGCTCACGATCGTCGACGCCGGCGGCACCGTCGCGACCGTGAACGAGCCGGCACGGCGGATCCTCGCCCGCCGCGACGGCCTTTCGACCGTCGGCGGCGTCCTTGAAGCCCATGTGCCGGCCGAGACCAGACAGCTTCGCGCCATGATCAGGGAC
>CAXNIC010000372.1:0-5011 GCA_964201945.1 Alphaproteobacteria bacterium
GGTCGGAGGTGACGAATCGGAGTAAGCTTGCCATCTGAAGAAGGTGTTCCCGGGCGGGCGAAGGTGCGGGAGCCCTCGGGTGACCGTCAAGCCGCGAGTCCGTCTTTCATGCTACGCGCCGTCCTGAAAATCATCGAGATCGTGGGCGGGGTGGTCGCCGGCGTGATGATTGCGGCCGCGCTCCTGTTCTGGCGGCTGAACCAGGGACCGATCCCCCTCGACATGCTGACGCCCTATCTCGAGCGGGCGTTGAGCGTCGAGGAGAAGGGGATTCGGGCGCGAATCGGCTCCACCCGGCTGATCTGGGCGGGCTGGGAACGGGCGGTCGACCTCCGCGCCAGCGACGTCCAGGCCATCGGCGCCGACGGCGGCGTCCTCGCCTCCCTCCCCGACATCGCCGTCAGGCTCAGCCTCACCGAGATCGCCCGCGGCCAGATCCGGCCGACCGAGATCGAGCTGGTCAAGCCGCGGCTCCGGCTCACCCGCGGCATCGACGGCAGGATCGATCTCGGTCTCGGCGACAGCGGCGACAACGGCACCGCCAGCGCACTGTTCGCCGGCCTGATCGACGATCTCTCAGGCCCCAAGCAGTCCGGCGGCGGCTCGGCCGGCCTCCTCGACCGCGTCGTCGTCACCGGCGCCGACCTTGCCGTCAGCGACCTGGCCGAGGGTGTCCTCTGGCGCGCGACCGACGTCGACTTCCGCTTCGAGCGCAGCCCGAACGGGCTCAGGCTCCGCATCCAGGGAAATGCCGACATCGGCGGCTACAAGACCCGGATCGACGGCGCTGGCCGCTACCTCGCGTCCGCCGGCACGATCGAAGCCCAGTTCCAGCTCGACAAGTTCGAGCCGGCCGCTCTCGCCGGCCGTCTCCCCGATCTCCGGCGCTTCAAGTTCGCCATCGACGGCGCGATCTTTGCCACCTTCGACCGCGAAGGCCGCGTGCTCTCGGCCCGCGCCGAGGCGGCGGCGGGACCCGGCGCGATCTCGCTTCCCGAGCTCTACCGCGACGACATGGCGATCGCCGGCGCCCAGCTCCGCGCCCGCCTCGATCGCGGCGCCGACACCGTCGAGATCGAGCGCATGATCGTCGACTTCGGCGGCCCGGTCCTCCGCGCCTCCGGGCGGCTGACCGGCCTCGCCGGCCGCGGCCTGATCGAAGCCGACGCCGTGGTCGAGAACATGGAGGCTGACCAACTCCACCACTACTGGCCGGAGAAGCTTGGCCGCAACGCGCGGCGCTGGGTGACCGAGAACATCAGCCGGGGCATCGTCCGCGAAGCCCGGCTCAAGCTGACCGGGGAGCTGAAGGATCTCCGCGATCCCACCATCCGCTCGATCGCCGGCGGCCTGGCCTACGAGAACCTCACCGTCCGCTATCTGGCGCCGATGCCGCCGGTGCGTCAGGTCAGGGGGACGGCAACCTTCTCCGATACCCGCTTCGACCTCGCGATCGCCGGCGGGGTCCTCGACAACCTCCGGGTCGGACAGTCGACGGTGGCCCTGACCGGTCTCGACAACGACCGCGAGCGCGCGGCGATCGAGGTGGTGATCGGCGGGCCGGTCAAGGACGCCCTCAAGCTCATCGACTCGAAGCCGCTGGGCTACACCAGCCGGCTCGGCATCGGGGTCGACGGCGTCGCCGGCGACGCTGCCATCCGGCTCCGCTTCGACTTTCCGCTCATCACCAGCCTGAAGATCGAGCAGGTCGCGGTCTCGGCCGCGGCGAACCTGCGCGGCGTCGCCATCCCGAAGGTGATCCGCAACTGGGATGTGAGCGAGGCCAAGGGCGCGCTCGCGCTCGACGGCCGCGGCATGGTGGTGAAGGGCGACGGGCGCCTGCAGGGTGTTCCCGTCGAGTTCGAATGGCGGGAGAACTTCGACGACGCGCCCCAGGTGCGGCGGCGCTTCGACGTCACCGGGCGGGTCGACGACGCCGGGCGAAAGGCCCTCGACTTGCCGCTGCAGGACAAGGGCAGCGGCCCGATCCGCGCCCATGTGATCGCCGAGCAGCGGACGAACGGCACCAGCGACATCGACGTGAACCTCGACCTGGCGCAGGCCCGGGTCCGCTTCGACGAGATCGCCTGGCGGAAGGCGGCCGGCAAGCCGGGGACCGCGCGCTTCGTCCTCAAGCTCGATCGCGCCACGCTGGTGTCGCTGGAGGATCTGAGCGCGGCGGCGGACGATCTCGACCTTCGCGGCCGCATCGCCTTCGCCAGGGACGCGGAAATCCAGACCATGGAGCTGAGCCGGCTCAAGGTCGGCAGCAGCGACATCAGGGTCGGCGTCAGCCGGCGCCAGCAGGGCGGCTATGCCGTCGGCATCTCCGGCAACCGGCTGGATCTCAGGCCCCTGTTCGCGCCCGACGACGAGCCCAGGCCCAAGTCGAAGGGGCCGGCGCTCGGCGTCGAGATCCAGGTGGCGGAGCTGCGCCTCAGCGACGACCGCGCCTTCACCACGGTTCGTGCCTCGCTCGAATCCGACGGCATGGTGTGGCGCCGCATCGGCGCCGAGGGCAGGGTCGGTGCCGAAGGACGCTTCGCCCTCGATATGTCGGCGCTCGAGAAGCGCCATCGCTTCCATCTGACCTCGCTCGACGCCGGCGCCATGCTGCGGGCGCTCGGCTTCTACGACAACATGGTCGGCGGCCGCCTGGTCCTCGACGGCAATGTCGACGTCGACGGTAAGGGACTGCCCTTCGAGGGCGACCTGTCGATCACCGATTTCACCGTGATCAAGGCGCCGATCCTGGCCCGGCTCGCCTCGCTCGCCTCGTTCTCCGGAATCTTCGAGACCCTGTCGGGCGCCGGGATCGGCTTCGCGCGGCTCAGCGCCAAGCTGGTCCAGACCGAGCAGCGCATCGAGATCGTCGACGCGCTCGCCGGCGGCGGCTCGATCGGCATCACCGCCCGCGGCTGGGTCGAGCGCAAGACGGATGTGGCCGAGATCGAGGGGACGGCCGTGCCCGCCTACACGCTCAACCGGGTCATCGGCGCCATCCCGCTGCTCGGCACCATCATCACCGGTGGCCAGAACGAGGGGGTGGTCGCCGCCGATTTCCGCATCACCGGCCCGCTCGACCAGCCGACGGTCAGCGTGAACCCGCTTTCGGCGCTGGCGCCGGGCATCCTCAGGCGGATCGTCCGGTTCTTCGGCGGCCTCGAAGGCGAGGACGATCGCCCGGAGGCCCCCAAGGAGGGGCCAAATCGTTAAGCCCCGGCCCCCCGGGGGCCGGTACTAAACAAGCCTTGAGTGGACGCCCCGGTTCGGCCACGCTATCCAATGGCCGGCCGTCAATGAACGGCCACGGCGCAAAACGCCGGGGGGCACCAACCAGAAGTTTCTTGGAGGCTTAGATGCGCACCACCCTCGCTTCGAGCGTCGTCCTTGCCGCTTTGCTGGCGGCCGCGGCCCAGCCGGCGGCCGCCGCGACCCCGAAAGACGCGCTGGTGATTGCCTGGAATCTCGACGCGCTGATCACGCTCGATCCGGCGCAGATCGGCGAAGTCAACGGCAACGACATCATGATCAACGTCTGCAACCGCCTGGTGCAGCCCAACATCAAGGACGTCGCCAAGATCGAGCCGCAGCTGGCCGAGAGCTGGTCCACATCCGCCGACGGGATGACGCTGACCTTCAAGATGCGGAAGGACCTCAAATTCCCCTCCGGCAAGCCGGCGACCGCGCATGACGCCGCCTGGTCGCTGAAGCGCGCCATCCACCTCAATTTCGGCAACGCCGCCAACCTCAAGGAATGGGGCTTCACCTCGGAGAAGGCCGACGAGCAGTTCGTCGCCGCCGACGACCACACGCTGGTGGTCAAGATGGACAAGCCCTATCCGGTCGGCCTCGTGATGTCGGCGGCGTTCTCCAGCAACGTCGCCTCGGTCCTGAACAAGGAGACCGGCGAGAAGAACGCAAAGACCACCGACGGCAAGAGCGACTACGGCAACGGCTGGTTCAAGACCCAGTCCGACTGCGTCGGTCCCTACCGGGTCCGCACCTGGAACGCCAACGAAGTGGTGATCCTGGAGGAGAACGAGAATTACTTCGGCAAGAAGCCGGGCCTGAAGCGCGTGATCATCCGCCACGTGCAGGAGTCCAATGCCCAGCGTCTGCAACTCGAGAAGGGCGACATCGACGTCGGCCGGCTGCTCAGCTCCGACGACCTGAAGGCGCTGTCGGCGAACAAGGACATGCATGTCGAGCAGACGGTGATGCATGGCTACAGCTACTTCGCCTTCAACGCCGGCGATCCCATCCTCTCCAATCCCAAGGTGCGGCTCGCCTTCCGCTACCTGGTGGACTACGAGGGTCTCGAGAAGACGGTGATGGCTTATCTGGGCAAGGCCCGGAACAGCCTGGTGCCGATCGGCGCCTTCGGCGCGCTCGACGAGAAGGAGGGGCTGCCCTTCAAGCTCGATCTCGACATGGCGAAGAAGCTGCTGACCGAGGCGGGATACCCCAACGGCTTCACCAAGAAGTACATCCTGTCGGCGAACCAGTTCAATCCGGCGGTGGCCCAGCACATCCAGGCAAACGCCGCCAAGGTCGGCATCAAGCTCGACCTCGAGCAGATGGCGGATGCCAACCTGTTCACCAAGATGCGCGCCCGCGAATTCGAGATCGGCCAGATCGGCTGGGGCGCCGGATATCCTGATGCCCACAGCATGATGTCACGCCACGCCTACAACCCGGACAACCGGATCGAATCCAAGCTCGCCCAGTATCCGTCCTGGCGCTCCGCCTGGTACGACGAGAACACCAACAAGCGTATCGACGAGGCGATGATGGAGAAGGATCCGGCCAAGCGGATCGCCATCTACAAGGAACTCCAGCAGCACATGCTGGCGAATGGCCCGATGGCCTACATGTTCCAGACCGTGCGCCCGATCGCGATCCGCAAGGACGTGAAGAACTTCCAGATCGGGCCGTTCAAGGTCGACTACGCCTCGGCCAGCAAGTAAGCCGGAGACAACTTCATGGCCGTGACCGACGTCAGCCGGAA
>CAXNIC010000373.1:0-4984 GCA_964201945.1 Alphaproteobacteria bacterium
GCGAAGCCTAGCAGGCTGCGGGGGGAGTCTCACGGATGGAGTCGGGACGGGATGCAGTTTCTACTCCCACAACCGGTCGAAGGCGAAGGACAGCTGACGGTGATGCTTGATCGAGAGCAGGTACACCGCCGATCCTGCGACCGCATAGAGGATGAGGTAGTCCCCGAAGAGGTATTCGCGAAGACTGCCGATATCGGCACGCCTTTTCAGGCGTGCGATCCGATCGCGCGCCTCGATCGACAAGGCTGTCCGGTCGAGAAACGGCCGGCCGATCTCCGGATGCCGTTCGAGGTTGCTCAGCACCGTGTCCGTCAGCTCCTCCATCAGCCGGTCATAGGCCTCGGGGGTGCCGTTCTCGGTCCAGAAGTCCAGGATCGCCGCGAGGTTGGCCTCGAAATTGACGGTGACCCTTATGGTCGCGCGCCGCGGCATGGGTCACCGGCGCCGGCTGGCCGCGAGCGCCTTCCGCGCGTCCTTCGTGCGTCCGGCATCGACATCGGCGAGGCCCTTTTCAGCCTCCTCCAGTAGCACCAGGTGGATGCGCTCCCGTTCCAGGCGGTGATAGTGGTCCAACCGGTCGGCGTCGATGAGGGCGACATAGCTCTCGCCGTTCTTCGTGATGATCTTCTCGGCCCCGGCCTTCACCTCGTCGGCCAGCTCCGAGAGGGTGGCGCGAGCCTGGGTGAAGGGAACGACGTCGCGGGCGTTGACGGGCATGTCGGTCTCTGATGGTCGGTGCAGAATTCTGTGCAGTCTAGACTTGAGGCCCGTCGCTCGCAATTCGAGAATGCGGCCCGGCTTGGACGCGAGGTGATATCCTCCGCATGGCAGGCGGAGAGGGATCCGGGAGAATGCGCGCGATCGGCGAGGCGACCGAGGATCAAGGCCCGACCCTCGCCCTCCTCGAGGACCCCGGCAGCTATGGTCTCCCGGCGGGCGAGACGGTAGCCCGCATCGACACCCATGCGAGCCACGTCTTCCTCGCCGGCGACCGCGTCTACAAGATGAAGCGGGCGCTGCGCTATCCCTATCTCGACTATGGCACCGCCGGCCGCCGGAAATGGGCCTGCGAGCGCGAGGTGGCGCTCAATCGCCGGACCGCGCCGTCGCTCTATCTCGGAGTCGCCGCGGTGCGTCGGGATCCCGACGGCAGGCTCTTTCTCGATCCTCACGGGGCGAGGGTGGGGGAGTCGGTCGAGTGGCTGGTGGTCATGCGGCGCTTCGATGCCGGGGACCTGCTCGACGACCGCGCCCGGAAGGGCTTGCTGACGCCGGAGCTGATGCGCCGTGCCGCCGCGGCGATCGCCGCGTTCCACCGCGACGCCGAGTCGGCGCCCGACGGTGCCGGGAGCGAGGCGATGGCGGCGGTGATCGCCGAGAACTTCGAGGAATTGCGGAGCCAGCCGGAGTTGTTCGATCCCCGATCGGTCGGGGATCTGGAAGCCCGCAGCAGGGACGCCTTCGCCGTGGCCGCCGGCCTCATCGACCGGAGGCAAGGGGTGGATCTGGTCCGCCAATGTCACGGCGACCTTCATTTGCGGAACATCTGCCTCGTCGAGGGCGAGCCGACCCTGTTCGACTGCATCGAGTTCAACGATGCCTTCGCTCGCATCGACGTGCTCTACGATCTCGCCTTCCTGCTCATGGACCTGATCCATCGGGAGCACACCGACCTCGCCAATGTCGTCGTCAATGAATACGCGAAGGACGGCCGGAACCTGGATGGGCTGGCGTTGCTGCCTCTGTTCATGGCGACGCGCGCCACGGTCCGGGCCAAGGTCGCCGGTTCGGCCGTGGCCGTCGGCGGCGCGGCAGCGGCGGCGGGAGCGGCGGAGATCGCGGCCTATCTCGAGCTGGCACGCCGGCTGCTGGCGCCGTCGCGGGCTCTGGCGGTGGCGGTCGGCGGCCTCCCGGGCACGGGCAAGACCACTGTCGCCCGGTCGATCGCACCGTCGCTGGGCGGGGTTGTCGGGGCGCTGCATTGGCGGAGCGATGTCATTCGAAAGCAGCTGGCCGAAGTGGATGAGCTGACGCGGCTTCCGCCCACCACCTATACCAAGGAAGCAAGCGACCGCGTCTATGCCGAGATGCTGCGCCGCGCCGGCGAGACGCTGGCCGCCGGGCATCCGGTCCTGCTCGACGCCACCTTCATGGCGGCTGAGGAGCGTGACGCCGTCGAGGCGATGGCGCGGTCGGCCGGGGCCGCGTTCGAAGGATTCTGGCTGGAGGCACCGGAGGCTGAGCTTCGCCGCCGGCTCGCCGGCCGCACCGGCGATGCGTCGGATGCGACCCCGGCCGTTCTCGACAAGATGGCGGACTATCGAACGGGCATGGTCGGCTGGACGCGGCTCGATGCCACCGCGCCCGAGCCTGGGCGCCGCATCCTCCGCCATCTCGGGCTGCGCGGAGTCTAGGAAGGCTGGTCGTGCGCCTCGTTGTCGCGCCGGCGCGCGCCCGCGACCTGGCGGATCTCGGCCTCCAGGTGGGGCGTGGCGGTGAGGAGCTGCCGGAATTCTCCGGCCCCGAGATGCAGCAGGTCGCAGGACGTGACCGCGCGCACGGTGTTCGAGCGTTTGCCGCCGTCCAGCAACGACATCTCGCCGAAGAAGGCCCCGTTCTTCAGCGTCACCGGGTGACCGGGGATCTCGACCACCAGCTCGCCGGAGACCACGAAGTGCATGCCGTCGGCCTCGTCGCCTTTGCGGAAGACGGTCGCGCCGGACTCGAACCGCATCGGCTTGAGGACCAGGGCGACGCTGGCGATCCGTGACGCGCTCAGATGGCGGAACAGCGGCACCCGGGCGACCAGTTGCCAGGTGACGATGAAGTCGCGCCGCCGAAGCTCCTCGATGAATCCGGAGGCGATGATGCCGGCCGGCATGGCGAAGGTGAGGATGCCGAGCACGGCGCCGAGCGCGCCGGTGGCGCGGCCGAGCGGCGTGATCGGCGCGATGTCGCCGTAGCCGACCGTCGCCAGCGTGACGATCCCCCAGTAGAACGCGGCGGGAATGCTGCCGAACTTGTCCGGCTGCGCCTCGCGCTCGGCGACATAGGCCATGGTCGAGATCAGCAGCAGGACGACGCCGATGACGCAGAAGGTCGCGATCAGCGGCCGTCTCTCCGAACGCAGAACGGCGAAGATCGTGTCGAACGCGCCGGTGAAGCGCAGCAGCTTGAACAGGCGGAGGACCCGGAGGATCAGGGTGAACTCCCAGGTGGCTCCGAAGATCAGCTCGAGGTAGCTGGGCAGGATCGCGACCAGGTCGACCAGCGCCAGCGGCGTCGCCAGATAGCGCAGGCGCCAGGCCCACGGCCTCGTGGCGCGTGCACGGGGATCCTCGACCGCGACCCAGGCCCTGACCACGTATTCGAGGGAGAAGATGGCGACCGCCGCCCATTCGATGAGGCGGTAGAGCCTGAGCCACGCCTCGCTCGTCTCCGGCACCGTCGCCATGGCGGTGGCGGCGATATTGATGACGATGACCGTCACCAGCGTGATGTCGAAAGTCCGACCGGGCGGATAACCCTGGTAGCCGGTCTCCACCAGCGCATAGAGGAACCGTCGGAGATCGGTCAGTCGGCTCACGGGGCTCTGCGCATGGGGGAAGGCTCGATCCTGCTGGCGAGATGAGGAGTAGAGCGGATTCCCGGTGTGCGCGCCACCGGCCGGGACCTGCGTCAGATTGACAGCGGCAGGTCTTGAGTGGACGCTTCGCTTCGCCGCTGCGTAGGGGATGAGACGGGGGAAGCGTGGCAGATCGGCCAAAGCGGGTGCTGGTCGTCGACGACTCGCCGCTGATCCGCGGCCTGGTCAGGGAGATCATCGGCGTCGACCCCGACTTCGAGGTCACCGACGAGGCCGGGGACGGCGCGGAGGCGATCATCCGGGCGATGAAGGTCCAGCCCGACGTCATCATCCTCGACATCGAGATGCCGAAGATGGACGGCCTCGAGGTGCTGAAGCGCCTCAAGCTGCTGAGCCAGGCGCGCGTCATCGTCCTTTCGGCCGGGGCCCAGCTGGGGACGGACGTCGCCCGGAAGGCCAAGCAGCTGGGCGCTGCCGACGTCATCCCGAAGCCATCCGGGTCCGTCGGATTCGACCTCAAGGCCAAGCGCGGCCACGTGCTGCTGACGGCGCTTCATGCCGTCGCCGGGCTGCCGCCGCCCGACTTCCAGGCGCTGGCGATCCGGATCGCAGCTCGAAAGGCGGCAGTGGGCTGATCCCGCCGCTCCGCTTCAGCCGGCGGGCTTGATCACCCGGACGCGGCGCAGCTCCACGGTCTCGTCCTCGGCATCCTCGTCGTCCTCGCCCTCCAGGCGGACGACGCAGGCGGCACCGCGCCGCGCGGTCTGCTGGACCTTCGCCGGGTACCAGCCGCCCTCCGACTTGATCCAGACGCGGTCGCCCTTGCGGCAGCCCTTGGCCGCCTCGCCGGGGCCGTCGATGGACCAGGCCATCATGTCGCCCGAGGCGATCACCACGTCGTCGTCATTGTCGCCGCCTTCGAGGCGAACGACGCAGCGCTGGTTCGACTGCGTCGCCTCGCGGACGGTGGCCGACCACCAGCCGCCGTCGGAATGGGCGAACAGGCGCTGGCCGGGCTTGCAGGCGACGCCGCCCGAAGCCGCGGCGGCGTTTCCGCTGCCGGTGGAGGGGGGCGGCTTGATCGCGGCGAGCGCCGCACCGGGGCGGGTGCCGGCATAGGTCGCCGAGACGCCGAAGACGTCGATGATGGCGTTGGCGACCTCGATCTTGTCCATGTCCGCCGTCGACAGGTTCTTGGGCGGGCTGACGGTGATGCGGATCGGCCCCTTGGGCTGGCGGAAGTCGCTCACGAACGAGAGCTATCGCCAAAAGTTGGTGACGGCCTGATCTGTCAGGCGGCGGCGGTTGCGGTCTGAAGGTCGTTCGCCTTGGCGATGACCTCCAGCCCGTTTGTGAACTTCACCCCCCGGATAAGTTTTGGCAAGAGGGCGTGGCCAT
>CAXNIC010000374.1:0-4957 GCA_964201945.1 Alphaproteobacteria bacterium
GATCGGAGTATGTGAGCGCGCGGTTGAGCACGCGCGGCCGCTCGATCTTGCCGTTGTAGTGGCGGATCGCCTTCGCACCGTCGGACCGCGCGCCGATCCGGAATGGTCGCTCGGATGGCGAAGGCCGGGGCACGCGGTCGAATCGCTGCTGCGTCGGGCCTAGTGCGTCGAACTGGAAGAGCTCAACCTCGCGCGCGTAGACGAGCGCGGTGCCGCCCGCCGCGTCGATCGCGGCGGCGACGAAGCTCCAGCGGCGCTGCCGCATCTTCCGCGGCAACGCGTAGCGCCGGGTGCCGACGGCGAGCGCGAGCCGGCCCTCGGCATCGATCACGAGGCCGATGCCGTCGGCGCCGTCGGCGTTGCCCATGATCGCCTGCTCGCCCTTTTCGGGAGTTGTCGGCCAGACAAAGGCGGCGAGCGTGCAGGTGGTCAGACGCGTCAGCTTCGGATGCGCCGGGATCTCGGCGTAGCTGCCGGCCGGGATCTCGTGACGCTGGCCGCTATGCTCGCCGTTGAACGGGCATGGCATCGCATCGAACCGGAACTCGGGCGCATGCGGCTGGGGGAAGGTCTGCGGACTCAGCAGGCGCACGATTGTCGCCTTGTAGGTCGGCGATCCGTCGACGCTGACCTTGAACTGGATCGGTTCGCCGACACGCACGCTGCGGCGATCGGCGTATCCCATGACCGAGACCATCATCCGCTCCTTAGGCGATCGCCAGCTTCTGGCCGGTCATCGCTTCCCAGCGCAGCTTGAACACGTGCCACTCCGCTTCTTCGAGCGAGGTGAAAGTCGGGCCGATCAGGATCGGCTTCAGCGGCCGCGTCTCCGACATCTTCGCCAGCGTCCACTCGCTATGCGGCTTCGAGAGCCACAGGAAGTAGCGGCCCTCGATCGGCTTGGTCCGCATCACCGCAAGCAGCTCCTGAAGCGCCGGCGTATGGCCGCCGAAGGGCTTCCTCCGGAACTCCTGGGCGAGATCGATCCACTTTGGATCGACCTTGATGGTCAGATTGCCACTGCGGTCGCGCATGCCGCTGCCACCCCGTTTTGATGGAGGGGGAATGTCGGGACAAATCGCTGCCCGGGTCAACCGGGTTCGTCCAGGCGCGGAGCGCTATCGACTCATGCTTCGACCAGCTCAGCATGAGGCGTTTGTTAAGGAAGCCTGTCCTGGCTCAGAAGCCGACCGGCCATCGGATCGGTTTGCCGGTGAAGGTCACGGTTGATGACATTCGGGGATCGAGGATAGTGCTGCTCTCTTGCGACGCGGATTCTCCGTAAGTTTTCTAAACACGACCGCCTCCGAGCGACGCGATCACAGACGGCGGCGACGCCCCGGCACCGCTCCGCCGAGCTGCTTGGGGTCGCGCTGCCGAGTCTATCCGCTAACACGCCCGGTCAACGTGGGGTCGGCCGGACGTACGGCCTTATTGGGTGGCCCGCGCATCGATCGGCCAGATGTCGACCAGCGTATCGCCGCGCACGCAGTGGAACACAGGATAGAGGTTTAGTGTCGCGTAGCAGTGCGGCGGCAGGCACTCGACCGCATGGCCGACCGGCAGCCTGTCGTTCGGGTCTGCAAACTCGATCCGTCCCATGTCATCCCCAATGATCGCGTAGCGTGCGCCCTCGGGCGCGCCGCGGAACGGGCGCGGGGCAGCCCTACCCTCGCGCGCGAACTCCTTCAAGCCTGCGTCGGTGACGACGAAGCTGGGCTGCGCCGCGCTGATGACCGTGGTCCGCACGAACAGCGACGGGCGGAAGGGGCGTGCCTCGTCCGCGCGCATGTCGGCGTCGATGTAGTTCATGTCCAAGAAAACGTAGGAGCCGGCTTGAACCTCGGTGAACACGCCCTGCATGGCATCGATCGCATGACTGCCGGTGCCGCCGCCCGTCACGATCTCGGGCGGCAGTCCCGCCAACCTTAACCGGTCCACCACGCCGCTTACGACCTCGGCGCAAAGCGCCTGGAGCGCGCTACGCTCGACGAAACTTGGGGTGGATTGGAAGCCACCATTATAGCCTTGGATACCGGCATAGATCAGGCTGTCGTGACGCGCGATGCGCTGAGCGAGCGCGACCGCGGCGCCGGCATCGGCTAGACCGGTGCGCCGGCCACCGACCTCGACATCGACCAGCAGGCGCATTTTGGTGCCGGCGGCGCGTGCGGCCTCGCCAATCGCCTCGACATTGGCAAGATCATCAACGGCCAGCAGAAAGTCTTTGGCCTTCGATGCAAGACGCACGAGCCGCGCGATCTTGCCGGGTGTTGCCACCGAGGAGAAGAGGAACACGCCAGGGATGCCGGCTTCCACCAGGATTTCTGCCTCGGCTAGCGTCGCGCAGCACTGTCCGATCGCGCCCGCCGCGACCTGTCGACGCGCGATCTCGACCGACTTGTGGACCTTGGCTGCCGGGCGGAGCTTGTAGCCGTTGCGTGCGGCGTGACGCGCGAGGTCCGCAATGTTGTGTTCCAACGCATCGAGGTCTAGCACGAGCGCCGGAGTCTCCAGCCGCTCGCGTGAGCCGCGCACGCCGACCAAGTCTGCGTTCGGCCCCAGAACCGGATCAATTGCCATCCGACAATCTTCTCATGACTTTGCGGGCCAAATCTAGCGGCTGGGCCTGAGAGCTGGCTCGGGAAATCTGAACAAGGCGATAAGTGGATTTTCTGCCTGACTGGGAGCCAAGGATGGCTTCCGAACAGGAGAGACGATGAGCAGACGACCGCGCCGGAACCACACACCGGCCTTCAAGGCGAAGGTTACTTTGGCCGCCGTCAGGGGTGAGAGGACGCTGAGCGATTTGGCTCAGCAGTTTGACGTTCATCCCAACGGCAATGGCCCAGGTCAGCTCGAATGAGGCATAGCGATCGCGGATATCGGTCAACTCCTCCAGAGAGTCCGGCAGATCGTCCATGCTGTAGTGGACGACGTGATCGACGCCGATCTGCTTCATGGTCTGGAGGTGACGCTCGTTCCGCGTCGTGGCGACCATGGCGAACTTGGCAGACGGCATTGAGGCGGCCTCTCCTGGTTGCGTGGCGCGAGTCGGCGTCAGTTCTTCCACAGGAGGCGCGATGCGCGCCTCGCGCCCTCGACCATCGCTTCCAGCTTCATCCAAACGATGTCGGGGTCGACGACGTTCCAGTCGGCGACGGTGGCGAACCCGCAGTCGGTGCCGGCGATCACGCGGTCGCGCCCGACCATGTCGGCGAAGCGGCAGAGGCGCTCGGCCACCAAGTCTGGATGCTCGACGAAGTTGGTGCTGCTGTCGACTACGCCCGGGATGATCACACGATCCTCCGGCAGCTTGATATCGCGGAACACGACCCATTCATGGGCGTGGCGGGGGTTGGCGCCTTCGAAGGAAATGGCCCCGGCCCGAATCCGGAGCACGGTCGGCAGGATTCGCGCCATCGCGATGTCGTGGGTGTGCGGCCCTTCGTAGTTGCCCCAGCAGAGGTGCAGCCTGACGCGGTCCTGCGGGATGCCGGCGAGGGCCGCGTTGAGCGCGGCGACGTGCCCGTCGAGCCGGCGGATGAACTCGTCCTCGCTCAGATCCGCATACATCGTATGACGTCCGGCGCCGAGGTCGGGGCTGTCGATCTGCAGATAGTGGCCGGCCTCGACGATGCGTCGGTATTCCGCCGCCATGGCCTGGGAGAGCGCCTCCAGGTAAGCTTCGTCGTTAGGGTAGTAGCGGTTGGGCTGGAAGAGGGCGATGACGCCGGGCGCCGCCGCGTTCATGAAGCTCTGCGTGTAGCCGCTCGCCTTCAGGGCCGAGGCGAAGTGAGCGAGGTCGGCCTCGAGCGGCTCGGTGGTGCGAACGTGGATGGCGCCGGTGCAGCAGGGGCGCTTCAGCGTCGGCGTGCCGCCCGAGTCGGCAAGGCGCTTCATGTAGCGCGGGACCTCCAGAAGGTCGGCCGGCACACGCCGCGGGCTGTCGCCTGAGAAGCCGGTCAGGCGTTCGGTGACGTAGGTGGCGTAGCTGATCTTGCTCATCTCGCCGTCGCTCGGAATGTCTATGCCGGCTTGCTTCTGGCGGGCGACGACGGCGGTCACCGCCGCGGCCACGGCGGTGTCGAACGCGGCAGAGTCGACATGCTCGTCCTTGGCGCGGCGCAACAGAACGCTCACCAGCTCCGGCGGTCGCGGCAGGCTGCCGACATGGGTCGTCTGGATTCGGCCCTGGCTGGATGGCATGGCATTGTCTCCCTGGTGCCAGCCGATCGTAGCCGACATTCCCCCAACAGATGGCCGGCCGATCCGGCCACCGTGGCGGAAGGATAGGGCCGCCTGAGGCAAAGCGAAAGCGCGAGGGTCCCATACTTCGTCCCCGGCCCGCTTCTGCCTACGCTCAATCCACGGCTTTGCCGCCGGAATCAGATGTTTTGCTCCGTTCGGCAGGTTTTCGGACGCAGTACTCCCGTTGGTCGGCACGTGCGCCGGCGCAGTCGGGTGGCTCAACATCTCGCCGGTCGCTCTGGTCGAAGTCCGTCGATCATCTGAAGAATGCGCCGGAACAGATCACGCGGCACCGCGACCTCGGCCATCTGGAAGGTCATGTAGCGGCCGTGGGCGACAAGCTTCGCGCCGATCTTCACGAGCTTTTCCCGCAGGCTGGTCAGCGACCATTTCTCGATGCCGTCAGGTAGCGCCAGCGTGCGTAGGAAGTTTGCAAAATTGTACGCGAGTGCGTGGAGTTGGAGGCGTACCGCATTGGCAGCGAACGAGCAGCATGACAACCGTGTCCACTTCGTCGCGTTCTTGCCTTCCTTGATCCATTGCTCGGCGGTGCCGCGCCCGTTGTAGAAGGCGACGACGCGCTCCGCCGGTCGCGACAGGTTGGTGACGATAAATCCAACTGTTGGATAAAGCTGGCCCGGATGCCATTCGACCTTCGCCACTACCCGGCGTGGCGTCTTCCAGCTTTGCGCCTGATAGCTGAAGC
>CAXNIC010000375.1:0-4948 GCA_964201945.1 Alphaproteobacteria bacterium
GGCTGGCGCCTGCTGCGCTCGCTGCAGGAGGCGGGCGGCGTCGAGGCGAACGTCGCCACCGGCTATCACGCGATCGAGTTCCTGCTCTGGGGCCAGGACCTGAACGGCACCGGACCCGGCGCCGGCAACCGTCCCTGGACCGACTACGCCAAGAGTTCCGCCTGCACCCACGGCAATTGCGAGCGGCGGGGCCAGTACCTTGCGGTCGCGACCCAGATGCTGGTCGACGATCTCGCCTGGATGGCTGCCCAGTGGCGCGCCGAAGGTGCGGCGAGGACGGATCTGCTGGCCAAGCCCGACGCGGGCATCGCCGCGATCGTCACCGGCATGGGCAGCCTCGCCTATGGCGAGCTCGCCGGCGAGCGCATGAAGCTCGGCCTCATGCTGCACGACCCCGAGGAGGAGCATGACTGCTTCTCCGACAACACCCACAACTCGCACTTCTACGACATCGCCGGCATGGTCGCGGTCTATGCCGGCGTCTATCGCCGGGTCGGCGGCGCCGAGGTCAAGGGGCCGGGCCTGTCCTCGCTGGTCCAGCGCGCGGCGGCCGACCTCGACCGCGAGATGACCGCCAAGCTATCGGCGACCCAGGCGGCCGCGGCGGCGCTGAAGCAGCGGGCGGAGACGGTCGAGCGCTACGACCAGATGCTGGCCGAGGGCAATGCCGCCGGCAATGCCGCGATCCAGGCGGTGATCGACCGCCTGACCGACCAGACGAAGACGCTGGAGCGCGTCGCCTCGGCCCTGAAGATCGACAAGCTCAAGATCGAAGGCTCGGACAGCCTCGACGCGCCGGAGAAGGTCGGGAAGAAGTGAGGGCAGCCCTCGCCGGCCTGTTGCTGCTGCCGTTCGCCGGGACGATCGCCTTGGCGGCGGCAGCGGGCTTCGTGGCCGGCGAGGATCGTCCGGGCGGGGCTGCGACGAACGTGAAGGTGCGGACCATCAGCGCCTTCTCGCAGTTCTCCGCCAATCTCGGTTTCGAACGCCAGCTCGACTTCAAGGTCGGCGACGGCATCTTCCGCAAGCAATGGGTCTCCTCGCCGAGCTCGACGCGGAGCTCGGACGGGCTTGGCCCGCTGTTCAACGCACGCGGCTGCCAGAACTGCCATCTGAAGGACGGACGCGGCCAGCCGCCGGTTCCCGGCGAGGCGGCGGTCAGCCTGCTCCTCAAGCTCTCGGTGCCGCCCCGGACCGACGCCGAGCGGAACGCGCTCGCCACGCACGAGGCGGAGGCAACACCTGAACCCGTCTATGGCGGCCAGCTCCAGACCTTCGCGGTCCAGGGGCACGACGCCGAGGGCCAGGTCGCGATCGACTACCGGGACGAGCCGGTGACGCTCGCCGACAGCAAGACCGTGACGCTGCGCCGGCCGAGCTATCGCATCACCGACCTCCGCTACGGCCCGCTGGATCCTGAGACCATGCTGTCGCCGCGCGTGGCGCCGCCGATGATCGGGATGGGCCTGCTCGAGCTGATCCCCGAGGCGGAGATCCTGGCTCGGGCCGATCCCGAGGACCGCGACGGCGATGGCATCCGAGGCGTCGCGCAGACGAGCTGGAGCCGGGTGCACGGACGTCCGATGCTGGGCCGCTTTGGCTGGAAGGCCGGCGCGCCCACGATCGCCGACCAGGCCGCAGCCGCCTTCGCCAACGACATGGGTCTCTCGACCCCGCCGCTCTCTCTGGCGGCGGGCGACTGCACCAAGGCGCAGGCGTCCTGCCTCGCGGCCCCCGACGGCAGGGACGAGGGGGAGGGTGTCGAGGTGCCGGCGAAGATGTTCGATCTCGTCGTCTTCTACGCCCAGAACCTGGCGGTACCCGCCCGCCCTGACGCGAAGAAGGCCCAGGTGCTCGACGGCAAGCGCCTGTTCGACGAGATCGGCTGCGCCTCCTGCCACACGCCGAGCCATGTCACCGGCGAGGATCCGGATCGGCCGCATCTCTCCAGGCAGACGATCTGGCCCTACACCGACCTGCTGCTGCATGACATGGGCGACGGCCTCGCCGACGGCCGGCCGGAAGGCAAAGCCAGCGGCCGGCACTGGCGCACCCCGCCGCTCTGGGGCCTCGGCCTCACCCGCACGGTCAGCGGCCACACGTTCCTGCTGCATGACGGCCGCGCCCGCGACGTGCTGGAAGCGATCCTCTGGCATGGCGGCGAAGCCCAGGCCGCACGCGACCGTGTCGTCGCCCTCGATGCCAGGTCGCGAGCGGCGCTCCTCGCTTTTCTGGAGTCCCAATGAAGCTTTTCCTTCCGCTCGCACTCTTGCTCGCCTTCATCGCTCCGGCTCAGGCGGTGGATGCGCCGGCGATCGATGCCGCGGCCGTCGAAAAGCACATCCTGCCGGCTTATGCGCGCCTGACTGTGGCGACCGCGGCGTTGCAGGCGGCGGCCGATGCCTCCTGCACCGATGCGGCACGCCTGCAGGCGGCGTGGCGGGAGGCGATGAAGGCCTGGCAAGGGGCGCAGCATCTTCGCTTCGGCCCGTCGGAGTGGTTCGATCGGCGCGCGCGCTTCCTCTTCTGGCCGGATGCACGGAACGTCGCCAGCCGGCAGCTCGCCGAAGTCTTCGCCAAGCGCGAGGCGGAGGCGCTCACCTCGGATCGCTTCGTCCGCGGCAGCATCGCGATCCAGGGACTGGGCGCTCTCGAACGCGTGCTCTTCGACGAGGCGGAGTTCAAGAAGCTGCTGGGCGACGCCTATCGCTGCTCATGGCTTCGCGCGGTCGGGGCCAATCTCGCCGCCATGGCCAAGGGGATCGAGGCCGACTGGCGCGGTCCGCCGATGGACTTCGGCCGGCAGTTCGCCACCGCCAAAGGCCTGCATGTGAACTACGCCTCGCCGTCGGACGCGTTGCTGGAGCTGTTCAAGAGCCTGCACACCGCCATCGAGCTGGTCGCCGACCACAAGCTCGCCCGGCCGCTCGGCAGCTCGGCCGGCGATGCGAAGCCCCGGCTTGCCGAGAGCTGGCGGAGCGGCGCCTCGCTGGACAACATCCGCGCCAATCTCGCCGCCGCCGAGACGCTGTATGCGGTGATGAGCCCGGGCGTCGCCGACGCCAAGCTCGATGCCGAGATCAAGACCCGCCTGGCGGCCTTGCGCGGCACCGCCGCCGCGATCAGGCAGCCGCTGGAGACGGCGGTCGCGGCCGCACCGGCGCGCACCGCGGTCGAGCGCCTGAGGCGGGATGCCGGTCAGCTCAAGACGGTTCTTGCCGAACGGCTGACCGAGGCGCTCGGCCTTCCGCTCGGGTTCAACGCGCTTGATGGCGATTGATCGCCGCGCCTTCGTTCTCGGCACCGCCCTGCTGCCGATGGCGGCAGGGGCTACTCGTGCCGGCGCTGGTTCCGTCTTTGCCGGCGCGCGGGGCTTGCGGGGCGGGGGCTTCGCGCTGAGCGCCTTCGAGGCCGGCGGGGGACGGCTCTGGGATCTGGACCTGCCGGCACGCGGCCATGGGCTCGGCCTCGCCCCGGACGGTGCCCGCCTCGTCCTGATGGCCCGGCGCCCGGGCGATTACGGGCTGATCGTGTCGGTCGCGACCGGCACCGTCGAGGCGATGCTGCGGCCGGCGGATGGCTTCCGTTTCAACGGCCACGCGGTCTTCTCGCCCGACGGGCAGCGCCTGTTCGCGACGGCGACGCGCGTCGACGACGACAGCGGCTGGCTCCTGGTGTTCCGGGACGCGGGCGGATGGGACGCGGTCGATGCCTGGTCGACTCACGGAACCGATCCGCACGAGCTTCTCTGGATCGACGCCGGGCTCGTGGTTGCCAATGGCGGGCTGCCAGAGGGCAAAACCCCCGTCGATGTCCGCGAGGTCGAGACCTCGATCGCCGTGATCGACGGCAGCACCGGCAGGCTCCGTCGCCAGATCCGGCCGCCGGCCGGCCTCCGCACCATCAGCCTCCGCCACATGGCGCGAGCGTCGGGGAAGGTCTTCGTCGCCGGACAGGAGCAGGGGAAGGAGCGGGGGGCTCTGCCGCTCCTGGCGGCATTCGACGGACGCGCGCTTCGCTACTTCCCGCCGATGTCGCTCGCCGGCTATTGCGGCAGCGTGGCGGCGTCGGGAGATCGGGTCTGCGTCACCAGCCCGGTGTCGGGGCGGGCACTCGTGGTCGATGCCAGGGACGGACGCGTGATGCGGACGATCGAGATCGCCGACGTCTGCGGTGCCGCCGCCGATCGCAGCGGCGAATTCATGCTGACCGGCGGGCGCGGCGACGTCAGGCGGAGCGACGAAGATATGTCCACGCGGTCAGAGGACTCGCGCTGGGACAACCATCTTCTGGCGTTGCCGCCGGTCCGAGAGGCTTAACCTTCGGCCGCCTTCGCTTCGCGCTTGCGCTGGTTCGGATCGAGGGCGCGCTTCCTGAGACGGATCGCCTTCGGCGTCACTTCCACCAGCTCGTCGTCCTCGATGTAGGCCAAGGCGTCTTCCAGCGACATCCGGCGAGGCGGCGTCAGCAGGATGGCGTCGTCCTTGCCGGCGGCGCGGATGTTGGTGAGCTTCTTGGTCTTCACCGGGTTGACGTCGAGATCATGCGCGCGGCTGTTCTCGCCGATGATCATGCCCTGGTAGACCTTGACGCCGGGGTCGGTGAACAGCGTGCCGCGCGCTTCCAGGTTCCAGAGAGCGAAGGCGACGGCCTCGCCTGGCTCGGTCGAGATCAGCACGCCCTGGCGGCGGCCGGGAATGTTGCCGCGCCACGGGCCGTAGCCGTGGAAGATCCGGTTCATGACGCCGGTGCCGCGGGTGTCGGTGAGGAACTGCCCGTGGTAGCCGATCAGGCCGCGGGACGGGCAGAGGAAGACCAGCCGCTGCTTGCCGGCGCCGGCCGGACGCATCTCGGTCAGCTCGGCCTTGCGCTCGGAGAGCTTCTCGACGACCACGCCCGAATAGGCCTCGTCGACGTCGATGACGACTTCCTCGATCGGCTCCTGGCG